>NZ_JBBOVX010000001.1:3307500-3618266 GCF_038006805.1 Bacillus sp. FSL W8-0223
ACCTTCCGATACGGCTACCTTGTTACGACTTCACCCCAATCATCTGCCCCACCTTCGGCGGCTGGCTCCCGTAAGGGTTACCTCACCGACTTCGGGTGTTGCAAACTCTCGTGGTGTGACGGGCGGTGTGTACAAGGCCCGGGAACGTATTCACCGCGGCATGCTGATCCGCGATTACTAGCGATTCCGGCTTCATGCAGGCGAGTTGCAGCCTGCAATCCGAACTGAGAATGGTTTTTTGGGATTGGCTCCACCTCGCGGTTTCGCGACCCTTTGTACCATCCATTGTAGCACGTGTGTAGCCCAGGTCATAAGGGGCATGATGATTTGACGTCATCCCCACCTTCCTCCGGTTTGTCACCGGCAGTCACCTTAGAGTGCCCAACTGAATGCTGGCAACTAAGGTCAAGGGTTGCGCTCGTTGCGGGACTTAACCCAACATCTCACGACACGAGCTGACGACAACCATGCACCACCTGTCACTCCGTCCCCCGAAGGGGAACCCTCTATCTCTAGAGGTAGCGAAGGATGTCAAGACCTGGTAAGGTTCTTCGCGTTGCTTCGAATTAAACCACATGCTCCACCGCTTGTGCGGGCCCCCGTCAATTCCTTTGAGTTTCAGCCTTGCGGCCGTACTCCCCAGGCGGAGTGCTTAATGCGTTAGCTGCAGCACTAAAGGGTGGAAGCCCTCTAACACTTAGCACTCATCGTTTACGGCGTGGACTACCAGGGTATCTAATCCTGTTCGCTCCCCACGCTTTCGCGCCTCAGCGTCAGTTACAGACCAGAGAGCCGCCTTCGCCACTGGTGTTCCTCCACATCTCTACGCATTTCACCGCTACACGTGGAATTCCGCTCTCCTCTTCTGCACTCAAGTCTCCCAGTTTCCAATGACCCTCCACGGTTGAGCCGTGGGCTTTCACATCAGACTTAAGAGACCGCCTGCGCGCGCTTTACGCCCAATAATTCCGGACAACGCTTGCCACCTACGTATTACCGCGGCTGCTGGCACGTAGTTAGCCGTGGCTTTCTGGTCAGGTACCGTCAAGGTACCGCCCTGTTCGAACGGTACTTGTTCTTCCCTGACAACAGAGCTTTACGATCCGAAGACCTTCTTCGCTCACGCGGCGTTGCTCCGTCAGACTTTCGTCCATTGCGGAAGATTCCCTACTGCTGCCTCCCGTAGGAGTCTGGGCCGTGTCTCAGTCCCAGTGTGGCCGATCACCCTCTCAGGTCGGCTACGCATCGTCGCCTTGGTGAGCCGTTACCTCACCAACTAGCTAATGCGCCGCGGGCCCATCTGCAAGCGGCAGCTTGCGCCGCCTTTCAACCTTCCTTCATGCGAAGGAAGATATTATCCGGTATTAGCCCCGGTTTCCCGGAGTTATCCCCGTCTTGCAGGCAGGTTGCCCACGTGTTACTCACCCGTCCGCCGCTAACTTTCAAAAAGCAAGCTTCTTGAAAGTCCGCTCGACTTGCATGTATTAGGCACGCCGCCAGCGTTCGTCCTGAGCCAGGATCAAACTCTCCAAAAAGAAATTTGACTTGGCTTGTTTCAATTGAAACATTGGTTTACGCTTCGTTTTGTTCAGTTTTCAAGGAGCCATCTATTGTATTGGAGCGGGTGATGGGAATCGAACCCACGACAACAGCTTGGAAGGCTGTGGTTTTACCACTAAACTACACCCGCATCTCCAAATCGGGAAGACAGGATTCGAACCTGCGACCCCATGGTCCCAAACCATGTGCTCTACCAAGCTGAGCTACTTCCCGATGCGACATTTTTTAATTGTACATGGCGCGCCCAAGAGGAGTCGAACCCCTAACCTTCTGATCCGTAGTCAGACGCTCTATCCAATTGAGCTATGGGCGCATTTGCCGATGCGGTCGAGAGGACTCGAACCTCCACGGGGTCGCCCCCACTAGGCCCTCAACCTAGCGCGTCTGCCATTCCGCCACGACCGCATTTTAAAGAACGTTTCTTATTATACTATTTTTTTAGAATAAGTCAATAATTTTTTTGGTGCGGGTGAAGGGATTCGAACCCCCACGCCCGAAGGCGCCAGATCCTAAGTCTGGTGCGTCTGCCAATTCCGCCACACCCGCAAAATGTGAGCCATGGAGGATTCGAACCTCCGACCCTCTGATTAAAAGTCAGATGCTCTACCGACTGAGCTAATGGCTCATTTAGAAGTTGGCTGGGCTAGCTGGATTCGAACCAGCGCATCACGGAGTCAAAGTCCGTTGCCTTACCGCTTGGCTATAGCCCAACAAACAATGGCGGTCCCGACGGGAATCGAACCCGCGATCTCCTGCGTGACAGGCAGGCGTGATAACCGCTACACTACGGGACCGTAGATAGCAACAGCCAGTCCA
Source organism: Bacillus sp. FSL W8-0223 (assembly GCF_038006805.1). NCBI lineage: Bacteria > Bacillati > Bacillota > Bacilli > Caryophanales > Bacillaceae > Bacillus > Bacillus sp. FSL W8-0223. The sequence goes on from NZ_JBBOVX010000001.1 coordinate 3,309,877, forward strand.
ACTGTTGCCGATTATAGATGGAAGTGACCCGTACGGGATTCGAACCCGTGTTACCGCCGTGAAAGGGCGGTGTCTTAACCACTTGACCAACGGGCCACGGTGGCGGAGAAGGCGGGATTCGAACCCGCGCGCCACATATTTGTGACCTAACGGTTTAGCAAACCGTCCTCTTCAGCCACTTGAGTACTTCTCCTTCATAAAGTGGCTCCGCAGGTAGGATTCGAACCTACGACCGATCGGTTAACAGCCGATTGCTCTACCACTGAGCTACTGCGGAACAATTGAAATAACTTATTAGCTTGTCGACTCTTCATATTATAATGACCTATATTTAACAAGTCAAGCATAAAATGAAAAATTTTTTTATTACCATGTTCTTCAAATGGGCATTCTATTTAGGATCCCACCATCACTTTGCAACAAATTTTATGTAGGTTCCATTACACCCTGTCACTTACTGTCTCCATTCCCGCCTCAGGTTATTTCAAAATAACAAAAATGATATAAAAAACTTTTGAACAGTCAATGGAAAGTCGTCTTCTGTTTAATGCCTTACAAAATGACTTTCCATTAAAGAGAGTCGCCCTTTACATTTTCCGCAAACAAATTTCTTAGTATCCATCCTTCTCATACGCTTGAAAATTTGTTTGCACGATTGACATTGATAAATATATTGTTTTGTCGAGCGCTTTTTCTGAACAGTGGTCAAGGTGGAACAAAAACGAGGCGCTTTCACGCGATGCATTAATTCTTTAAAATCCCTGTCACGATGACGGTAGCCTTTCCCCTCTAGATGTAAATGATAATGGCAAAGCTCGTGCTTTATAATTCCTATTAATTCTTCTAAGCCATACTCTTCATAATGCTTCTTATTCACCTCTATATTGTGAGAATTCAACAAATACCTTCCGCCGGTAGTTCTAAGCCTCGGGTTAAAAAGCGCTTTATGAGTAAATGCTTTACCAAACCATTGTTGCGAAATAGTCTCTACTAGAGACTGCAATTCTTTGTTATCCAACCTCAACACCCCTCTGGAAACTTGACAAACCTATTCAGCATACTTATTAGTATCCGGATTTTTCTTTTGATTTTAAGCTTGGCATATTCTGTCACAACATCCGGCGCCTTCGTTTGATCGCTTCATACAAACTGTATTTCGTGCCACTCGGTAAAAAAACGTGCTCATCCTTCGACCGCAAAAGAATCCTGTGCTTATGGCATCAAGAAAGCCGCAGCACCCGCCTTCAAAGCTAGAGTCCTGCGGCCCGTTTAGACGGTTGATTATCAACACTGGGAGGGTTTGATATGCCTAATTGGCTAAAAAATCAAATGCGAATGGCGTTTTTGCAAAAAGACCGAAGCCAAATCAAGTTATTGAACCAATGCTGGTTTTTTTACACGGAAAGAGAATTGAAGCAAAACGTAAAACCGCTCAAGTCAGTATAGACTGATGACATCCCACACTGCGATAATGCACTCTGGTGCATGTCTACTCATTAGGAGCAATCATCGTTAATGAAACTCTTCCTTTATTTAAGTCAACCTGATCGACCCAGACAGTGACCAAGTCGCCCACTGACACTACATCGAGAGGATGTTTCACAAACTCTTTTTTCATTTTGGAAATATGAACAAGTCCATCTTCTTTCACTCCGATGTCCACAAAAGCTCCAAAATCTACTACATTGCGAACCGTTCCCTCGAGCTCCATGCCCGGTTTGAGGTCTTCCATTTTCAAAATATCTTTCTTTAAAAGCGGTTTAGGCAGTTCATCACGAGGATCTCTTTCCGGTTGAATAAGAGCATCGACAATGTCTTTCAGAGTCAGTTCACCGATGCCTAACGATTCAGCTGCATCTTTAATGGAAAGCCGTTCCAACGCTTCCCGCAATTCAGACGTGCCAAGATCAGCTGTCGTAAATCCTAGTTTTTCAAGCAATTGGCGGACTTGCGGATAGCTTTCCGGATGAATAGGAGTCCGGTCCAATGGCTCTTCCCCATCTAAAATTCTTAAAAAGCCAATAGACTGTTCAAACGTTTTTGCTCCTAACCTCGGAATGTCTTTTAGCTGCATCCGATTAGTAAACCGGCCATTTTCATTTCTATACTTCACAATATTGTTGGCAACGGATTTAGAAAGTCCAGAAACATATTGAAGCAAAGAGGCTGAAGCCGTGTTGACATTTACCCCCACTGAATTCACAACCGTCTCCACCACAAAATTAAGGGATTCCTGCAATTTTTTCTGTGAAACATCGTGCTGATATTGTCCTACGCCAATGGATTTCGGGTCGATTTTGACTAGTTCCGCCAAAGGATCTTGAAGCCTTCTGGCAATCGATACGGCGCTTCTTTCCTCCACTTGAAGATCGGGAAACTCCTCGCGTGCCAAATCAGAAGCAGAGTAAACACTCGCGCCGGCCTCGTTTACAATGAGGTAAAAAATATCTTTTTCCATATTTTTTAAAATGTCTGCCACAAATTGTTCTGTTTCCCGAGAAGCCGTTCCATTGCCAATGGCTACTACTTCAATTGGAAAACGTTCCAAGAGATCAATAAAAAGGCGTTTCGCTTCTTCTTTCTTTGCTTTCGGAGGATGGGGATAAATCACTCCGATATGAAGCACTTTTCCCGTTTCATCGACTACGGCCAGTTTGCATCCCGTACGATAAGCCGGATCCACTCCAAGAACGGTTTTTCCTTTTAAAGGTGGTTGCATTAACAACCTTTTCAGATTTTCTGAAAAAATATGGATCGCCCTGTCTTCCGCTTTTTCCGTCAATTGATTGCGAATTTCCCTCTCAATAGAAGGTTGTATGAGCCGTTTGTAGCTGTCTTCCAGCGCTTCTTGAACAAAACGGGCAGATATGCTTTCCTTATTTTGAATGACCTTTTTCTGTAAAAAGCGTAAAATGTTTTCCGCATCTGTTTGAATTGACACCCGCAAAATCTCTTCTTTTTCTCCGCGGTTCACGGCCAATACACGGTGGGAAGCTGCTTTAATGACCGGTTCTTCATATTCGTAGTACATTTCATAAACCTTTTTTTCATCTTTTTCCGCATCTTTCACCGTACACTTTAACGTTCCATTTCGAAATGTTTCTTTTCGAATCCAGTCTCTTATAGAAGCATCATCCGAGATCATTTCCGCAATAATGTCTTTGGCACCCTGGATGACTTCTTCTATCGAGAAAAGTTCTTTTTCGTCTGATAAATAGTTCGTTGCTTCTTCTTCAACAGACCCCGTCACCGGGAAACTTAGCAGCCAAAGAGCGAAAGGTTCCAGGCCTTTTTCCTTGGCAATGGTCGCTTTTGTCCGTCTTTTTTGTTTATACGGGCGGTAATAGTCTTCTACCTCTTGCAGTTTATCAGCAGCTAAAATCTTTTGCTGCAATTCTTCCGTCAGCTTGCCTTGTCCTTCAATGCTGCGCAAAACTTCTTCTTTTCGTTTCTCCAAGTTCTGAAGGTAGTCCCATCTTTCCATAATCGAACGAATTTGAACTTCGTCGAGCGCTCCGGTTGCTTCTTTTCGGTAACGAGCGATAAACGGGACTGTATTGCCCTCTTCCAACATGGAAATAACCGTTTGTACTTGTTTCCATTTTAGTGATTGTTCTTCAGCTATCTTTTTTAGTAAATTCATTTCTCTGTCAGTCGATTGTTCAATCATATTCGTTCCGTTCAAAACGGAGTTCACTCCTTTTCCTAAACTTCTAGAAAAAGCAAAAAAGTCTTCCAAATGGAGAATCGAGGAAGTCCTTTTCAATCGATACACTATCGATGAGCAGCAAAAGCTTCTTCTTATCCGTTGAGTGATTAAGCTGCCCTCTAGTCGGATGATTCAACAACCCTCAGGTTGAGCTAATACATGCTCTCATAGACATTCGATTGATCATATATGTGTTCTCCCATTTTATCATAATTTCCTCTTTAGCAGATAAGGTGAGACGGAATGAGGAAGAAAGTAGGGGGTTGGTTGGGACTCTGGCAGCTCATTGATTCAATTTTTTCCAAAAAAAATGACGAGAGAACCCTTCTCGCCCGTGATCGCCATCGTCATTCTTTTTTAGAAAAAATCAACCAAACTGCTAATTCCTCTCAAAAAATACTTTCTTATCATTGGTTTCAAACGAAAAATTATGCTTTTTTGGTTTCACCAATCTCTATGTTCAAAAAAACTGTCTATGCCCAATTTTTTAAGAGATTGGGAAGCAGCAAATGACACACCAATTATGGATCGGTTTCATTTTTCCGAATTCATCGTTTCGGATCGAATGGCTTTTTTTAATTTTTGAACGGCGCGACGTTGAAGACGGGACACATGCATTTGGGAAATTCCCAGCTTTTCGCCTGCATCTTTTTGGCTCATATTTTTCAAATACGTATACTGTATAATTTTCCATTCTCTTTCGCTCAGCACAGGAAGAACCTTTTCCAAGTCGAGACGCTGATCCACTTTTTCATATCCTTTTTCCTCATTGCCCACCATATCAAGGAGTGTCATAGTGCCACCTTCAGAATCAGCTTCAATTGTACGATCTACGGATAACGTCTGGTAGCTTTTCCCCATTTCCATCGCTTCCAAAACTTCTTCTTCCGAGATATCCAAGTAATCAGCGATTTCCTTTATTTGCGGTGATCTTTGCATTTCACTTGTCAGTTTTTCGACTGTTGATTGAATTTTAGGGCTCAGCTCTTTAATTCTGCGGGGAACATGAACACTCCATGTCTTATCCCGCAAATATCGTTTGATCTCGCCGACAATAGTTGGTACCGCAAACGCTTCAAAGCTTTTGCCAAAAGATCGGTCATAGCGGCGGATGGCCCCTAAAAGCCCGATCATTCCAACTTGTACGATGTCCTCATGGTAAGATTTTCCCTTGGAATACTTTCGTGCAATCGATTCAACCAAATGATGATAATGCGTCACGATTTTTTCCTGCGATTCTTGGCATTTATGACGCTGAAACTCTTCGATCCATTTCATAACCTTTTGTTTAAAAGGACATTCATTAGGTTGAGATGGTTTTCGCATCCCTCTCCACCTGCTCTCTTTTAAGGTATTTTGTCATAAAGACGGATACCCCTTCTTGGTGATGGATTTTCACATCATCCATAAGCGTTTCAATCAAATATAATCCTAATCCTCCTTCACGAAAAAATTCTCCTTCCCTTTGTTCAAGATGGCACATCTCCTTTTTCAAATCAGATGATTGGAAACTTTGACCTCTATAGGCCACCATTAATTCCAATCGATCATGATATAGAGAAAATCCAATGACCATTTCTCCTTTTCCTTGTTTTTGGTACGCATACGGTATTGCATTGAGAATCGCTTCGCTGACAACAATTTTCAAGTCCTCAATAGCCTCATACATAAAACCCATTCGACTTGCGATCCCAGATAGCGTTAAACGGATTACTCCTATATACTCCGGCTTGGCAGGTATTTTCATCTCGATATAATCAAAAGGCTGCCCCATGACACTCCATCCTCTGCTTTCTTGTTAAATGTTCAAGATATCCACAAAATCTGATGATGTCAAATCATCTATTGAATCGTTCTGTAAGCCCCATTCAATAAAATTTCTTATGAATCTGCCATTTGTAAAAAGAATAACAAATACTTCGAGGTATGTACTATTCAATTATTTCAAGTCGAACCAATCCACAACTACCTAATTCTCCTTTTCCTCCGCATAAGAATCGTAATTTTCTTAACTCATGGAAAACGCAATCTTTTCTTAATCGCTGCTCTTTTTCCATACCGTTCTTTATTCGGCTATATCTCATAGGTTTAGATATTAAAATGATCGAAGTACAATGAATGGTATAACTGGTTGCCAAGGTAGACGCCTGTCTCAATAAAAAACCAAAAACCGAATTGGAGAATTTCTATCAGTTAGTCCTATAACCCGTGTTAGGCAGCTGCAAAACTGGGTGTTTAAAAGGCTGTATCTATTGCGGCCCAACTTGCGTACTATTTGATGAAATGTAATGATGAGGCACACAGCATACGGGGGTAAAAATAAAAACCTTGATATTAATCCCCTAATTGTTAAGAGATCAAGTTTTTTGCTTTTTTTCCGTCTAAAAACCACATAAACAATCTAAAAAATACTACAAAAAACAAAGATTGTATCATGTTTTCAGTCCAATTGAATGTATGATTTTCAACATAATCAAAAATAACTAAAACAAAATATAATACGATGGATAATATGAAATTCTTATAAAAGACGTTCATATCATTCCTCCTTGAAGTGTTTAAAAACGAAAAACCATTTCTCTCCCACCCTAAAATTCCAACACAAATAGAGAATCCCCCATTCCATTCCATTTTACCTCAAATTTTCTATATTTTCAGATAATTACATCCGCTTATAAACATAAAACGAGTCATTTTAGTACTATTGAAAGTTTGCTGATTTCTGTCATGTAAACCACTTTAGTCAATCATAAACTATTCTCAGTCATATTTCTAATTTTCAGAATAACGGTTTTCCTTTTTCAAACAAGGCTGACTGAAATGCGTGCATCGGGTAAATAGATCAAAACAAACGGAAGTAAAAGGCGGGTTCATGTTGAATGCTATCCTTGCAAATCCGCAGAGTATGCTTTGCTTGACGGCAATCACACACCTACACGAAGGTTAAGGTGAAGATTTTTGAAGCAGATAGGCAGTCCAAAGAAAAAATCTTTTTTCTCTAAAGATAAGAGCCAATTTATTAAAGTAGACTTTCCGACAAATAAACGGCTTTTTTTGCATTTACACGCAACCGCAAACGTTTTTAAATGTGAGTAAATAACAACGCCCCTTTAGACAACCAAGGAGCGTTCATTTAAAAGTCTATTAGACCTAAACTGATTTGCAAGGCTTCGTCCACTTTTTCCATCATTTCTTCATCTAAATGGGAAATTTTATCCGTTAAGCGTTGTTTGTCAATTGTGCGTATTTGTTCCAGCAAGATAACGGAATCCCGCTCAAAACCATATCGCTTTGCGTCAATTTCTACGTGTGTAGGCAGTTTGGCTTTTTGGATTTGCGCTGTGATAGCAGCAACAATTACAGTGGGACTAAACCGGTTCCCTATGTCGTTTTGAAGGACTAGTACTGGACGCACTCCGCCTTGCTCCGAGCCGACAACAGGGGAAAGGTCTGCAAAATACACATCACCACGCTTAACAATCAAAGGATTAGCCCCCACTTACTAATCGTTCTACCGTATTCTCTGCCTCATATTCCGCTTGAATAGCCTCGGAGGCAATAGCAAGATTGATTTTTGCCATTTCCATATAGCCTCGTCTCATCGTTTCCCTTATTTGACGCTTTTTGCGTTCTCGAAGATACGCTTTTGTGGCGCGATAAATAAATTCATTGCGATTCACATTTTCCTGCTCAGCAAATCCGTCTAATTCGTTTAAAAATTGCTGCGGCAATCGAATTAAGATTTCTGTCGTTGTGCTGGATTCAGACACGAACTACACCTCCACCGTTCACTGCAATAACCGTCTCTTTACACTACCAAATCCATGATACCATCAATTGAGTCGCCCGAAAAGATAAATTATGAATTCTTCACCTATTATCGTCATAAAAACACGAAAATTATGCATTTATATTGACAAAGAAAAAAATTCACTGCTTACATTTTCCGGTGAGAAGACAAAAGCGGGTTGGAAACGTCCACAATCTTTCCGGATTCTATATAGACACGGGGAACGCGATGGGAAATCATACAACCAATTTCATAATGAATCGTTTCAAGCTTTGCCGCAATTTCATCCATCGTGATTTCATCCCGGCCTTGTTTACCGATCAAAACGACTTCCGTTCCTACGGGCACTTCCTCATCTAAGCGGATCATGCATTGATCCATGCAAATTCGGCCTACGATAGGAGCTCTTTTCCCGCCAACCAGCACTTCTTGGCCTTGAAGCTTGCGAATCCAGCCGTCTGCATAGCCGATTGGCAAAGTAGCGATCCATTCATCTTCCTTTGCTTCATATACACCCCCGTAGCTGATTCTTTCTCCCTTCTTCACCTTTTTCACATGAACAATTTTTGTATGCAGAGATAATGCCGGTTTTAATTCAAAAGGAAGAAGGGATTGGATGTCGGCAGAAGGCGACAGCCCATACATCGAAATTCCATAGCGAACGAGATTAAAAGCATGAGATGTTTCTTTAAACCTTAAAGTAGCTGCACTATTCGCGCAATGAATATATTTTGGTTTTTGTTTCAGAAGTTGCACCATCACTTGAAATTTTTCAAATTGTTTCCGGAAATAATCTGTATCTACTTCGTCGGCTGTCGCAAAATGAGTGAAAATCCCTTCTAATCGAAAGGCAGAGGAACGCATAATTCGTTTTTCCAATGCTTTCAACTCTTTTTCGGTCCTTACACCAATTCGGCCCATTCCCGTATCTACTTTCATATGCACATTTAACGAGGAGCCATTCAAAAATGGTTCCGCTCTTTCCAACCATTCTTCCTGAAACACTGTCAACGATATACGATGATCTGCTGCCAACTTGGCGTCTTCCGGCCTGGAAGCTCCTAATACTAAAATCGGCACTTCGATTCCGCTGTTCCTTAATTTCAAAGCTTCATCTAAAAAGGCCACAGCCAAACCTTTGGCTCCCGCCTTTATAGCGGTGTTGGCAACTTGAACATCACCGTGACCGTATGCATTGGCTTTTACCACAGCAAATAAATCCGTTGTAGACGGCAAAAGTTGCAAAGCCTCTTTTACATTATAAGCAATGTGATCCAAATTAATTTCAACCCATGTATCCCTGTAAAACTGAGATGTATCCACTCATGACCCTTCTTTCCACTAAACTCCCCTTCATTATGACAAATATTGTCGAATTTTTAAATGCAAAAAAAGAACTGGCCTAAAAGTAAAATGACTTTTGAGCCAGCCTTTTCTGTATCATATGAGTTTCCGTTGTTTAAATAGGGTAAAATTACCAATTAAAAAAGTATTCCCTCTTATTTTTCGGGATTTCCTTGCATGGAACTCGCAATTCTGATCATTTCTTGCTTCGTGAGGTTCTTCGATGCCAACGTATAGTCAACCCCTTGATACGTCCAAGAGAGCGAGTGATCCGTTATGGACCCGATGGCAAAGCCTAGATCCGCCACTTCACCATCCAAATCAATTGGTTCGGAAGCCTCAACAGCGTGAGCTTTTTCTTGAACAATCGTAAACGATTTTTTCCCGCCATAGGTAAGAACAACCCGTTTCCCATTATCAGATGACAACTCATTTTCTTCCACCAGCTTTGTTCCTTCTAAATCAGCAAGAGGATATTGAACGGAAAAATCTTGATCACCCGAGTTTGCAGCAACCGGTACTTCAAGCTGAGCTCCTGTCATATTCTTTTTCATATCAAAGGACGACGAATCAAAATTGGCATGTAGATCCAAATTTTTGAATTTGACGGTGACTAATGGATTGTGGTCGGTGTCCATTACTTTTACGGAGACAGGTGTTAAGTCTTTTTTGTTAAAAACGATTTCTTGGTAAGGAAGGATTTGCTTGTTTTGATAGCGGGTTTTGGTTTCAAATACATAGTGGTTTTTCGTTTCTTTAAAATTCGCCTCTTTATCTTCTAAAATGTCTTTCACTAACGACTCATATAAGTATGCTTGACTGCTGTTCTTAGGCCAATCACTTTGGAATCGAAAGCTTTTATTAAGGGCAGGAGTTAATACGTACACACCGGTATCATTTCGCAAAATCATTTGGCTCTGGTCTCTTTTGGCCGCCTTTAGTTCTACCCGGTAATATTGATGTTCTTTATTCCATACTTCCACATTATACGTTTGTTTTTCTTCTCCCACTTTTAAGGTCATTTGCGCTTCTGCTTTATACCCTTTTAATTTGCCGATTTTTTCATTTAGATCGGAAACAACCTCCTCTTTTGTCTTAGAACCGCAGGCAGCGAGAACAATCATTGTCAATAAGCCAATGAATAAGAGCGCCACATTCTTTTTCATTCTTTTCACTTCCCCTTTGTCTCATTTAAACATGAAAGGGAGAGAGAAGATGTTCAATAACCTAAGATGAACAGGCACTTATGCCTCTTTCGTCCAGCGCTGTTGCCTGCAATCTCGGCTTTTCGATCTTGTCTCTCCTGCTGTTATCCAATATATGAGACAACCATAGGGAATATGTACTTTAAAAATCTTTTCCCATTTTTTCGATGATCACTTGAGCAGCAGCAAATTCCCGGCTATGCGTAATAGTTAAATGAACTCCTTCTTTAAAAGGCTTGACGATCATCGGTTTTCCGTTCTCATTATATTGAATTTCGATGTCGTGAAACGTCAACTCTTTTCCGATTCCCGTTCCGTAGGCCTTGGAAAAAGCTTCTTTTGCCGCAAATCGCCCTGCCAAATATTCAGCTTGCCGTTTTGGCGATAAAGATTGAAATATATTCATTTCATTTGCAGTCAGTATTCTACATGGAAATTTCGGTTGACGACGAATCAGCGTTTCAATCCTTTCCATTTCCACAATATCTAAACCAATGCCAATAATCATCACAGTTCGTCCCTTCTAAATGATTTCCGGCCGCATATAAATGGAGGTAGCATGTGGGAATCTTGCACCGAAATGCTTTTGGAACGCAGGATCGAAAAGCATTTCGTTGTTGCCCCAACTTCATCATTCCCTTAACCAGAGGTGAAGTCCATGTTTCAGCGCGGTGAACGAATGGCAGATTTTATCCGTTATTATCCTTGCGTTTCCACATTAGCCGGTATTCAGACTCTACTTTATTTGGCGACATGGATTCCTTTTTTCCCTGCTGTCGCTTTCTACCAATCTTTTTCCGGAACCAATATCGCGATTGCGAATGGAGAATGGTGGCGACTCATTTCCTCCATTTTCATTCATAGAGGATTCTCCCATTTTTTCTTCAACACGATCACACTGGTTTTATTCGCTCCTCCTTTAGAGATCATGTTAAAAAAAATCAAGTTTTTATTACTCTACTTATTATCCGGGATTTTCGCAAATGCCGCCACCTTTCTATTTATGCCTTTAACCTACACTCATATCGGTTCAAGCGGAGCCATTTTCGGGTTATTCGGGTCCTTTGCCGCTTTCTTGCTGGTAAAGCCCCCTTTGCTAGCCGATCATCATCAAAAAATCATTTTTCCGGTTGTACTCATCGCTCTATTGATGACGTTTATTCAAACCGAAGTGAATATCGTTTCCCACCTGGCAGGTTTTGCTTGCGGATTCTTCATGGGCATCCTGTATCGAAAGAAACTCCTTGTTGAATGATCATCCTATTAAGAACGACAATGGCGGAAAGCAACCAGCCGTTTTCGCATTTCTCGCTCCAGATATTTGCAAACAAAAAAGCATAGGAATTCCTATGCTTTTGGAACGGATTTTCTTCGGCTCACGCGCGATCTTTGATTTTTGCGTTGATTTCCTTGTGTTTTATTAAAAGAACGTCTGCTCTCTTTTTTCATTGGCAGCGGCCCTTCCTCCGTAATATGGACAGGAGTGCGGTTCGGTTCTTTTGTAAGGAGTTTAAGGGCAGCGGCCACCACTTGACTTGGCGGGAACTGTGCCAGCAACTCGTTCGCTAATTCTTGATAGTCCTCTAAATTTTCATTATTTAAGCATGTCTCAATTTCATTCACGGCTGCTTTTTGTTGTCCGATGAGCGCTTCCGTCCATGTCGGCGGCTGCATCGGCGTCATCCGTTTTTTCGTCGTTCGTTCTACTTCTCTTAAATAGCCCATTTCCCTAGGGGATACGAACGTAATGGCAATTCCTTCTTTTCCGGCTCGTCCGGTCCTGCCAATACGGTGAACATAGCTTTCCGGATCTTGCGGAATATCATAGTTATAAACATGAGTAACCCCGGAAATATCCAATCCCCGTGCCGCAACGTCGGTCGCCACAAGAACATCGACTTTTCCTTCTTTAAACTTTTTCAGGACGTTCAAGCGTTTCATTTGGCTTAGGTCCCCGTGAATCCCTTCAGCAGAATACCCGCGCAAAGTAAGCGCCCTTGTCAATTCATCCACTCTACGCTTCGTTCTGCCGAATACAATCGCAAGCTCAGGAGATTGTACGTCCAGAAGCCGGGAAAGAACGTCAAATTTTTCTCTTTCTTGAATCTTGATAAAATATTGTTCAATTTGCGGAACCGTCATTTCTTTTGCTTTCACTTGAACTAATTCCGGATTTTTCATAAATTTTTCGGCAATAGCACGGATCGGTTCCGGCATTGTTGCAGAAAAAAGAAGGGTTTGCCGCTCTTTCGGCATATGGGAAAGGATGGTTTCAATATCTTGAATAAAACCCATATTGAGCATTTCATCCGCTTCGTCAAGAACGAGCGTATGAAGATGGTCTAATTTTAATGTCTGTCTATTGATGTGATCAAGAATTCTTCCCGGAGTCCCCACAATCACATGCGGCTGTTTTTTCAAAGCGCGGATTTGTCTTTGAATATCTTGGCCGCCGTACACTGCAAGAATGCGCACCCGTTTATGATAGCCGATCTTATATAATTCCTCTGATACTTGGATGGCCAATTCCCGTGTAGGGGCTATGATCATTCCTTGAATATGATGATTTTTCGTATCGATTTTTTCCATTAACGGAATACCGAAAGCGGCGGTTTTCCCTGTACCCGTTTGAGCTTGTCCGATCAAATCCTTTCCGTCTAAGCTTTTTGGAATCGTGGCCGCTTGGATCGGAGTCGCCTCCTCGAAACCCAGTTGGTCAATCGATTTCAATAGAGCTGGACTCAAACCTAATTCTACAAATTTTGTCAATTCTCTCTTCTCCTTCTTAAACCTAAATAAATGTTTGTTACACAATATGCAGTTTTTTTCGTCTTACTTTTCAAAAAGGCCTTCATTGTTTCACGATAAATTCCTTTTATTTATATTTTTCCTTTTGATGAAAATGATATGGATGAGAACAGTCAATCAAGAAAAAATATGGAAGTTTCAATCACATGAAACGGTCTTAAAATTAGTTTTTCAAAAAAACATGAATAAAACACCTTAAACAAAAAAATACTCTTCCCACTGAAGAGCGATATTTAGCGTCACTTTTATCCGCTAACTCAGTTTCCTACACACGGATACGAGTAAAGATATCGAAAAGCAATGAGCTTGAACTTTCCATTATAGTCTAGAAGTACACAATCGCTAACCCTCTTAATGGTAGAAATGAAAGGAGGCCTCCGGTTGGTATGCCGACTCCTTTGGCGGATTGATATGAAAGATGAATAACAAAGTGAAACTCCCACTAGCGGCAGCCTTTTTCGCTGAAACAATCGGCCTTTTGCGGGCAACTGACGTGCAACTACATTTTATGCCTGGCCTCATGGGCAGGGGCTGCCCATGAAAGCGTAATAAACAATTTACGGTAATCGTACCATTTCATTGAATAAAATTCAATTCCATCATCCTGATAACTTTATCCTTCTTAGTGGAAAAAAGCAAGGACTTTATTCCGTAAAGCAAATAAAAGCGTTCCGTTTTCATCGAAAAACAGCATTACGCTTGTAAAAGATGGACGACCTCTTCCAATTTCATACCTCGTGATGCCTTCACTAAAATCAGTTCATTTCCCGTTAACAAGGATTTCAGCTTTTCCACGAGTTTCTCTTTTTCCACAAAAGCGAAAACGCGGTGTTCCGGCAATACGGTTTTCGCACCTTTCGCAATATATTGGCCTAATGCACCAATGGTGAACACATAGTCAATAGCATGTGGATTGATTTCTTTTCCAATCTCTTCATGGTATTGCTTTTCTTTCGGACCGAGTTCAAGCATATCGCCCAGAACCAAAATTTTCCGTTCGTAGCCTTGAAGTTCGGAAACCAAATCAATCGCTGCTCTTACCGAGGTAGGACTTGCATTATATGCATCATTGATAATTTTTTCTCCTTTGCTTCCCTCTACAAGCTCCAATCTCATTTTAGTTAATTCGATCTTTTTTAAGCCGTCTTCAATCTCATCGTAAGAGATCCCCAATTCACGAGCAACGAGAATAGCAGCCAATGCATTAAACACATTATGCTTACCGAGCACTGAAAGAAAGAATTCTCGTTCCGGTTCTGTATTAATGGAAAACCGGCTTCCCTCATTGGTCTGACGGATTTTCGTCGGGTATAAATCATTTTTTGCCGATTCCCCAAACGTTTTCACCGTCAAATGAGGCGTATTTTGGACTAGTTGCTCCAAAAGCGGTTCATCGCCGTGGTAAACAAGCACACCATTTTTGTCTAAGCCGTTAATAATTTCAAATTTTGCTTCTGCGATCGCTTCTCTTGAACCTAAATCTAACAGATGAGCTTCTCCAATATTGGTAATAACGGCTATATCCGGTCGAGCCATCCGCGTCAAAAAATCAATTTCCCCTTTTGAACTCATTCCCATCTCTAAAATCGCTGCTTCTGTATCTTGTTTTAAGGAAAGCAGCGTCAAAGGCAATCCGATATGATTATTGTAGTTTCCTTCCGTTTTTTGAACGCGGTATCGACTCGACAAAAGGCTGCTGATGATATCCTTTGTAGTCGTTTTTCCGTTGCTTCCGGTTACACCTACCACTTTGATCGACAGTTCATCACGATATGCTTTGGCAAGACGTTGGAGCGCTTCCAATGTATCGTCCACCATAATGATCGGGAAATGTTCCGGTGGATTGGGAACATCTTTTTGCCAAAGGGAAGCAGCTGCCCCATTTTGAAACGCTGTTTCGACGTAACGGTGCCCATCCGTATGGTCTCCCTTTAAAGGGACAAACAAATTCCCTTTTTCGATTTTTCGGGAATCAATACTCACTCCTTGAATCACAATGTCTTTATGGGAAAGTTCATATGGTGCTCCCATCATTTCAGCAACTTGTTGAATCGTTTTGACAATCATTTCCCTTCACCTTTTCTTCCTCGGAATAAACAGACGCGGCATTTTGAAAAACCGCGTCCACTCTATGAAACTGTGTATTTGATCTTTTAAACGGTGTATTTGATCTTTTGTTTTTCCTCATGCCTTTTTATGGCCAAATCAATTAATGTTTCAATCAGCTGAGGGTAATCTAAACCGCTATGTTTCCAAAGAAGCGGAAACATGCTGACGGGGGTAAATCCCGGCATCGTATTGACCTCATTAATCAGAACTCGGCCGTCTTCTGTCAAAAAGAAATCGGCACGAACCAGTCCGGAACAATCTAAAGCTTGGAAAGCTTTGATCGCTATTTGCTCCATCTCTGCCTTAACTTTCTCAGAAATTTCTGCCGGTATAATCAATTGCGTACTATTATCTTGATATTTCGCTTTATAATCATAAAATTCCTTTTTAGGAACGATTTCTCCCGGTACGGAACATTTCGGATCATCGTTCCCGAGCACTCCCATTTCTATTTCTCTCGCTTTTACTCCCTGTTCCACAATGATTTTACGGTCATATTGAAAAGCTTCCTTAAAGGCCTTTTCCAATTCATCTCGATTGGAACATTTGTTAATTCCCACGCTGGAACCGAGGTTGGCCGGTTTCACAAAACAAGGATAGCCGATTTCTTTTTCCGTTAATTCGTATGTTACTTCTTGATTTTTTTCCCAATGGCTGCGCGTAAACCAAACATAATCGACTTGGGCAAGGCCTGCTTCTGCAAATATATGTTTCATGATCACTTTGTCCATTCCCGCCGCCGAGGCTAAGACTCCATTTCCGACATAAGGAATGTTTAAAAGTTCAAGCATCCCTTGAACTGTGCCGTCTTCACCATTTGGTCCGTGCAAAAGCGGGAAGACCACATCAAACTCTTCACCGCCTTCCAGGAAAGCCGCTAACGGATGAGTGGATTCTTGGTTTTGAGGCGAAAACTGCAAATCTTCCACGCTTTCTGCCGGTCTTTCCAATTTCGGTCCTTTAATCCATTGTCCTTCTTTATTTATATGAACCGGATACACGTCGAATTTTTCCAAATCCAACGCTTCCGTCACCGCTTTGGCTGTCTGAAGGGAAACTTCATGTTCCGCTGATTTCCCGCCATATAATAAACAAACTTTCGTTTTCATCACGAACCTCCAATATTGTTGATTTTCATTAAGAAAAATCATTCTATTCCTGTTCATTGAATAACATTTCTATTTTATCATTTCTTTACATGCCGGAAAAACGTTTCTTCATATGATTATATGCAATCACACTATGAAATTTTAAGAAAATCTGGATAATACATGGCTTTTCGTTCTTTATTCAAGATTTCCTGTTTACTAAAGAAAGGCAGAAAGGTTCCATTTGGAATGGTCAGCCTCACTTTCCTGAAATGGTCATAGTCTGGAAAAAATTTCTTTAAAAGCTCCCCATTGCTTTTTCCACAAGAAACCGGAAATCAAGGGTCAATCCGAAAATAGATTAGAAAGTGGAGATCGTTTTTATTCTTATATTCGCATTATAAAAACGCCAGCCTTAAAAAGAACAGCCCATGAATGCAAAAATAATGGAAACAAATAAGCCTTTTGATTTTTTTATCATTGACAAAATATAACCTTGACGTTAACGTTAAATGTAAATTGATGCCATATTGGATGAATACATGATTTTTTACAAGGAATAAACGGCAAAAAACGATCTTGGGCAACATCATTCCAGCGCCGGAAAGGACGTGAAAAAAGAAGCTGTTTGTTTTTCGGCAAAAAAGGAGGCTTGTTTTTTCCCGCATGCGTTTCGTTTCAAAAAACGATGGAACAAGCAAGTGCAAACGTCTGGCCACTCTCAATGAAAAACGAGCGAGCGAACGAGTGAATCGACCTAAAAACGAGCCTGATTTTGTTTGGTCCATCGTTTTAAACCAATACAGAAAGGAAGGATTTTTCATGGAAGAAAGAAACTTTGCACGCGCGCGATTGATTACCGTATTTGCGTCATTTTTAGCGTTTATGGGGATAGGAGTTGTGGACCCGATCCTGCCGGTTATTGCCGAGCAAATCGGGGCTTCTCATTGGCAAGTAGAAATGCTGTTTACCGCCTATATTTTCATCATGTCCGTTATGATGATTCCCGCTGGCATTTTGGCCAGCCGCGCCGGAGATAAAAGGCTTATGGTTGCTGGTCTTATCGTGGTAACGATTTTTTCATTGTTATGCGGACTTTCCCAAAATATCCCGGAATTGTCCATTTTCCGAGGCGGCTGGGGACTTGGCAATTCGATGTTTTTCGCTACCGCTATGACATTATTAATCGCTCTGTCCGACGATGCCCAAAAAGCGGTTGGTTTATATGAGGCCGCCATCGGTTTAGGTATGGCCGGCGGTCCTTTAGTGGGCGGTCTGCTTGGGGATTTTTCCTGGCGGTTTCCTTTCATTGCGACCGGCATTTTGATTTTTACTGCATTTTTGCTTGTGGCGTTCTTTGTATTTGAACCGTCGTCTAAACAAACGCGTAAACCGGCCGGATTGAAAGACCTTAAAAACTTGTTTACGTTCCCGCCTTTTTTGATTGCCTCGCTTTCGGGAATGCTCTATTATTATGGATTTTTCGTTGTTCTGGCTTATACGCCGCTTACTCTTGGACTTTCAGCCATTCAAATCGGCTTGGTGTTTTGTGGATGGGGGCTTTTCCTTGCATACGGATCTGCCGGTTTAGCTCACAAATTAGAAGAAAAATATTCTCCAAAACAAATTTTGCCGTTTAGTTTACTTGTTTTTGCAATGTTAGTCGGGGCCTTATTCTTTGTGCATTCCAGCATCGCATTGATTACCATCGTCATCGTCTCCGGTTTAGCATGCGGGTTAAACAACGCCTTGTTTACAAGCTACGTGGTGGAAGTATCTCCTTATGAACGTGGGGTTACATCCGGTACTTACAATTGCATCCGCTGGATCGGGGCAGCCGTTGCTCCTGTGTTGTCAGGATATCTAGGAGAATCCATTTCTGCCCACACGCCATTTATCATTGCCTGTACCCTTGCGATTATTTCCATCTTGTTAATGATGATTAAGCCAAAGCAAGCAAAAGTTTCTGTCCGCAAAACCATCGCCAAATAATAAAGTTCGCTCAGAAAATTGCTTAAACTTGTATACGAATTCCAAGCCGAAAAAGGACTTGCCATAAAAGCCTCTTACAGTCTTCGTAAGAGGCTTTTACACTCATTTAGGAAAACGCATATTTTTCCGTCAGAAAATACTAGCAGTTCAGATCTTTTTTCGTCTTAAGGAGAATTCGGAGCTCTTCTCTTTCCAGTATTGGCTTTCACCATTCTATTGCTCTACTGTCTTGGTCAAAACATCATTTGGCCATGGTGGTTCACAAAGATCGCAAGCCAAGTGCTGCTTAACCTTCGCCTGGTATACAGAGTTCCTTCGTTTGTTTTGTCGGCTTCTCTATTTAAATAAAGCGCTCCATTCCCGCATTTTTTTATCATAGACCAGCTGCCCGTCCGGAGTCTCTCCCGTTTTATCCAAATAGTCATCCACCATTTCATCCATATTGATATAATCCCCTATTACCCAAACGGGAATTTCAATTTTATGTCGAGTTTGATTCGCTCTAGATATGGAGATGACCATGCCTTCTTTCATCTTGTCTTTGAAGGAAGCGATCACATCCCTCGGAACCGAAGGAAATTCTCTCCCTCTTTTCAGATTAAACAGCCCCTTTTCTCCTCTTATATGGCTCATTTTCAAAGCAATCACATGTCCGAGCATATAATAAAAATCGGTTAAAAATCGATAATAGGTTTTATTGAACCAGCCATCATCATGGGATAAATATACGTAGCGGTTATTCAGTTTGCTGTAAAAAGGATCGCTTAAATGCTGTTTGCTGTGCCCTAAATAAAGGAGCTCGGCGATTTCCTGCCCCTCCAATTCATTCAGCCCGTCCGTGTCTTCAAAGTCAAGCCAGCAAAAGTCGCCATATTCATACACATCTTCTTTCAGCAGCCGATCCAAATTGTCTTTTTCCACATAATCTAAAAGAGTGTGCATGTTAAAATCGCTGTAGTCAAAGTTATGCTTCAAAAGCAAAACATTATTCAGTTCCTTGGGGAGACATTTTACAAACTCGCGGAACTCAATTCCATATGACATCGTATATTGATGAACCGCATTTAAATGAATATAAATAAGCTCCTTCATAATCCCATGATTTCTCAATCTTATGACCTCCGAATCTTCCCAATCTCCTTTTTCCATCCGATACACATATTCTCATTACTATTTTAGCAAAATTAGGTGAAAAGACGTATGATAAAATATGATTGAAGCAATAAAAATTCGTTCTGTCATTAGATTTATTCTATTTCTATTGTGATTTGGAATATAGGCCATTCTTCCTCCGCATTTCATCACGCCGGAGAACAGAAAGAGCCGGGAATTCCAAAACATACGACTCCATTTTTTATGTTTCGATTTATAATAAGGACTTAGCCCATTAAAGGAGGGAATGACGGTGATTCAAAATTTGACAGAAGATCAAATGACGCTTCTTGTCATTAAAGCCTTAAAAGAAGGGAAAAAAACAGACTTTCAAAAGCTTTTGGAAGAATTGCATCCCTACGATATGGCTACGATCTATAAAAATTTACCGGAAAAACATAAACTGCGTTTTCTTTTACAGCTAAACATTCCCGTCCTAACCGATATGATTCAAGAGCTGGGTCATGAAGAACAGCTTGAAGTTTTGAAAAAGCTCGGGAGAGAAAAATCACGAAAGGTCTTAGACGATATGGACAACGACGACCTTGCGTCCTTGCTCGACGACATGTCTCCCGAAAGAATCAAATCGTTTTTGTCCGGAATGAAAAAAGAAGAGTCCACCATCATTAAAAACATGATGAATTATCCTTCTGAAACGGCCGGCCGTCTCATGACGAACCGTTTCGTATGGATTCGCAATTATTATACGGTGAGAGAAGCCGTAGATAAGTTAAAGACGTTTGCAGAATATGCTGAAACCATCAACTATTTATACGTAATTGATGAAAACCGAAAACTGGTGGGCGTTGTTTCCTACCGCGATCTTCTTCTCGCTGATATAAACGCCAAAATCAAGGATATCATGTATGAGCGTGTCATTTCAGTATCCGTTCTAACCGACCAAGAAGAAATTGCCAGGCTCATTGAACGTTACGACTTTTTGGCGATACCGGTTGTCGACGAAGAAGGGGTTTTGCAAGGAATCGTCACGTTCGACGACATTATCGACGTTGTCATACAAGAAGCGAATGAAGACATCGAAAAACTTTCCGCTTCAGGGAAAGCGATCGATTTTGATACAAAAGCGCCTGTAGCGGCCTTTCGACGGCTTCCATGGCTGATCTTGCTGCTGTTTATCGGCCTCGTTTCCGGAAGCATCATTTCAGGATTCCAAGCAACATTGCAAAAAGTAGTCGCTTTAGCTTTTTTCATGCCTATGATTGCAGGCATGACCGGAAATACAGGAACACAATCATTGGCAGTGGTGGTGAGGGGCCTTGCTTCTAAAGACATTAATATGAAAACAGCTTTAAAATTAGTCGGACGTGAATTCGTTGTCGGCGTCATTATCGGTGCGATTTGTTCTGTTCTTTTGTTTGCGATCGCTTTTTTCTGGCAAGGAAGCGCCATTCTCGGATTGGTGGTCAGCCTCTCCATTCTTCTCACGCTCATCATTGGAACTTTGGCCGGAACGGTGATCCCTCTGATCTTGTACAAATTAAAAGTTGACCCGGCAGTAGCATCCGGTCCGCTGATTACGACCATTAACGATATTTTTTCACTTCTCATTTATTTTACGATCGCTTCCTGGTTCCTGGATCGGTTAATTTAAACAGGTGTGAAAGTTTGCTATTTGGGAAAGATAAAGAGAACCTATATATAGAGCTCTCGTTACTCTATATTTTTCCATTAATCGATGAAGTTTACCAATTTGGTGCTCTCACTGCTGATCTAAATCGGAATTATGATACAATAGGACAATAGATATAGACATGAAAATTATTATAGGAGGTGTGGAAGGCTATTTTCAAAAAGAGCCGATCTTCCCTTTGTTAATGGCTTCCGTTGAATCGGAACGCTAAGATTCAAGAGGTGGATCGCCCTCAGGAACTAGCCTCACGCTTTGATTACCGTCAAAATCATAGCTATTCTTGCGCTCATCGCTTTCGCAGCGTTTTTCGTAGTAGCAGAATTTTCCATCGTAAAAGTGCGATCCTCTAGAATTGATCAACTCGTATCAGAAGGAAACAACAAAGCAGTGGCCGTAAAACGAATTATTACCCATATGGATTCCTATTTATCCGCCACTCAATTAGGGATTACCATTACCTCTTTAGGACTTGGTTGGCTTGGAGAGCCTACAGTAAAGGCTCTCATCCATCCATTGTTCCGCGCGATGCATTTGCCAAACAACATCGCTCATGTACTTTCGTTTTTGATTTCTTTTTCCGTTATCACGTTTTTGAGCGTGGTTTTAGGAGAACTTGCTCCTAAATCGGTAGCCATTCAAAAAGCCGAAGCGATTACGCTGGCGATTGCAAAGCCATTGATTGGTTTTTATCGGTTGATGTTCCCTTTTATATGGGTATTAAATCAGTCTGCACGGCTTGTTACTCATTTATTTGGTTTAAAGCCTGCGACGGAAACCGACATCGCTCACTCTGAAGAAGAATTGCGGATCATTTTGTCAGAAAGCTATAAAAGCGGTGAAATCAACCAATCGGAGTACCGATATGTCAATAAAATTTTTGAATTCGACAACCGCCTGGCAAAAGAAATTATGGTGCCGCGGATGGAAATTGTCAGTTTTGATCAATCCGATACGTTAGAGGATATTTTAGAAACGCTTTTAGCGGAAAAGTATACCCGATATCCGATTACGGACGGAGACAAAGATAACATTATCGGCATGATTAACATGAAGGAAGTATTGACAGACTGTGTGTCTAATTTAAACAATAAGAAAAAGCCGCTTATACACTATGTCAAGCCGATCATCCGCGTCATAGAAACGATCCCTGTTCAGAGCCTTTTGGTAAAAATGCAAAAGGAAAGGACGCATATGGCCGTCCTTCTGGATGAATACGGCGGCACTGCCGGAATTGTAACGGTTGAAGATATCCTGGAAGAAATCGTAGGCGAAATTCGGGACGAGTTTGATACAGACGAGGTTCCTCTTATCCGCAAAATTGGAGATAACCATTACCTCTTAGATGCCAAAGTGCTGATCGAAGACGTGAACGATCTTCTCGGAACCGCTTTGGACGAAGAAGATGTTGATACTATCGGAGGATGGCTCCTCACACAAAAATATGATTTAGCCGAAGGAGATATTATTGAATATCTTCCGTACCAATTTAAGATTGCAGAAATGGACGGACACCATATTTTGTATGTAGAAATTTCTAAAGTCAGCACCACTCCCTCAAGGGTTTAACTTTTCATCAGACTTTAAGCATCCATGCCTCCCCATCCTTTCAAAGGCGAAGATGCTTAAAGTCGCTCATTTCACCAGTCTCCTCTCTCCAATGAGTTCATAGGCGATAATCTCCTGTTTTCAAAAAGACGCCAATACTTTTTTAGATAAAAGTGTATAAATCTTGAAAACCATCTTAAGATGACTTAGAATAAAACCATTTTCCCCGCCATAAAATAGGGAAATAAAGCCTCCAATTGACGGGAGTTCAAGTATTTTTTATAATATTGTTAATTTAAACACGAATTTGGGGTGATAAAATGGGACATTGATGCTTTTTTTCTTGACGTCCGTTCACCTGTTTCTTTCGACTTAAGAACTATTTGTTATTCACAATAAAGAAAAAATATAACAATAAAGCCATTCAAATACTTTAGGAGGTGACTCCTTACTCGCCGTCTCAGCGAGATAAGGAAATTTATTTGGACATATTTAGTCTGGTTCTTGTCGTTATGTTAATTGCAATAACGGCGTTTTTCGTAGCTTCTGAATTTGCCATTGTAAAGATTAGAAGCTCGCGGATCGACCAATTGATTGAGGAAGGCAGCAAACGAGCCGTTGCCGCCAAAACTCTCATTACGCACCTGGATGAATATTTGTCGGCTTGCCAATTGGGAATTACGATTACCGCACTTGGGCTTGGATGGTTAGGCGAACCTGCTGTAGGCCGCATGCTTCACCCGATATTTGAAAGCATGAATTTAGCCGATTCCGTTCAACACATTTTGTCAGTGGGAATTGCTTTTGCCTTGATTACCTTCATCCACGTAGTGGTAGGAGAATTAGCGCCAAAGTCATTCGCCATTCAAAAAGCAGAAGCTATCACTCTATTTGTGGCGCAGCCGCTCATTTGGTTTTATCGGATCATGTTCCCATTTATATGGTTGTTAAACGGTTCATCCCGACTCGTAACGAGAATCTTTGGTTTAAATCCGACATCGGAAAGTGAACTGGCCCATTCGGAAGAAGAACTGCGCATTCTTCTTTCTGAAAGCTATAAAAGCGGCGAAATTAACCAGTCCGAATATAAATATGTCAACAACATTTTTGAATTCGGTGATCGAATTGCAAAAGAGATAATGGTTCCCCGTACCGAAATCATTTCTCTTTCCAAAGATGAAACAATAGAATCCTTTATAAAGACCGTCAAAGAAGAAAAATTTACCCGTTACCCTATTATTGATGGGGATAAAGACCACATTATCGGATTAGTAAACTTAAAAGAAATCCTTACAGATTACGTGCAAAACCAAGAAAACATCCAACAAACGCTCGAATCCTATGTCCGCCCCATTATAAGAGTGATCGATACCATTCCTATTCATGATTTGTTAATCAAAATGCAAAAGGAACAAATCCATATGGCCGTTTTAATGGATGAGTACGGAGGAACGGCGGGTTTGGTTACGGTAGAAGATATTCTTGAGGAAATTGTCGGCGAAATTCGCGACGAATTTGATTTGGATGAAGTTCCCTTGATTCGGAAGATCAACGAGCATCATTTTATATTGGATGCGAAGGTGCTGGTCAGCGAAGTAAATGATCTGCTTGGACTGGAAATTGAAGAGGAAGACGTCGACACGATTGGCGGCTGGGTTTTAACGAAAAACTATGATGCCAGCCAAGGGGATGTTATTTTTTATGAAAACTATGAATTTCGTATTTTAGATATGGAGGATCACCATATCAAATATATTGAAGTTCTAAAAAAAGAATCACCTGAAGAGCAAATAGCACCGACCAAACAAATTTCGCTCGCGGAAAATGAAGCCATCTCTTAACGAAAAAGGCGCCAGGAATTCATCCCGGCGC
Organism: Bacillus sp. FSL W8-0223; assembly: GCF_038006805.1. Lineage (NCBI taxonomy): Bacteria > Bacillati > Bacillota > Bacilli > Caryophanales > Bacillaceae > Bacillus > Bacillus sp. FSL W8-0223. Next base: position 3,334,142 of record NZ_JBBOVX010000001.1, read on the forward strand.
CTTTTTCACGATTCTTACGGTGTCTTTACCCTGAATTCTCAGACAACGAATGACCTTCAACATCCATTCAATCATAAGGTGGATTTTTTTATACGCGCATACTAAACTATGTAAACACCTTTACAACTTTACAATTCCTCTGATATCTTTATATCCTTGTAGAGCTCGGAACAAATCCAAGCGAGACTTCGTTTTCGTTACTTTAACGCCCAAACTGGAAAGCTTGTTGATTACTCTTGCGATCCGCTCACTGTCCTTCACCACAACAGACACCTCTTCATTTTGAAGTTTATACTTTTTCTACGAATCAAACGGCAAACAGTTTCATCTTTTTTTTGAAAAAATATTGACCTTTATCTCCTCTTCTTAACAGCCCATCATCCCTCCCCCATCCTTGCATTTAAAGCGGCGGTCCTCTTGCAAACCATGATAGTACAGTTTCCTTAATAAATTCTTATCATTTAATGAAAAATCATCGAATCCTTTCCTAAACAAAAAGAAAAATAAGGTATCGTTATAGCAAACAAAGGAATATACTGATAAAATATGCTAAGTATAAAGTGTCCCCTTCTTTATACAAGATGGCTGCTGCTATTTCCATTTAAAACAGGGATGAAGAATAACCAATTCAATAGCTGGAAGTTGGCGGGGATGAATATGGAAATATTGGCAATTTTATTAATTCTCTTGTTTCTTCTGAATATCCTTTTTGCTGGCGTCATTATTTTCTTGGAAAGGAAGGAACCAAGCGCTACGTGGGGATGGCTGTTAGTATTGTTTTTTATCCCTCTCGTAGGATTTATTCTGTACTTAATCTTTGGACAAAATTTAACAAGACGCCGATTGTTTGATTGGGATGATATTAAAAAAATCGGGATAGAAAAAATGATTGACCAGCAAATCGCTGCTTTAAAAGAAGACCGATTTGATTTTTGCGATCCACATGCCGCAAAAAACCGCGATTTAATTTACATGCATCTTATCAACAATGACGCGGTGCTCACTCAAGACAACGATATAGACATATTTGTTGACGGCCAAGAAAAATTTGAGGCATTACTAAAAGACATCGCCAAAGCAAAAGACCACATTCATCTTCAATATTACATTTTCCGTGCCGATCACATCGGAAAACAGCTGATTCAGCTTTTAACAAAAAAAGCGAAAGAAGGAGTCGAAGTTAGAATTCTTTATGATGCAATGGGGTCTAGGCGGTTGTCGAAAAGATCATTCCGTCATTTAATAGCCGCCGGAGGCCGAGTGGAAGTGTTTTTCCCGTCCCGCATACCTTTAATTAATTTACGATTAAATTACCGCAATCATAGAAAATTGGTCATTATCGATGGGAAAATTGGGTATGTCGGCGGGTTTAACGTGGGGGATGAATACTTAGGATTGAATCCCAAATTTGGCTACTGGCGTGACACACATTTACGAATTACCGGAAAAGCAGTTCATGCGATTCAAACACGCTTCATCCTGGATTGGAATCAAGCGGCGCCGACACGCTACGATATCCAATATTCAGACCGGTATTTTCCGGAATCCCGTCCGGCCGGACAAATCCCCATTCAAATCGTGACAAGCGGTCCTGATTCGGAATGGGAAGCCATTAAAAACGGCTATATCAAAATGATTTCCAATGCCGAAAAATCAATCTACATTCAGACTCCTTATTTTATTCCTGATGCCAGTTTACTCGACGCTCTTAGAATCGCCGCTTTGTCTGGCAAAGACATTCGCATCATGATTCCTAACAAACCTGACCATATTTTTGTTTATTGGGCGACCCTTTCTTATATCGGGGAGCTATTGAAAGTTGGAGCAAAAGTCTACATTTACGAAAATGGCTTTATTCATGCTAAAACGATTATCGTAGACGAAAAGATCAGCTCCGTTGGAACAGCGAACATTGACGTCCGAAGTTTCCGGTTAAATTTCGAAGTCAATGCCTTTATTTATCATGAAGAAACAGCTCAAAACCTATCGGAATTTTTCAAGCAAGATTTAACGAAATGCCAAGAATTAACGATTGATCGTTATCAATTACGTCCTCTCAGAATTCGCTTTAAAGAATCGATTTCGCGCCTGCTCTCACCAATTTTATAAGGCTGTTGTTTTCTGTTGTCGTCCGCTTCCATCTCTGCCGTGTTTGGCCTATTTGATAAAAAAATAAAGATAGCAATCTCATCTCAATTTCTATATAATGGGAATAACGATTGATCGGGAGGGGCGACATTGAAACGGGCCGACATTGAATATGCCATAAAAGAAATCAAGATGGATTATATCCGTATTCAAGGCGATATAGAAAAACTGGAATCTACAGGCCAAAGCGTCTCCAATGCGGAAAAGATGTTAAAACAAATGGAAGACCAGCTTAAATATTTGAATGAACAGTTGTTAAAATGCGAAGAATGACAAAAAGTTGACCCCTAGTGGAGTCAACTTTTTTATTTCGACGATTTTAATACATCGTGGTCGACATAGCGCTCGCCGTTCATCTCGCTCAAGACATTAATCGCCACATTGGCTCCGTCGCCTGCAGTGATAATTGTATGAACGCTTGTCCCTGCCGCAACTCCGGCTGCCCAGACACCTTCCATGCTAGTCCGCCCTTGACCGTCCGTCTCAATGATCTGTTTGACGCGTGGTTCCGTTCCTGCTTTCACCTTTAATCCAAGCGTTTCGGCAATCTTCGTCAGCATTCCGGTAGCAATAATCAATTGTTTCGCTTCGTAGCGGCCTTTCTCTGTCACAATTTCAAAACCATTGTCTGTTTTCTTCACGTCTGTTACTTCCGCTTCCACCCATTCCGCACCAAATTTTTCTGATTGTTTTCGACCGATTTCTACTAAATCCGGTCCCGTTATTTCCGCAACACCGTAATGGTTTTCAATCCACGCTCTTTTGGTTACACTTTTCCCGTTATCAATAACCAACGTCCTTTTTCCGGCTTTGCTGGTAAAAAGAGCAGCACTTCCGCCGGCAGGGCCTCCGCCGATAATGGCAATTTCAAACATGTTTTCATCCCCTTTTCCTTTCATTCCTCCATTTTTATTATGACATTGCCGGTGGTATTTTTCAAAATTTCTAAACTTTTCATCCGAACGAAAACGATTCCGTTTTTTTTCGGGAAAATGGGTGTGGAATGTTTTGTTTGCAGTCGAAAATTCCATACTAATGAAATAAACACTTATGGACTTTTTCTATCATCAATCGCTTACTTTTACGGAAATCAACGAGAAGATGATGGAGCCAAGCAGCACAAAATCGTTGGTTATACATGTTTCACCAATGCTTTCTCCAAACATGATCCCTTGCTGTCAGAGCCAATATTTATGACAAAAATCGTTCTACAGCAAGTTGGATGGTCCACACTGAATAATCATTCTATTGTACTTTTTGGAAAAGTTTGTGTATGTTCAAAGTAGACCTTGTATTTCTTACAGAAGAAAGGTGAATACGCATTGGATAGGATATGGACTTCCATGATCATCATTTTATTGCTCATTTTCATGAACGGAATTTTGTCCATGATGGAAACGGCCATTGTCGCTTTACGCAAATCGGAATTGGAAGAAAAAGCGAAATCAGGTGCAAAAAAAGCGAAGAGGGCCTTTCGGATAGCAAAAGAACCAAATCAGCTGTTATCTTCGATTCAAATTTGTCTGACCTTGATTGAGATGACGATTGGCGCCATCAGCAGCATATCTATTGCTAAAGAGCTTTCTCGCTGGCTTTTCGCCGTTTTCCCGTCTATGCCATATATCGATCTCATCAGTTATGTTCTCGTGATCGTTTTGATTGCATTGCTGACCATTATTTTTGGAGAAATGGTTCCGAAAAGAGTCGCATTAAATCATCCTGAAAAAACGGCCATTGCTCTTGCCAACGGAATGTATTGGCTAGCACTAATAACCAAACCGATTGTGCGCTGTTTTACTTTTCTGTCTCGTTTTGTTCTAAAGATGTTTCACATTCAATTGATGCCGACCCGTTCGGTTACGGAAGAGGAAATTCGGCACATGATTGAACAAGGTGTATCAAGCGGAATCGTAGAAGAAGTAGAACATGAAATTGTGGAGCAAGTATTTAATTTAGGCGATTTGCGTTTAAATGATATTTTTACGCCCCGCACTCAGTTGACTTGGATCGACTTGGAAGATCCGTTAGAAATCAATTTGAGAAAAATCATTGAAGGAGGCCATTCCATTTATCCGGCAGGAAACGGAGATTTAGATAACTTTGCCGGAATGATCCACACGAAAGATTTGCTCACTCAAAGCTTGAGCCAAGAACCGATTGATTTACATAGCATATTAAGGCCCGCTCTTTTCCTCCCAGAGCCAATGAAAGTGTATCATGCCTTGGAAGCGATGAAAAAAGAAGGCCGCAACGAGGCGATCGTCATTGATGAATACGGAGGAATTGAAGGGCTGATCACTCTCCATGACATTATGGAGGAACTGATTGGGGATATTCCCGGGGAAGACGACCCCGATGAACCGAAAATTATAGAACGGGATGACCATACTTGGCTTGCTGACGGGCTTGTCAGCATAGAAGATTTTAAACGGTATTTTGATATCGAAGAGCTTCCTGATATTGAATCCAAAATCTCCTATCATACGATCGGCGGCTTTATGATTCTTTATTTAGGAAAAATTCCCGCCGTCAAAGATAAAATCGATATTGAACATTTGACACTGGAAGTCATCGATATGGACGATGTCCGTGTAGATAAAATTTTAATCACGAAAAAAACGGACGAACCGGATCATCAAACGGAAGATTTTTCATAAGTCATATAGAGAAAGGTTCTGCCTTTGGGTCAGGACCTCTTTATGTATACATAGACACGATGAAGTCCTGTTTTTTAAAAAATAGAAAAATTCCGCACAAAATGAATTGTATTTTCAAATGCATAGGAGTAGTATTTTTATTATGGAAAGAATTTTGAAGAGTGGTTGAATAGGTGGGATATACGTTGAGCCAAGCAGCTATCATTGCATTGAGCATCTTTATCATTACCTATATTTTTATTATTCTAGAAAAATTTCATCGAACCATTGTTGCTATAATCGGTGGATTGTTGATGATTGTATTTGGCGTATTGACACAGGAGCAGGCCATTGATCATATTGATTTTAATACGATCGGATTGTTGATTGGCATGATGGTCATAGTATCGATTGCCTCAGAGACAGGCTTGTTCCATTACATTGCCATTTGGTCGGCCAAAAAAGTGAAGGCAGATCCAATCAAATTGCTTATTATCCTTTCCTTAATTACAGCTTTCGGTTCCGCATTCTTGGACAATGTGACAACGGTGCTTTTAATCGTGCCGATGACTTTCAACATTACGAACCGCTTGAAAATCAACCCGGTTCCTTATTTATTAGGAGAAGTGTTCGCTTCCAACATCGGCGGAACCGCCACATTAATCGGCGATCCGCCGAACATGATGATCGGAAGCGCCGTTAAGGAATTAACCTTTCTGTCCTTTATGAATAACTTGGCCCCCGTCTGTTTCCTTGTGTTGCTCGTTACGATCGCCATTCTCGCCTTTTTGTTTCGAAAACAGCTCACCACCTCGGCAGTTCTCAAAGAAAAGCTGCTCGCTTTGGATGAAAAAAAAGAAATAACCAATGCAGTACTTTTGAAAAAATGTTTGTCCGTCCTGCTTATCACGATTGTCGGCTTTTTTTTCCATCCGCTTCTGCATGTTGAAACAGCCGTGATCGCTCTGTTAGGAGCTTTCATACTGTTGTTATGGACGGGAGGAGAATATTTGGAATCAGCTTTGAAAAAGGTGGAGTGGACAACCCTTTTCTTCTTTATAGGACTGTTTGTCATTGTGGGCGGGCTGGTCGAAACAGGACTTATTTCCGCACTCGGCAAAAAGGCGATAGAAATAACCGACGGGAATGTGACGATCGCATCGTTTTTGATTTTATGGCTAAGCGCGATTGTTTCGGCGTTTGTCGATAATATTCCTTTCGTTTCCACCATGATCCCGCTTGTCCAAACGATGGGCGATTTGGGAATTAAGAATCTCGAACCGCTGTGGTGGAGTTTATCTCTTGGTGCCTGTCTTGGCGGAAATGGTACGTTGATCGGCGCCAGCGCCAACTTAATCGTAGCCGGTCTTGCCGCCCAACTAGGCGTCAAAATCACCTTCACTTCGTTTTTAAAAATCGGATTTCCGCTTATGCTTATTTCGATTCTTATCTCAAGCGTCTATATTTATCTTCGTTATTTATGGTAGACCGAAAGAGAAGCCGGCACATCTTTTCCTATCAAAACAGGAGGGTTCTGTTGTCCCTTTTGATGTCGTTGAAAGACAAGAGCCCCGGCCTCTACCAATAGATTCAAAGGCGCAGGGCTCTGCCATTGGAATGGAATCGGTTTAAGGCTAAGCTTTCATCCGCATCCGTTCGGGGAGGGTTTGAATCGAATGGATAACGTCATCCAGCTTCGTCTCCACACGATACAACAGATAAAATGTCACCACGATCGGAAACCCTACATCTTGGATGAATGAAAGTAATTGTTCCATTTTCCCCCTCCTATTCTTCGTCAATGTTCGGAAAGAATGATCCCGCATGAACCTATCATACGGGATCATTCATCATGGATGGACCGGAAATTACTCAAGTGAATAGTCAGTAGTATTACGTTCTACCAACCGCGCACCTTGGATTCCAACCAATGAACCGTTTGGCGTTTGGAAAATGTTAGCCGCGATGATGCTGGTCATGGCCATTTTCATCTCTGCAGGACTGAGCGTTTCTTTCGGACTGTCCACCGTAATGGACGCTGTTTTCCCAAGTTCCGTTTTAAACTGCAGTTCAAGCGTTTTAGCCATATTTCTCCCCTCCTTCATTCATTACAAAATGTCCGACTGATCACTGCGTTCGACTCTCACAAGCGGCTTATCCGACAACGAACCTAAAGCATTGGCAGCTTGGCTCAACTGATCCGGTGTCGCTTCCAACCGGATGTTGGAAAAAGTCTTCGCTTTATAAACCGGCTTTCCTTTTTCATCCAAACCATAATCGAACACCAACCGCAAACTCGATGCTTTCAAATTAGCTTCTGCCATGTTCTCCCCTCCTTTCACTCCTTATATAGAAAAAAATGACCGGACAAGACACCGTGCAAGTAACTCTATCTCTCTAAAACTCTGAAAACTCAAAACGCGGCATATGCACTCTTCTGTTTAAACCCCTTGTCAAGAAAAGATTTTTCAGTCATACTAAAAAATAGAAAATGGAATAACGTAACCACAATCAGCGGAAAGTTGAATCTTGCGCTGATAGGTCCAAGATGAGAATTTGTAGGGGAGCCGGTAGTGCCGGCTGAGAAAGCATCCGCTAGATGCTGACCCTTCGAACCTGATCTGGTTGATGCCAGCGTAGGGAACATATTCTCAAACAGGCGGTTTTTTCTTGTTTGAAAATATGGCGTTCGGGATCAACCCGGACGCTTTTCTTTTGTTCCCATTTGCCTCCATGAAAAGATTGACTTTTGCCTGATTGCGGTTCAACATCTTAAAAAATAGATTAGGAGGAACAAAAATGAAAAAATGGCTTCTTGCTCTGTCGGCTGTTTTTCTTCTTGCCGGCTGTGGCCAACAAGGGGGAAAAGATCAAACAGCCAAAGACACGAAAGATGTAAAAAAAGTGTCTGTTGTACTTGACTGGACGCCCAACACCAACCACACCGGTCTTTACGTGGCGAAAGAAAAAGGATTTTTCCAAAAGCACGGTCTTGATGTCACGATTTTGCAGCCGGGAGAAAGCGGACCGAATCAACTGGTAGCTTCCGGAAAAGCTCAATTTGGGATCAGCTCGCAAGAAGAGGTAACACAAGCGCGTGCACAAGGGATTCCGCTCGTATCCATCGCAGCTGTGATCCAGCATAATACATCCGGATTTGCTTCTCCTGTAGCAAAGCATATCCAATCACCGAAAGACTTTGAAGGAAAAACATACGGCAGCTGGGGATCTCCTGTTGAAAAAGCGGTTATACAATCGATCATGCAGCTGCAAAAAGCTGATGTTAACAAAGTGAAATTTCTCAATATCGGTAATACCGACTTTTTAACCGCTGTAAAACGGGATGTTGACTTTGCCTGGATTTTTTACGGATGGGAAGGAATCGACGCCGAATTAAAAGGGGAAAAACTCAACATGTTGTATTTGAAGGATTTTTCCAAAAAACTAGATTACTACACCCCTGTCATCATCACGAACGAAAAACTGATTCAAACCCAGCCCGATATCGCCAAAAAATTTATGGCTGCTGTTTCTGAAGGCTATACGTATGCCATCGACCATCCAAAAGAAGCGGCCAATTTGTTGTTAAAAGGAGCTCCCGATTTGGATAAAAAGCTCGTCATGAAAAGCCAAGAATGGCTTTCCCCAAGATATCAAGATGATGCTCCACGCTGGGGAGAGCAAAAGAAAGAAGTTTGGGAAAACTACGCTGATTGGATGTACGACCATCACGTATTAGACAAGCGAATTGACGTCCAAAAAGCCTTCACAAATCAATTCTTGCCGAATGCAAAAGGAGGAGAAAAATGAGCAATTCATTAGTCAGTATTCAAATCATTCCCCATACCAAAAATGGAGAAGACGTGATCCCCTATGTGGATGAAGCGATAGAAGTGATAGCCAACTCAGGAGTGAAATATGAAGTCCATCCGCTGGAAACGACAATGGAAGGAAACTTGGAAGATTTACTTCCCATTATTCAAAAAATGAATGAAAAAATGGTGGAAGCAGGATGTCCAAGCGTCATTTCACAGGTGAAGATTTTATTTCGGCCAGATGGGATTACCATGGATGAATTGACGGAGAAATATCGATGAAACGCATTTTTTCAAAGGGAGGTCGCTCTGTTGCGATCTTCCTCCTTTTCTTAGCTGTCTGGGAAACGATAGCCCGGCTCGTGAATATTCCCAACTGGCTGCTGCCCGCCCCTTCCGCCATTGTCAAAACTGGAGTGAAAGTTTTTCCGGATTTTCTTCCGCATTTTATCGCTACTGTAAAACTATCGTTAACCGGCTATTTGATCGGCTGCGGGTTTGGCTTTTTAGCTGCCGTTTGTCTTCATTTGCTGCCAAAACTTAAGGAAGCGGTATATCCGTTTCTGATTTTGTCTCAAAATATCCCGATCATTGTATTGGCGCCTTTGCTCGTAATTTGGTTCGGGTTTGGAATTCTTCCGAAAATCATTATTATTACACTCTTTTGCTTCTTCCCCGTGGCCGTCGCTGCTCTGGACGGTTTTAGGCAAGTGCCGCATGAGCTGAGGTATTATATGGAAATGGCCGGTGCTACGAAATCGCAATTATTTTTAAAACTGGAGCTTCCCGGAAGCCTTCCGTCCATTTTTTCCGGATTAAAAATTTCCGCTGCCTACAGCGTAATGGGAGCAGTAGTTTCGGAATGGATCGGCGCTCAAGAAGGGATCGGCGTCTTCATGACGATTGCTTCCTCCTCTTTTCAAACGGAAAAAGTGTTTGTCGCGATATTTGTTATTATGGCATTGAGCCTCCTCTTCTTTCTTGCCATCGTCCTGTTGGAAAAGAGGCTGATGAAATGGCAGCCGAAAGGAGACGATAAAAGATGACCCACTTGGAAGTGAAACATGTATATAAAAGCTTTGAAGACAAGCCGGTTATCCAGGATCTCTCCTTTTCCCTCCAAAAAGGGGAATTTGTATCCATATTAGGGCCCTCGGGAAGCGGGAAAAGCACTCTCTTTCATTTAATCGGAGGCATTATCGTGCCAGACAGCGGAGAGATTGTGTTGGACGGAAAAAACATCACCGGTCAAAAAGGACACGTAAGCTTTATGCCTCAACATCCTTCTCTCCTTCCATGGAGAAACTTGCTGGATAATGTGCTTCTTGGACAAGAGCTGACAGGAAAAAGAGAGGTAGAAAAAGCTAGAAGCATGCTGGCGGCAGCCGGTCTTGAAGGCCACGAGAAATCCTACCCCCATCAACTATCCGGTGGAATGCAGCAAAGAGCTTCTTTTTTGCGCGCTTTGATCAGTCCGCAATCGCTTATGTGTTTAGACGAACCCTTTTCGGCTTTAGATGAATTTACGCGCTTGGAAATGCAAAAGTGGTTGATGTCGATTTGGGAGCAATACCGAAGAACGGTTTTGTTTATCACTCATAATATTGAAGAAGCGCTTTTTTTATCGGACCGAATTCTGATATTTTCCGAACGGCCGGCACGGATACTGGCAGATATATCCGTGCCATTTTCAAGACCGCGTCAGCCATCGCTTTTTTTGGAAAGTGAATTTTTTGATTGGAAAAGAAACATTTATGAAATTCTTCGAGGCGAAAAGACGACCGGATTTTGAGATCTCGATGGACGGAGAGTCCTTTCATAAAAGTGCCGAGCATTGCTATCCAAACGAGGACAGCCTGTATGGCTGTTCTCGTTTTTTTAAAACCATGGTGAATGGCCGCTTTTGATGGAAGAGTCAAATCAAATTTTTCCAATTATTTCGATACAGGTCATGGTGAAAACGAATTTCCTCGCCTTTTGATCTATCTATCCAAAGAACTATTTTCCTAATATTACATAATATGGAACTGTTATAGAACAGAAGCAAAAAAACTTGAAAAAATGAAAAATTTATCTGGAAGAAAAGAAGCAAAAAAGTTAGAATATATTTAAAATTGAATATTTAAATTATTTTCTTTCTACAGGGAGGTACTTCTATGAAAAACGGAATTATTTCTATTATCATTTGGACGGCTGTTTCCATTTTAGGCGCATCGGCGCTAGCCATTCTCGCGCTGGCCAATAATGAAACCGTTTCCGCCGCTTGGATAGTAGTAGCCGCAGTATCCTGCTACGCCGTAGCTTATCGTTTTTACAGTAAATTTATTGCCAATAAAATCTTTGCGCTGAATGATCAGCGGGCAACTCCTGCTGAAATTCACAACGATGGAAAAGATTTTGTTCCGACCAACAAGTGGGTGCTGTTTGGCCACCATTTTGCAGCTATTGCAGGGGCCGGTCCTCTTGTAGGTCCAATTTTGGCAGCTCAAATGGGATATTTGCCGGGGATGCTTTGGATTATTATCGGTGTCGTGCTCGGTGGAGCTGTCCAAGATGCCGTGATTTTGATGGGGTCCATGCGTCGTGACGGAAAATCGCTTGGACAAATTGCCAAAGAAGAGGTAGGTCCTTTTGGGGGGCTAATTGCTTCTATTGGCGTTATTGCCATTATGATCATTCTCATCGCCGTTCTGGCATTAGTTGTCGTGAAATCGCTTGTCAATTCCCCTTGGGGAGTCTTCACTATTGCTTCCACGATTCCAATCGCCATTTTGATGGGTCTCTACATGCGCTTCATCCGTCCGGGACGAGTGCTGGAAGGATCGCTGCTCGGAATCGTTCTGTTAATGTTGGCGCTTTGGGGCGGTCAGTTTGTGGCTGAGTCTCCTGTTTTAGCCAAAATGTTTACGTTTACAGCGCCTCAACTTGCCATCATGATTGGGATTTACGGTTTTATCGCTTCCATTTTGCCTGTATGGCTGCTGTTGGCGCCACGGGACTATTTGAGTTCTTTCCTGAAAATCGGAGTCATCGTACTGTTGGCTGTCGGTATCATTGTCGTTCTTCCTGATTTGCAAATGCCAAAGGTGTCCCGTTTTATTGACGGCTCAGGTCCGGTCTTTGCCGGTAATTTGTTCCCGTTCTTATTTATTACCATCGCCTGCGGGGCGGTTTCCGGATTTCACGCTCTCGTTGCTTCGGGAACGACGCCTAAAATGATTGAAAAGGAATCCCATGCACGCACCATCGGATACGGAGCCATGCTGATGGAATCAGGGGTCGCCATTATGGCCTTGATCGCCGCCTGCGCTATCCATCCGGGACTATATTTTGCCATGAACGCTCCGGCTTCGGTGATCGGAACTGACGCTGCTCACGCCGCATCTGTCATCTCTTCATGGGGATTCCAAATCACCCCCGATGAAATTACGAATGCGGCTAAAGAAATTGGAGAAGCGACGATTATGTCTCGTACCGGAGGAGCGCCGACGCTGGCCGTGGGAATGGCCGAAATTTTTACGAATTTCCTTTCAGGGGCTAAAGCATTCTGGTATCACTTTGCCATTCTGTTTGAATCGGTTTTCATTTTAACGACCATTGACGCAGGAACGAGAATCGGTCGTTTCATGCTGCAAGATTTTATCGGCAACTTTTATAAACCGTTCGGGCGAACTGATCATTATTTGTACAATATCATTGCATCCGCACTGATTACGCTCTGTTGGGCTTACATTACGTATCAAGGAGCGATCGACCCATTCGGAGGAATCAACTCGCTTTGGGCGCTGTTTGGAATTTCCAACCAAATGCTTGCTGCGATCGCGCTGGCCGTGGGAACTACGTTAATTATTAAAATGGGCAAAGCCAAATACAGCTGGGTCACAATCGTGCCTTTCGTTTTCTTGTGCGTCACCACATTGGTTGCTGCCTTCATGAAGCTGTTCTCATCTGTACCGGCTATCGGCTTTTTGGCGCACGCAAAAATTTATCAAAAAGCCATTGACGCAGGTCAAGTACTGGCACCTGCCCCCAATATGGATGTCATGAAGCAGATTGTATTTAACGACCGGCTAGATGCTGTCATTACAGCAATCTTTATCGCTATCGTCATTCTATTGATTCTTGATTCCATCCGGGTATGGTACAGCATTATCATCAAAAAGCAAAAGATTGAATTGAGAGAAGCTCCGTTTGTTCAATCCAAATATTCGAACACTTCGATCGGAGGTTAACATTTTGGAAAAAGTAAGGACATGGATCAAAAAAACAAGATGCAACATCAAAACGATTTTTGGACTTCCTAACTACGAATTGTACTTGGAGCATCACCAAAAGGCGCATCCTGACAAACCGATAATGTCTGAAAAAGAATATTATCTGTTTGCCTTGAAAGAACGATATGAAAGCGGCAAAGTGAATCGCTGCTGCTGACTTGTTTAGAAAGGACCCCGTTGCCGATACAAAGCGGTGAACTGCACCCCAATTGTTGGACACAACGAACAATTGGAGGTGTAGTTCAGCGGACGGGGCCCTCTTTTTTATTCTATTAACTGCAAGAAATCTTCGACGTCTTGAATGCAGAGGCGGATCCCCTTTTCCCAAAATTCTTCTTTTGTCGGATCTTCTCCTAAATGCTTTTTGATTAAATCTTCGACTTTCATAACCGCTGTATCACGAAGCAGAGCGATATATTTTTCTTCATACTCCGCCCCTTCTTCCAAAGCCCTCGCGTAAATGTTTAAGGCCAATAAATAGCCAAAAGTATACGGAAAATTGTAAAAAGGTACATACGTTAAATAAAAATGAAGCTTGGAAGCCCAAAAATGCGGATGGGTCACACCGAGAGCGCCGCCGAACGCTTCCTGCTGCGCCTCCTCCATCAAAGCATTTAATCTTTCCGCGGATACGACTCCTTTTTGGCGTTCTTCATAAAAGCGAGTTTCAAACAGAAAGCGAGCATGTATATTCATGAGCAGGGAAACGCTGCGCTGAACTTTATCTTCCAGCAAAGCGATTTTTTCTTGTTTCGTTTCCGCTTCTTGCAAGGCGGCATCAGAGACAATCATTTCGGCAAGAGTAGAAGCTGTTTCTGCTACATTCATGGCATACTGGCGATTTAAAATATTGAGCGGCCGCAGGACATCGGAGTGAAAAGCATGCCCCAATTCATGAGCAAGGGTCGCTACACTTTCAAGAGTGCCAGAATACGTCATAAAAATGCGCGATTCTTCCGTTTTCGGGAAAGTGGTGCAAAATCCTCCCGGACGTTTTCCGGGTCGATCTTCCGCTTCAATCCAAGAAGACTCCAATGCGTGCTTGGCAAATGCCGAAAGCTTCGGTCCGAATTTCGCAAAATGGCGAATGATAAAAGCGGCCCCTTCAGAATAAGATCGTTTCTCTGCTGCAGAAGCAATGGGCGCTTCAAGGTCATACCAAGCGATCTTTTCCTCCCCAAGAAGCTCCGCTTTCCGACGCAAGTAGCGGACAAATGGTTCTTTATGTTTCGCAATGGCCTTCCACATCGCATCGAGTGTTGCTTTCGACATGCGATTCCCCTCTAAAGGCTCTTTCAGGAACGACTCCCATCCTCTTTTTCGATAAACATTTAAACGAAATCCGGCCAAATGATTCAAAATATCGGCGAATAATCCTTCTTTTTCTTCCCATGCTTTTTCCAGCTTTTCAAACGCTTCTTTTCTGAGGCTGCGGTCCGGCTCAGAAAACAGATTATTGGCCTGGCCGATCGAAAGCGTCTTTCCCCCCACTGTCACTTGCATGCCGCCGACCATTGAATCGTACATCTGTCCCCAGCCATGATAGCCGTCAACCGCGAGGGCCTCGATTAAAGCCTCTTCTTTTGTTGAAAGCTTTTCACGGGCTTCTTCGCGCCATTCATTCAGCACAAATTCGATTTCTTTTAAAGATTCGTCTTGAACCAACTGTGCCCAAACATCCTCTTTTGTTTGGCTGAGAATCTGCTGAAACAACACAAAGCTTGTTTGGTACTCGGCAGCAAGGGATGTTAGTTCGTTTCGCAAAGCTCCGGCTTTCGGATCGGATGTATTTTCAGCTTCCAAGCAGCTGATAAAAGACTCCGCTTCCTCCAAATCCACCAATATACTTTTGATAGATTCTATGTATTTTAGAAAGGCAGTTTTCTCGCTTTCATTCACTGATTTCAACGGTTGACCGTTAGAAACCATATCAGAAAATATGTTCACTTTCCCTTTTAAGTCGTCTAAAAATCGATGAAAATCAGGCGATTCACTTCCGCCCGGAAATATAGAGTTCAAATCCCATACATCAGAATAAGATGTATTTGTCATTGCCTATCCTCCTCTTAGTCAATCCACATTCTTTATTATTATTCGCCTTTTTTGAAAAAAATTCCTCTCTTGTGCTCAAAAATGGATGCACTTTCCAATGGATACATTCAACCGTTCATAAAGCAATTAAACAGCAGATGGCCGTGCATCCGTTTCGTCAGAAGAATCGCTCAAATTCATTCCGGAGACACTTTATCCATCATCAAAAAAAAGGATCTTCCAGCTCTGCGGTTCATGATATCCACAGCGATGGAAGATCGATCAAATCTCAGTATCTTTTCATTTGAGAAAAAAGAGTTCTCATTCATCACTGATCGTTCACGAATTCTCTTGAAAACTGATACGATCATCCTCAAGTTTGGCATAAAAAGTCTTCAACATCCTTTTAAATCCCATTGCGGCTATTCAGTATAGAGAAAATTTCCGGTAAAAAAAGAGGCCTAGCTGCCCAATGGCGCTAGACCTCCTTTCGAATCAGCGATTTTATGCGTGGTCGATCTGCTCAGAAGTGACGGACTTTTTACGTTTGAAAAAACGTTTTCTTCTCAATTTGCTCATCCACTCATAGACGATTGGAACAATGAGCAATGTCAGCAACGTCGAACTTGTCAATCCGCCAATGACGGTGACGCCGAGATCTTTAGAGATCAATCCGCTTCCTTCCATACCGATCGCGAGAGGAATTAATGCACCAATCGTAGCGATTGCTGTCATTAAAATCGGACGGATACGAGTGGCGCCCGCCTCCAGCAGCGCTTCCCTGGTGCTGAGACCTTCCCGTTCTTTATGAATCACTCGGTCAATCAAAACAATGGCGTTCGTTACTACAATTCCGATCAGCATCAGCGCACCTATCATTGTTGAAACGCTGATGGTTTGTCCCGCAATGAACAATGCCACTAAAGCGCCAATGATCGCAAATGGCAGCGAGAATAAAATCACAAACGGCGCCCAACCTTGACCAAAAGTGATCACAAGAACAAGATATACAATCGCAATTGCCGCAGCCATTGCCAATCCAAGCTTCGTAAACGAATCTTTTACATCCTCTGTCACCCCGCCCATTGAAATATCAACGCTTGACGGGTGATGAATTTGATCAAGTCTCTTTTGCAGATTCATGGAAGCTTTAGAAATATCGTCCTCTTTCACTTTTCCGCTCACCTGAACAGAATAACGTCCATCTCGGCGCGTGACCGTATCGGATGTTTTTCCTTCTTTCACATTGACGAGTTGTTTGATTGGAACGTCCATTCCAAGCGGTGATTGTACTGTTTGATTCGTTAAATCTTGAACAGATTGATAGTTTTTCTTGTTGTTTTCCACATAAACATTGAGCTCTTGACCCTTTTCTTTAACAGTGGTTAAAGCCGGCTGATCGCTCTGTTGATTCAGAGCTATCGCAATTTGGCTGGCTGTCAGCCCTAATTGACTTAATTTCTGTTGGTTTACTGCGAGCACATATTCATCGTACGTTTTAGCCGTACTTGCCTCCACGTCTTTAAAATCCCCTTGCTCTTTCATTTTCTTTTCTATTTGATCAACTACAGGGGTAATCTCTTTCATATCATTTCCGTAAACATACACCGTTACTTCATTATTGCCTGCGCTCGCTGAGAAATCTTGGGTGCTCCATTCCCCTTTTCCACCTAAAGTTTGCAGGTGTTTAATCACTCGATCCGGTTCTTTATCAAAATTTTTTGTGTCTTTGTCGTATTGAACAAAGAAAATGGCACTGTTGCTTTGTCCCGGATTCATCGGATTATCGCTGCCCACTGAAAACTGAACGATTTCCGCTCCTTTTCGACCGCGTAAATAATCCTCTGCCTTAAGCGACACTTTTTTGACGTCTGCAAACGTCTCGCCCGGAGCCGGCGTGTATGTGGCCACCACCATTTTGTCCCCCATATTCGGAAGGAAGCTGACACCGATGGCCGGGATCAAGCATAAACTTCCGATCAACAGTAAAATGGCTACTGCCGATGAAATAAACTTATGATTTAACACCCAATTTAATACCCGTTTATAGAAGGACGATAATTTATTAGGTTGTCCTGACTTTAGCTGTTCTGGACGATGAATCCCTTTTTTAAACAATATGCTCGCCATCATTGGCACGATGGTAATGGCAACCAGCAAAGAAGCCAGCAGCGAGAACACGATCGCCAATGCAAAAGGCAAAAACAGCTCGCCAATCATTCCTTTAACAAGAGCGAGAGGCAGAAATACCGCAATCGTAACAATGGTGGATGACATGATAGGAATAAACATCTCTTTCGTTGCTTCCCGGATTAGCTCTTTTCCTTTCAATATTTCTTCTTTTAAGGACATTCTCCGGTAAATATTTTCAATGACAACGATCGAATCATCCACTACCCGTCCAATGGCTACCGTCATCGCCCCAAGAGTCATCATGTTGAGTGTGATATTCATTTGTTTCAAAACAAACAAAGAGATGACTAGAGACAACGGGATGGAAATAACGGCAATGAGCGTCGATTTAATATTTCGCAAGAATAAAAGAATTATAAGCACCGCAAATACTGCCCCGAAAACAGCTTTATTGAGCATTGTATGCACAGATTCTTCTATAGGCTTAGCCTGATCCATTGCCGTAATAACGTGAAGATCTTTGTTTTTCCCTTTGATTTCATTCATTTTATCTTTAACGGCATTCGCCACATCCACCGTATTGGCATCAGCCGCTTTCACAATTTCCAGTCCGATCGACTCTTTCCCGTTTGTGCGGGAAAAAGATTCCGCTTTTCCGACTAGCTTGATATCAGCTATATCCGATAATTTCACGGTCGGAATACCGGCCGACGAAACATTTCCTTGCTGCGGTCCTCGGACGGCGGTTGACTGTTGCCCGGCGCCTTGTAATCCACCTTGAGATGAACCCGGCTGCACTTGGGAAGATTGTCCGGTTCCCATAGATGCTCCTGCCGATAGTCCAATCGGAATTTCCATGTTTTTTAAATCTTTAATGGTGGAAATATTTCCGTCTACTTTGACCGATTTTTCGCTGTTATGAAACGTATATAATCCTAAAGGAAGAGAGACATTGGAGCCTTTAATAAAGTTTTGAACGGATTCTTCATCCAAACCGTACTTTTTCAGTTTTTCCTGATTAAAGTCGATTTGGACTTCATTTACTTGTTGTCCGCTTATTTGCACATTCGCGACTCCGTCGATTCTTTCAAGCTTCGGCACAATATCTTCTTGTACTTTTTTCGTTAATTGCGACAACGATTCTTTGTCACTCGATAAGCTTAACGAAAGAATAGGAATTTCATTGATGCTCAGCTTTTTGATGTCAGGTTTTTTGACGCCATCAGGAAGCTGCACATCAGAAAGGGCTTGTTCCGCCTCTCTCTTAGCATCATCCATATTTTTCTCATATGTATACTCCACTTGGACAGAAGATGCATTTGCGAAGGAAGAAGAACTGACAACGTTCACCCCGTCTAAATTTTGAAGTGCTTGCTCGATCGGCTTTGTTACTTTGTCAGCCACTTCTTCAGGGGTTGCACCTGGATAAGCGGTCGTTACCGTTAGAATAGGCGTATTAATATTCGGAATTGTTTCTAATTTCATCGTTAGTCCGGCATACAGACCTGCTACCGTCACGATGATGGTCATGAGCCAAACTGCCAATTTGTTCTTTAACACAAAGTGAATAATTTTGTTCATCGATTCTTCCCCTTTATTAGGATAATATATGATCCATTATTCATATTAACACTATCATAATTGGATTAGTGTCTATTCGTCAACGAATAGAAAGGAAGAATTAGGAATAATTCCTTAAGATTAAAATGAAACCATTTTCATTTTAATTTCCATATATTTGAAATAAAACTGTATGAATGGCAGGCCTCATTTGATCTCTATTGATCTGTCACTTTTCGATTCTTCCATTCACGATTAAGGATGTTTAAAGGAATGTTTTGGTTGTTTTGTTACTTTTATTACATTTATATTGCAATTTTGTAAAAAGATAAATATAATAAAAATCGTTAGAGTACATTATTTCCTAAGGAGGTTGAATATAACGATGGTTCCAGTTCTTTCAAAATCTAAATGGGCGTTTTCTCTTGCAGCCGCTTTGACTCTGGCCGTATCTTTCCTTTTGGCGCCTCTGTCAAGCAAAGCAGAAGCTGCAGCTCCTGTAAAAGGGGATAAAGTTGCCGCTTACGCCAAAACACTGGTTGGAAAACCTTATAAATACGGTGGTACAAGCGAAAAAGGATTTGATGCATCCGGTTTTGTACAATATGTTTACTTAAAATCAGCAAATGTGAAATTACCGCGCACAGTGGCCGATCAATTTAAACAAGGACAAAAAGTAGACTATAATCACCTCCAGCCTGGCGATCTTGTATTCTTCAAACTGGACGGCAAAAAAGTTTCTTTCGTTGGAATTTATTTAGGTAATAGTCAATTTATCGCCGCAACGAGCAAAGGCGTAAAAATCCAACCCCTCGGAGCAAAATATTGGAAACCGTATTTTGCATCCGGAGCTAGAATACTTTCACAAAAATAAACAAACAGGGACCGGAATCACACATCCGGTCCCTGTTTGTTTATGACAAAACGTTCAAACCAAAAGCAAGATGAACATCCAACCAACTCAACCAAAACTTCTATACATTAATACTTTAATGCACCATGGGGGTCAGGCCCCTTTATCATTCAAAATAACTATATGGTATAACAAACTCAGGGATCCCTTCAGCGAATGAAGTATATTCATATAAGGAGAAGTAAACTCCAACTCCTTTATTTGTTAAATAAAAGCGATCTGTTTCAGGGTCAATTGAGTCAAAGTTTTCAAAATAATACGGGTCAGTCAATTGTCGTTGATATATTTTTTTCCTTATTTCATTATTAATAACACTTACATAATCAGATGAATTGCCAAAGTACTCTTTTAAAGTATGGTATTGTTTTCCGGAACTTGTCTCAAAGTTATAGCTAGTATAATCGTATAACCCATGAGCTCCTCCCATATAAGAATAATCATTGAACTTAATACTAATAAACTGGGAATCACTTCTCATCACTTCATAAGTCATGTTATATGTATAATATTTTGAAAAAGGGTCATCCGAGTAATCTTGCTTCGATTTTTGAACTTCTTGATAGGCTTGTTTCCCTTGCAATCCTTTTTGATAAAGTGCGTTATTAATCTTTTCCTCAGCCGTACTTCCAATTCCTTTGACTATTGGATAGTACACATCCGGAGCAATTCTTTTTGGAAAAATAATGATCTTTGGTCGAAAGTTTTCATTTAGTACTCTTGCTAAAAATACAGCAAAATGGGACCTAGTTATTGGCTGACTACCTTTAAACGTTAAATCTGTGTAACCGATTGCAATACCATTTGTAGATAAAATACTAATAAACTTTGCGCTCCAATTACTAGGATTAACATCTTTATAATTAACATCTTGCTCAAATTTTAGGTGAAAAGCATTTACTAGTACTTTTGCCATTTCAGCGCGAGTTAGTGATTTGTTTGGATAAAACTTTCTGCTTTTACTGAAAATACCTTCATCAACCGCTGTAGCAATTTCTTTATAGGCAGGATAATTTTTTGGTACATCTTGAAAACCTGGATTAGGACGATTTCTCATATCTAGTTTTAACGCACGAACAATCATTGTTGCGGCTTGAGAACGAGTGACTTTCTCATTAATTCCAAAATTGCCGTTTTTATATCCTTTGATGATACCAGTATTCGCCAAATATTCAATCTCTTTTTTTGCCCAATAATTATTTGGAACATCTAAATACTGTGTGCTCGCATGAACTTGTATATTGGGCAAATACAAATTACCTATAAGTAAGAAAAAAACGAAAAATACTAGGAATCTTTTTTTCACATCCAGCTCCCCTTCATAGTAAAATTAGTACATTTTTAATAGTTATAATTCACTATATATCATTTAATAACTGCCAGTTCAACCGAAAATTTAAAAATTTTTAATTTTATAATTAAACTTTTATCTTAAACTTTTATAATTAAAATAAATAAAGAGAATGTTTCCAATAATTCCTGTCCTTCTCTCACTCTTGTCCATGTCATGAATCAATTTTTTTGTAGCATATTTTTTTAGTAATAGTAATGTCAATGAATATGCTCTTATTTAAAAAGGAGTTTGTCTTTTAATCGTAATCATTATTTTTTCCCACCCTGTTTCTCTACTGAATATATAATTATTTGCAGCCTCATCATCACTAATGTTGCATAAACAAACCATATTAGCCTCGGTGAATCGAAACCAACAAGAAATGAAGTTACCACTGAGACAAGTTCAGAAATGAGTAGTTAGTGGATCAACTCTCTAATCTTCACTAGAAACACTTTAACATTCCAAACGAAACAAACCTTCTTGTTAGAAAAGAGTACAGTCTTTCTATCCATCTATTTATTTTTTACTTTGTAACTTCTTCGACAGTAAGAACTTTACCTTGTTTTTCATACTCCTCAATGTAACAAGCTTCTATGAAGTTCATCTCCCTCAGATCAGAAACTTACGCTCACTTCCTTTAAATATTTGTTACGGACACTACACATCGATGGTATCCTCACCATATTTGACTGCACTTTTACCAACCACAAACAAACAGGGACCGGAATCACACATCCGGTCCCTGTTTGTTTATGACAAAACGTTCAAACCAAAAGCAAGATGAACATCCAACCAACTCAACCAAAACTTCTATACATTAATACTTTAATGCACCATGAGGGTCTGGCCCCTTTAATTGAGTGCGGCGCAGCCTGTGTCTCCTGTTCGTATTTTGATGGCGTCGGCCAATTCGTAGATGAAAATTTTTCCATCGCCTGGTTTGCCGGTATTCAAAACACTTCTGGCTGTATCTACGACTTGTTGGACAGGCACCTCGCATACGACAATTTCTACTTTAATTCGTTCGTGCATGTCAACTTCTTTTTTCTTGCCGCGGTACAGCTCGGTAAACCCTTTTTGAAATCCGCACCCAAGCGCATTGGTTACGGTAATGCCGCTGACGCCTATTTTGGCCAAAGCCTGTCTCAATTCGTCAAATTTGGTAGGACGGGTAATGATTTCGATTTTCGTCAATACATCACTCATAACAAACACCACACCCCTATAAAAATTAGTCGTGATACGCCTTTTCACCGTGAATGGTAATATCCAGCCCAACCGTTTCTTCTTCCTCGTTCACTCGAATCGGCAAGACCAATCCGATTGCCTTAATAATGATAAAAGAAACAAGTGCAACAAATACATATGTCGCGCCAATGGCTACAAGCTGCTTCCAAAGCAAGCTGGCACCGCCGTAAAACAATCCGTTGACCCCCGCAGAGTTGACAGAAACGGTGGAAAACAAACCGGTAGCAATTCCTCCCCAAGTACCGCCGATTCCGTGTAAGCCGAATGCATCAAGAGCATCGTCATAGCCTAACTTTGCTTTTAAGTAAGAAACTCCCCAGAAACAAAGGGCTCCTCCAACAAGTCCTATGATGATGGAAGCGAACGGTGTTACGAATCCGCAAGCGGGCGTGATGGCTACGAGTCCAGCAATGGCGCCAGAAACGGCTCCAAGCATCGTCGGCTTTTTATTCACCAGCCATTCCACTACTACCCATCCAATAATACCGGCAGCTGCCGCTGTATTCGTATTAATAAAAGCGATCATTGCTACATCGTTAAGGGTCAAAGCACTGCCGACATTAAAACCGTACCAGCCAAGCCAAACGAGCGCTCCCCCCATAATGGTAAGCGGCAAATTATGCGGTGTCGTATTCTGCGCATCTTTACGTTTGCCTAATACAATAGCCAGCACAAGGCCTGTGACGCCTGAAGAAATATGAACGACATTCCCGCCGGCGAAATCAAGAACACCTAATTCGCGAAGCCAACCGCCGACGCCCCACACCCAATGAGCGACAGGCGAATAAACGAACAAAGACCATAAAGTAATGAATATAAGATAAGAAGAGAAGCGCATCCTTTCCGCAAAAGCCCCTGTAATAATCGCTACTGTCAAAATGGCAAACGTGAGCTGAAACATCATAAAAAGATTATGTGGAATATCAGAACTATAATCCGGGTTCGGCTTAAAAGAGACTCCTTTCAGACCCGCCCAATCTAAATTTCCGATAAGAGCATTTCCGCCAGTGGAAAAAGCAAGTGAATAACCCGCTATAATCCAAATTATCGAAACAATGGCGATAGAGCTGAAACTTTGCATCGTTGTACTTAAAACATTCTTGCTTTTCACCATTCCGCCGTAAAATAATGCAATTCCAGGTGTCATAATCCAAACAAGAAGCGTAGCAAGAAACATAAATGCAGAAGTGGCGATATCCATTTCCCATCTCCCCTTTTTATTATGTTATATTTTCTATCATATTATGTCTGTATTATTATCATAATACGTTATTCCTATTGAATCAAGACTATAAATTGAAAAAAATCCGAAAAATCTGTATTCAAATCAGTCACATCGTTAGCTTTTCTTACATAAAATAAATCCTATGTGTGTTGCGACCTTCAATACTGCTTCTTTTTACCTAGCGACCATCCCAAAAAACAAGAAAGAACTATATGAACAATCTTCAAAAACCGCCTTTTATTTTGGACAAAAAAAGAACCCTTCCCAATGAAGGGAAGAGTTCTCTTTTATCGAGCATTACGGCTGTTTCCAGAATTAGGATTAAGCCCTTGAAACTGGCGCATGAGTTTTTGGCGGGAT
The DNA here is from genome assembly GCF_038006805.1 of Bacillus sp. FSL W8-0223. Lineage (NCBI taxonomy): Bacteria > Bacillati > Bacillota > Bacilli > Caryophanales > Bacillaceae > Bacillus > Bacillus sp. FSL W8-0223. The sequence continues at coordinate 3,357,818 of NZ_JBBOVX010000001.1, forward strand.
TCTTTATTTCGAAGCAAATAGGCAGCTCCCAGAGCCAACGTTGTCCACGCTAATTTCTTCATCTTATCACTCCCCATTTTCCGTGTTCTATCTTATACTCTTCCCGCCGCAGAAGTTTTTTAATCGATCGTTCGCAAATAAGAAACAACTGCCTCATGGCGCCAGAGTCAGTGATCTTTCTCCGGGATTTTCCGAAAAAAGTATTTTCCGTTCCAGAGACCAGCTTACAAGCGAGCTTTGCCTCAACGCTTACTTTCTTTATTCTGTCTCAACTCAGTTCACGATGTGTTTCTTTTTGGCCAAATAGCCTCCCAAAACGGCAAACAGATAAGAAAAAAGCAAACTGCGAATAAAGACTCCAAACAAATGAAATCCTAAAGAAAAATGAAAGGACTGTTCTAAATTATTATCAGATGAAAAGAAAGTGGTTCCTACAGTCCAATTAGAAATTCCGGCCAAACAAAGCATAAAAAAACTGTAAGTCAAACTAAAAACTGCGATTTCCTTAAAGGATAATCCATTTTTCATCGTCAGCCGATAGCCGGCGAAAAGACACAAGAAAATGGGGATTAAAACCGCAAGTTTTAAATAAATGGGAGGATCCAGTAAATTCATCAAATCCGCATCCGATGGAAGGAATTCCGGATGTGAGCTATTTAAACCAGAAAACAAGGAATATGTAAGTTTCCCCTCGCTGTCTTCCCATTTCCAATGATTAGTGAGCGGTGATAAATGCAATAAGTTCCAAATGAACGCCCCTAGCTGCGTTCCGACTAATGTGGCAAACATAGACGTATTTTCCGTCATTTTATCCATACCAGAGACATCTAAAAGGAGCGCTAAATTTTCCTTCCACTTGTTTACTTGGATCAAAACAACGATAACGGTGACCGCCATCACACTGACGAGTCCGCGAATAAACGTTGAAAACCCTTGGTGAATGGCATGTCCAAATGATACATTCCCGATTAAATGGCTGGTAAAATGGCGGTAATCTCGGGCAAATAACATGCCGATCAAACTAAAGATCGCTGCTATGAAGCCACCCGTAAAAAAGCATTGAATAAATGAATAAGAAGTATGAAAGTCCAAATGAATTTTATAATATTGACTTGCAAAAGATCGATCAAATGAAAAACCGCTAAAAAGAGAAAACACGCTTAAAAATATACCGTAAATCAATCCAATGGCTGCAGCTGTATAGATTTGCTCATAAAAGCTATCAGTCCGTTGCTTCCGTCCCTTGAAAACCCCGATGCAAAACGAGGAAAAAATCGGAATAAAAATCAATAATAAAAACAAAGTATCAATATGTAATGTTCCCTTCATTGAACCTGTGTCTCCATAACCTGCAGATCCATTGACGCTAAAGTGAAAGGTAGGCTCCACCAAATGAGTAAACATCACGACATCGGTCAATCCTATTGGATGACTTAATGGATATAAATCGGTGTTTACTTCACGAGAAAGATCCTCTACAAAATTAAAATATTGATTGTTTTCGCTTATGTTTTGGATCAGGTCATCAAACTTGTGCTGCTCAAAAAGAAATAACGCAGCATTAAGAATTAACATGAGTATAAAAGCGCTAATAGACGGAATAAAGGCTTTTTTTAAATACGAAAATTGAAAAGCAGGAAATCCCAATGAAACAGCAGGTTTTATTTGCTTTTCCCGTTCAGCACCCTTATAAAGAAATAACTCCTTGCCGCAGGATTGGCAATAATTGTCCGTTTCCGCCACTTTTTCACCGCAATTCGAACAATAGACACTTTCATTTTTCGGCGTTAGCAGTTGATACGCTCTTCCATCTCCCGCTAAATACGCACCATCTTGCCAACAGTAATTACTGGAATCACTATTTTCCGCACCACATGATCTACAATACATTGCTCCACCTCCTGTCAATGCATTTTTGTCCCACAACATTTGCAAAATTGGGCGGATACAGGAACTTGTTCACCACACAAAGAGCAAGCCACTGTTTCGGTCTCTTTTACGTCTTCTTCCCGAACTACCTTCGCACCGCAGGAGCCGCAAAACTTGTCCAAAGGGGTCACTTGAGCCCCGCATTGCCGGCAAACATTATCAGATCCAAACTTTTGATTCAGTCTTTGTAATTCTTGTTTGGCCCTATAAATGGTTTGATCAAGCCCAGCAATCTCAGCTATTCTCTCACTCCACTCTTTATGCTCCCATTCGCCGGATCTCATTTTTCTATAAACCTCTTCCCCTAGCTGGAGAATAAAATCTGCCCGCTTGGCTCCGGCTTCTTCGATCACTTTTTTGTGCTGGAGGATTTCCTGGGTCAATAGGACCTTCTGCTTACCTTGCTCAAGACCACCTTTGATCTTAAACAAACCCCCTCCAATTCTAGTTTGCAATTCGCCCATTTCCATACCTCCTTATGGTCAGATATTACAAATTTATCATATAGATCCATTATTGTATATAACTATAGGCTTATGAATCTGGATAAATATAACTTCATTTCCAGAAAACATTGTGAACTTTATCTTGTTCAAGTAATATATTAATAGTCCGATTGTCATGGTTTATTTTAAAAAGGAGGGGGCTTATTTGGAAATTTATTGCAAGCAATGCGGCCAAAAATTAAAGCAAGGGCAAGGATTCTGCACTCATTGTGGCGCCGCAGTAGAAAACTCTGAGCCTGTCGGGCCGGAAACACCAAGCCCGAGCCGTAGATTGAAATCATTTTCAGGAAAAGGAATTTCTAAGAAAAGCAAAATCATTTTGTCCATATCTGTGATTGTATTGGCAGCCGCTTTTTTTGCTTACAAAATAGCGGAATCGAACCATAAACCGTCCAAATTAGTGGAACATTTCAATAAAACAGTCGAACAGGGAAATGCCAAAGAACTTGCCAACCTGTTCAATTCAGGCCAAACAGAAATGAAAGTTGACGAAGAGGGAGCCAAACAATTCATTCAGTATTTAAAGAAAAATCCGGACGAGTATACGAGCATGATCAAAAAACTGAGGAATGATGCTCGTCTTTTGGAAAACGGGGTCGAAGTTGTGAAACCAGAAGACGAACCATTTGTCAGCATCGAAAAATCAGATAAAAAATGGAATCTGATTGACCAATACAAAATTGTTCCTCATCCGTTTTTTATTAAAGTAACGGTTAACCGAAATCATTCTCTTTTATACATTGACAACAAAAAAATGAGTTACATCGAAAAAGATAAAGAACGAACTTTCGGCCCCTTCCTGCCTTCGGAACATACGGTCAAAGCTTTTTATGAGGGAAAATACGCCAATGTTTCCGACAAAAAAGAACTCGATCCGAAAACGGATGCAACCGATCATAATTTATACGCTGATCTGGATCTGACAGGGGATCACGTCACGATATATTCTGACTATGATGGTGCTGTTGTTTATGTGAACGGAAAAAGCACCGGCAAGCGAGTGGGAGATATAGATGAGTTCGGCCCCGTGGAAACGGATGGTTCAACGAAAATTTCCGCAAAATTAAAATTGCCTGCCGGAACGTTCAAAAGCAATGAAGTGGCCATTCATGAACCTGATCAAGAAGTAGATCTCCATTTCGACAATCTTCCTCTCGCTGAAGATGGAGACGATATGGATAGCTTTACGGATAGTACAAATACTGCTAATGAGCTGGAAGACGTTTTAATGTCCCATTATGCGTGTATTTCCAGCCACGAATATGAAAAAGCCTTTGATTTGTTTTCCGCTAGACAGAAACAAAAAAGAAACTATGATGATTGGGTAAACGGAATAAAGGACAATTATCAAAACGATGTTGATTCTTTTTCAGTCGTCTATTTGGACAACAATCGGGCAACCGTCTCCTTCCACCTTACTTCATACGATTCCAAAGAAACAGGTACACTGAAACAAGAGTGGGAGGGAACATGGGGCATGGTGAAAGAAGGAGATCAATGGAAGTTAGACTCTCCTGCCATTAAAAAAATAAACTCAGAGGTTATAGAATAATGCAAAAGAAAAAGACTCTTTATATTCTTTGCCTCGTCATCGCAGCTGCATGTGCACTGGCTGTTTGGCATTTTCAATCTGTTCCCAACCCGGCTAAACTGGCCTCTGAAACAAACGAACAAAACAACAAAGAAAAGCGAGTTGATCAAGAACAAGAGCGGCTGAAAACAGCGAATGCCCAAATGGAGGCCAAGAAAAAAATCGATAAAATTCAAGACCCGAACGAAAAGGTCGAACAGCTGGTCAAAGCCATGACATTAGAACAAAAAGTGGGACAACTGCTGATGGTAGGGTTTAAAAACCCTGTTCCAAACAAGAAAATTGCCGATCTGATTGAACACAAATATATCGGCGGTGTTATCTATTATGATCGAAACATGAAATCGGCAAAACAAACAGCGGAATTGTCCAATTCGTTGCAGCAGTCTGCTCTTAAATCCAATCCTTTTTCCATTCCATTAATGATTGGAGTGGACCAAGAAGGCGGGGATATTCTGCGCATGAGAAATCAAGTATCGCCTATTCCTTCCCAACAGGAATTAGGAAAATACGCTTCACCACAAGAAGTTTATTCGATCGCTAAACTCAATGGCGAAGAATTAGCGTCTATGGGTATTTCAATCAATTTCGCTCCCGTTTTGGATTTGTCGGCGAAAGATAGCCGCTCGCTTGGCAGCCAGCCCGAAGACGTTTATGAAAAAGGAACAATGGTGTTAAAAGGATTAAACGATTCCCATATTACCGGCGTCTTAAAACACTTTCCGGGAAACGGGCGCAGTTCAATCGATCCGCATATTGATACGTCAAGCGTTAAAGCCAATCAACTCGACTTGGAAAACTCGGATATTTACCCATTTAAAAGGATCATCCAGGAAACGGATCCGCAAAACTTCTTTGTTATGGTGACACACTTAAAATATCCTGCCTACGACGCAAAAAAACCGGCAAGCTTATCGTCGATTATTATTCAAAAGCTGTTGAGAAACAAGCTTGGATACAAAGGAATCGTCGTCACCGATGATTTAGAAATGGGCGCAGTCAATAAATACTACTCATACAAAGACTTAGGAAAAGATGCCTTAAATGCCGGAGCAGATCTTCTCCTTGTCTGTCATGAGTATGAGCACCAATTGGAAGTGTATAACGGGATTATAGAGGCGGTTCACAAGGGAGAAGTGAAGCCATCACGAATTGACGAGGCCGTCAAGCGAATACTGCTATTTAAGCTTTCCACCGTTGACCAACCAATAGTGGATGCGAATAAAGCAGATCAAATAGTCGGCAGCCAACAACATGCCCTTATCATTCAACAATACAAACAAAATCACGGATTGTCTGAAGAAAAAACAAAACAACAATAGCCAAGAACAAAAAGGAGAACCATTATCCTTTTAATGGTGTCATTCCTTATTGGTTGTAGCCATAATAATTATATGAAGTTTTCCGGAAATAGCGATCACTGGGAAGATCAATACTCGGCGACCATAGATAGCCATAGTGAAAACGGAAAATATATTTTCCATTATAAAAACGGAGATGATACGACGATTTTTAAGAATCTTAAAATTATCGTTAACGACGAGGAACCTTCTTTGAACGATGAGGAGCATAAGGGGACCACCATTCAAATCCCCTCCAGCTGCAATGGTTGTACAGTAAAGGACAATGAACCAATCGAGGTGACCATTAGCTGGAACAGGAATAACAAAGAAACTTTTTATCTTAAACCGGATCATTAAGAAATGTTAATCTCAAAGGATGGTCGCAGTCTTTCGTTTGAAAGGATAAGAAAGATTTTTTTAATTGCTGCGGGTTTTGGAAGTTAAAATTGATCGGCCCGAAAACTCTTAATCGGGTTATCGGTCTTGATGTTGCAAGCGGTCCCCGCGTTGACAGGGACCGCTTTGTTATTTCCATATCATCCAATCTTAAAGGGCTTTTAAATACACCGATTCATATTTTTTCGCTGCGGAGATATGGGAGTATTCCGACTCGATTTTTTGACGGGCTTTGGCTGCGAATTCCTCTCCTTTTTCAGGATGTTGGAATAAGTAAACAATAGACTCGACTAGTTCTTTGATGTTTTTCTCCTCCACGAGCAAGCCGTCTTCTTGGTGGTTGACAATTTCTTTTAAACCGCCAACCGCGCTGGCGATAAGAGGAGAGCCGGATCCCATCGCCTCTAAAGCAGAAATGGAAGTAGCCTCTTCTACCCCTGCAGAGTGGACGCTAGGAACTAATACGACATCAGAAAGGGCATAAAACTCCTTAATTTGATCGTGCGGAATGGCTCCCAAAAAGACAACATGATCGTTGAGACGGTTTTCTTCCACAATCTCTTTCAATTCATCCAACGCTTCTCCGCTGCCGGCATAAATCAGCTTGGTTTGAGGAAATTCTTTCAATACTTCTGGAAGCGCCAGAGCCGGGTAGATCACTCCATTTTTTCTGGTCAACCGGCGAGGCACAAATAAAACACGGTCATCCGCCGACAAACCATATTTCTTTCTATATTCTTGTTTTTTCTCTTTATTCGGCTTAAATTGATGGATATCGATGAAATTCCGCACCGCCGTGGCATCGATCCCGGAAACTTCTTTCACATACTCCTTCAAGCGCTGATCAACCGTGATGACCTTTCTCGCACCTCGATAGGCTTGTACTTCAATATCTTTCATGTATTCTTCTTCCGCGCTGTTTTCCAGCAACGATCCTTTACTGATGGACTCAAACGTCATATAACCGTGAACAGTAGCCACTGTCGGGATTCCGGTCGCCAATGCGGCTAATACAGTGAAAGGATCTTGGGCATTGATGAGGTCATATCCTTTCTGTTTGTTGGCTTCGATCAACCCATAAAGAAACTTTCTCCTCATCTTGTGCGACCATACAATGCCTTTTCCTTTTTTGAACTTATTTAATATGAAGCTTGGTCCTTGTGCCAGCGCTTTCCGCTTCCATGCAGGCACGTCCGAAAAAGAAAGGATATCCACTTGATGGCCGAGCTCCTCAAGTCCCGCTTTCAATGTCGTCACATGAGTGGACAACCCTCCCGCATGAGGATAATCATAAGCCGTGGCGAGTAAAATTTTCATGATTTGCCTCCTCTTATTTATCAATAAAATGAATCTTTCATTCCATCGTTTCTCAGCTATCGCACGGGTGACCCTTTATGACTGTGCTTTCATGCTTTTTCCTTCTTCTTGCTTGCACAAAAAGGTCATTCATCGTGTCTACGTGATACATCATTAGGAGCAGCACTTTCTTTATCCACGTTACCCCTATATCACCTTTCTCTCTTGTAGGCGGATATAAACAAACGAGTGCACGTCTGAAAGAAAAACCGAATACTCAAAAAGCGCCGGCCATTCGCTTATCCACCTTACATATAAGAGTTTAGCAGAAAATAGTATCGCAAGCGATACGGAAAAAGAGAAAAGTTGTCCCTCTGCACCGGAAGAAAACGAAGGAACAGATCGAATTCCGCCAAAACCAAGAACGGATATAAACAAAAAAGGAGAGCAGGCTGCCAGCCATATACTCTCCTTTTTTTACAAAAATTGTTGCTGATGCGTTTCTCATCTAAATCTTAAGGGGCGCCCAAACGTTTCTGCCGCCATAGAAGCCACTCCTCCAAGGATCATATAGAAATAGGCGGTGAACGTTTTGTCTTCCCAAATATTATAAAGCAGTCCGCAAACATAAACGGCAATTAATATCGAAATAAGCGCATCGTCGTACGGGGAAACCGTATGTCTGTTTTTCCAGAGAAAAGCCAGCATTCCCAGCAGGAAAACGGCAAAGCCAACAACCCCAAGCACCCCTGTTTCGGCAATTACTTGAATATATTGATTATCCGAATAAATATTCAAGTTGATCCCATAATGTTTATAAATCGGCGATGAATACGATTTTGACGCTGAATCGCCAAATGTCGAAAATCCGGAACCAATAACAGGATGGTCTTTAAATATTTGCAGACCCTTTTTGACAATGAACAAGCGGCCGGTATTTTTACTTTGCTCGATCGTACTGCCTTCAAACGTCTCTTTCAGCCGTTTTTCCGCGTGTGATTCATCTCCTTGCTGATCAGGCGCCGCAATCGGCTTTTCTTTCAACACGTTCATATTCTGGACGAATTCCGTCGCTTTTGTCACCGGAATACTGATCACTATTACACTCAGCACGATGATCAGCAAAGCTTTCACAACGGTTTTCCAATTTCTCGACAAAGCCAAATAGGTGATCAAGCCGACGGCAAGGCCAATAGCCGTTCCTCTTGAATACGTCAAAATCCAAACACCCATCATCACAACTGAACCAATGAGGAGAAACAGCTTCGTTCTTTTGGAAACAAGGGTTGATAAATATAGCGTGCAAATAAAGGCGAGCGTTAAGTAAACAGCCAAAACATTTGGATTGTTAATCAACCCGTAAATGCGCTGCCGGTTCGTCGGAGAAATATAACGCTCCACCCATGTTTCCGGCATCAACAAAGTCCGCAATGATACTTTTTCGACAATTCCTTGAACGGAGAGAATCATAGACATAGTAAAAGTAATCCATAAAAAGCGGTGAATATCTTCTTTTTCAATCGACAGCCGCTTCACTGTATAGAAAATCAAGTATGTAATCACAAAAGCCCGAACTTGAAAAATAATAGCCCCTACGGAAACCCCCGTGATAAGCGCGGACACACAACCTATAAGAATGAACAAAAAGAATCCCCATTCAAACAGCGAAAATTGGAACATCTTTTTCCAATCGTTTCGTTGATCCCAAACCGCTCTTAAAAAGGCAGCAATGGCGATTAAATCACCGGCTATTTTCAAAGAGGGATTTATCTCTATTAAAAACGCCCTTGTTGGAAAGTAGATGAGCAAAAACAACAGACCGTCTTTCGGCCGAATAAACGCCAGCGCAGCTACTATGAGCGAAACGGCCAAACCGATCATACTGTTTGGAAAAAAGAGTGCCACCAAAACAAATAAAACCATAACAAGGATGTATTGATACTTCTCTCGAAAACCAGCCATCTATTTGAACCTTCCTTTTACTCTATTTTTTCGACACGCAATGTTTGTCGAAATATTAAGGAAAAACGCAATTTTTCGCAAACACTACTTTTCCGATTATAAATGATTCCTAAGATGGTCGTCAACGACACAAGCGACTGGAATGAATGATGATTTACGCTCCGTTACAGAAAACGGGAATCCCTTTTACGATCATTCTTTCCTGCTAGACTTTTGGATCTAAAAGGAGCGCTTCTTCAACTGGAAAGGGCCGGATCCACCATGCTAAAACAGGATAACAACAACATCGTTTATCCCCTGATCGGTTCAAAAAGCATGGAGGGATCAGACCCTCACACCATATGCCCTATCAGCATGCAACTTTCGACTGTTAAGACAGCAAACGTTCATATGTATTTCGAATCATTTCATACAAATTCGTCAAGGAAAAATGTCGAGAGGCATGTTGGTAAAGGTCATCCCCCATCTTCGCCAACTCCCCTCTTTGCTTGCGGAAAATCGCTTCCTCCATTGCTTGCCTGTAAAGATCGGCATCACCAGTCGGCACAATCCAACCGGTTTTTCCGTTCGTAATTAATTCATTTACTCCCCCTACATCGGTGGTGATGACGGGCAAATGTTGATTGGCCGCTTCCAGCAGCGCCAACGGAAAACTTTCGCTATAGGAAGCCAATAAAGCCGCATCCGACGCCGCATAAATTTCTTCAACATCTTTTCGAAAGCCGAGAAAGCGGACTTGTTCGGAAAGGCCGCGCCGTTCGACGGCTTGTTCCAACTCGCTTCGAATCGGACCGTCGCCGACAAAGAGCACTTTTACCTGTGAATTCCCCAACTTTTGAAGAGCTTCCAATACGATTTCATGACCTTTAATCGGATGCAGACGCGCCACCATGACAAACAAGATGTCATCCTTGTCCGCCCCAAGTTCGGCTCTGGGCACCGGAACTGCTTTTTCTTCTGTAAAATGAATGCCATTGTAAATAGTGGTAATGTGATCTCCACGAATGCCGGCGGCCATTAAATTTTTCTTAAACCGCTCAGACACCGCAAAGTAATGATCCATCTTTTTCACGGCATAAAGATGCAGCGCCGTGAAAATTTTTCCTTTCACTCCTGCTTTCATAAAATCGAGGGATGGATCGCTATGAATCGTCGTCACCCAGCAAATTTTGGTTTTTTTCTTTAAATAAAGACCGAATAGATTGGCGCGAGGGCCATGAGTGTGTAGCAAATCAAACCGTTCTTGCCGAATATATCGGGCCAGTTTTTTTAAAACAGAAAGGTCATAGCGGGAAGTTTGCTGAAACACTTCGACATGAATGCCGTTTTCCCGGGCTTCTTTCGACAAAGCTCCTTCTTGGAATACGGCCAAGACGACTTCATTCTTTGCAAATTGTTTTAGAAGGGTAATCACATGCTTGCGCGATCCCCCGGTTTCTCCTCCGCTGATAACATGGAGTACTTTCATCCGAACTTCCCCTCCAAGTGGCGCTTTCTGCTTTTTAAAAGGCCAGCCATCTTCCTCTTCAACGACTGGCCAATACTTTCAGGACAAATTTCGGCAACGCCATTTGACGCTTTATCCGCTTTGGTTCTTTTATTAACCGATACAACCATTCCAAGCCTGCTTTTCGGAAAAAGGCCGGGGCCCGTTTGACCATCCCGGAATAGACATCAAAGCTTCCGCCCACTCCTTGAAACACTTTCACATGCTTCAGCTCATTCATATGTTCTCTTATCCACAATTCCTGTTTCGGGCTTCCTAAAGCGACGAACAAAAGGACAGCTTTGGAATCGTTGATTTTTTGAATAAGAGCTGATTGGTCTTGAACATAGCCGTTTTCATAGCCGGAAATGATCAGACCGGGAATTTGCCGTTCCAAATTTTCTTTTGCTTTTGAGACGACTTCCTCTTTGGCACCGTACAAAAATACACCGTGCCCTTCCTCTGCGGCAAAACGAAGAAGCCGCCCCATCATATCGACACCTGTCACCCGTTCGCGAATTTTTCCGCCTTTTAACTTGGAAGCAATAATCATGCCAACTCCGTCGGGTATTTGGTAAGTGGATTCATTGATTAATTCTTTTACAAGCGGGTCGCGGTTCGCCGCCATCACTTTTTCCGGATTGACAGCAATGACGGTCGATTTTTTCCCAGCGGCAATCCGCTTTTTAATGTCGGCAATGATTTCCTCATAAGTCAATGATGAAACGGAGACGCCTAAATATTGTTCCTTTTCCATTTTTGACATCCCTGCTTTATTCCTGAATTGCTTTTAATTTGGTCAAATCGCCGATTCGATGAAGGGTGATCCCCTCAGCGTCTTTTAGATTCGTGCAATTTTTCGTATCAAACACTACCGGCGTTTTCATACGTTGTTTCAATACGGCAGGATCCAGCTGTTTGAATTCATTGTGATCCGCTAAAATCACAACAAGATGAGCATCTTGAATCGCTTCTTCAAACGGCAACAGCGTAAATGGCACTTGATCCGGTTGAACGTGCGGATCGTGAATCCGGATTTCATAGCGCGGATTTTGCATCAATTTTTCTACTACTTCAAGAGCCGGACTTTCGCGGATATCGTCAATGTTGCCTTTGTAAGTCAGTCCACAAAGAGCAATCGTCGGTTTCGCCAATTCCGCCGTCAATTTCTCTACTTGTTCTACGACAAAATCAGGCATGGAGTTATTGATATCTCGAGACAACTTGATTAAATTCGCTTCTTCCGGCGCCTTTTCGACGATAAAATAAGGGTCTACTGCCAAGCAATGGCCGCCTACGCCCGGACCGGGATGATGCAAGTTGACACGTGGGTGCTTATTGGCCAGTTCAATTACTTTATGAGCATCCACTCCAAGTCGGTTGGAGATTTTGGCCAACTCATTGGCAAGGGCGATATTGACATCACGGAACGTATTTTCCATCAGCTTCGACATTTCCGCCGTCAACGCTTCGGTTTCAATGACTTCGCCTTTTGTCACGACTTTCCGATATACATCTGCCGCTTTTTTCGCTGCTTCCGGCGTCAGCCCCCCGACAATACGAGTATTTTCCACCAACTCGATTAAAATTCGGCCAGGAAGCACCCGTTCCGGACAGTGGGCAACATACACGTCTTTTCTTGGATCCAATCCTGCCTGTTCGATCAAAGGAGCGACAATATCATCCATCGTTCTTGGCGGAATGGTCGATTCCACAATGACGATATTGCCTTTGCGCAAATAAGGGAGGATCATCTTCGTCGCACTGATCACATAACTTACATCCGCGGTTTCATCTTGATGAATAGGAGTCGGGACGGAAATGATAAACACATCCGCTTCTTCCGGTTGTGTAGATGCGCGCAATTTTCCTTTTTTCACCACTTCTTTGACGACATCTTCCAACCCGTTTTCTTCTATATGGATCCCGCCGCTATTTAACGTTTCCACCACTTTTTCGTTTACGTCTACACCTACGACATCAAAGCCTGCCTGCGCAAAAACTGCAGAAGTAGGAAGTCCGATGTATCCTAATCCCATTACGCATATTTTTTGCATGTGAAAGACCTCTCTTTATGATGATATTGAAAAACAAAAAATTTGTTTTTAATCGCAAAATTAATAAGCATAGTACTCAACTCAAATAGTATAGCAAATTCACTGATACTTTGCACTATTTACATTGAATGTTCATAAGGCCAATGGTAAAATATAAACCATCTTGAGTGGATTCCAAATTATCCATTATTTAACTCTATCATTATAAATCATTTATAGAATTTAAAATTTGTATACCTTGTGAATTGTTGGGGTTCCATCCACCTTGCAGGAAAATTTTCCTCGTCATAAAGGATGAAGACTGTTCTCCATCATAACCAAAATCAACCGTTCCCCGCCGCGTTGCAAAAACACGAGATCGTGTTTACTGCGAGGCGGCTTTTCTAGGTGGATTGATTGGATCGAAAAGAGGGCAGGACCGACATTCCATCATTTATTGGACATCGATTGCGCTGTTCCCATTATATGACACATGAACATATGAACTCTTCCAACAGTCGTTACTTATAGAACGGCTGCCGTTTCGGAAGGCTGTTGCATTTTATTTTTGAAGAGGTGTCTCGTTATGTCCTTGAAAAAAACAGCCATTTGGCTGACTATTTTAGCTTTCATTGTTAAACTGTCGGGATTCCTGAGAGAAAGCATTATTGCGCGGGAATTTGGAGTCAGTCATCTGACGGACGGTTATATTCTTGCTTTCTCTTTTATCAGCCTGGCAATGGACATGATTTCCGGCGGTTTTAACAATGTTTTTTTGCCGCTGTACGTCAGCCATTCCAAAATGAACGCTAAACAAACGGAACGAAATGCGAATGGCGTCATGAATTTTACGGTTCTGCTTTTCCTCGTGATTACAGTGATCGGCTATTTCTTTGTTCCTGACATCGTGCCGTTCATTTATGGCCACATGGCACCACAGACAGAAAAAGTCGCTGTGGCTATCACTCAATTTTTCTTTTTATTTATGAGTTTAGTGGCATTAAGCGGAATTTTAGATTCCTATTTACAGGCGCATCGGGTGTTCGTCCCTTCACAATTCGCTAAGCTTGTCCAGCCGTTGACCAGTGCGCTTTTCGCTCTGGTGTTTTCCAGCTATTGGGGAATTAACAGTTTAGCTTACGGGTTTATCATCGGAACTTTCATCGGCGTGGTCATCCAATTCAGCTATCTGTATCGAACGGGATTCCGTTGGCAGCCTACTCTTCATGTAGATGCGACATTTCGGAAAACGTTTCTGGTGCTTTTGATCCCTTCGCTGTTAAACTCGGTTGTCAGCCAAACCAATCTGTTTGTCGATAAGGCGTTTGCTTCTAGCATTCCGGGGGCGGCTACTTATTTAAATTACGCATCGCTTATGACATCCGTCCCGCATAATATTTACGCCACTTCGATTGCGGCGATTATCTTTACGCTTTTATCCGAACAATTGGATGATCCGGAAAAGTTTCAAGATATTTTTTATACAGGAATGCAAATTTCTCTGGTTACCCTATTGCCCATTACGGCAGGAATTTATTTAGTCGGACAAGAAGCAATCGCTTTTTTATTCCAAAGAGGAAAATTTACAGCGATGGACACGCACTACACTTATATGGCGCTTGTTTGCTTTCTGCCCATTATTGTTACGCAAGGCATGCAATATATCGTTTCTAAAGCCATGTACGCCTTGGGGAAAACAAAAATCATTTTCAGAGTGACCGTTACGACGATCCTGCTGAACGCACTGTTGGACTGGATTTTAATCAAACCATTAGGATATAAAGGGCTTGCTTTATCCAGTTCCATCGTTTCCTTCTATTACTTGATCGTCACGGCCATTGTGATTTATAAGGATTTTCATCCGTCCCAAAAAGTGCGGCTATTTCGATTGATCGTAAAAGCTTTACCGCCGACTATTGTGATGTCGGTCGTACTGATCGCCATAAAGGAAACGCTGCCGCTTTATCATCTTTATCCTTTATGGCAGATCCTGATTTTGGTGCCGCTCGGAGTCGTCTTTTACGTCGCAGGGCTGTATCTGTTTTATCGGGAAGGTTTCTACCAAATGCTGAATTTCTTAAAAAGAAAAAAACGTGCCATTTAAACGGAAACGGGACAAGCATAAGCGGTGTGATCCGTTGCTTTTCAGAACTCTATTAAGATTCATCCAAAAGACAAAAAGACGAAGGAGCTGCTCCCTCGTCTTTTTCTTTAGACATATAAATGGTTATCTTCCGCTATGAACGCTAATCATGGCTACGCCTGCCACAATGAGCAGCACGCCTGCTATTTTCCAACTTGTCAACGTTTCTCCGAAGAAGAAATCATTTGCTTGTCTGCAAGAATAAAGCCAAACTTCCATCCATATAGTGATCGATTAAGTCGATTGAGAAATTTCCCTCATTTTGAGAAAACGAACAATGAAAGTGATTACGAACAGTTTTCTGTCCCAATATTGTGAACGAAAAAAAGCATGTGTTATAAAAATAAAGAAAGCGCTTTCGTTTGTTATAAGATGCATCTTCGAATGGTGGCCATCCTTGTTTTTGCTCTTTTTAGATTATGAAAATAGGAAAAAGGAGTGAATGGGTATGATGCAAAAAATCCAGCGTTTTGGCGGGGCTATGTTTGTTCCGGTGCTGCTTTTTCCATTTGCCGGAATACTTGTAGGGTTGGCGACATTGTTTAAAAATCCCGACATCATGGGATCCATCGCCGATCCGCATAGCATGTGGTCTAAAATCTGGACTGTCGTGGAAGAAGGAGGTTGGACCGTTTTTCGGCAAATGCCGTTATTATTTGTCATAGGAATCCCAATTGGTTTAGCCAAAAAAGCGCATGCACGAGCATGTATGGAAGCTCTTGTTACCTATTTAACCTTTAACTATTTTATTAGCGCAATCTTAACTATTTGGGGAGATCAGTTTGGGGTGGATTTTCACCAAGAAATCAATGGCTTCAACGGTTTGACAATGATTGCCGGGATTAAAACCCTAGATACAAACATCATTGGGGCAATCGCTATTTCTTCTATCGTGGTTTTCCTGCATAATCGTTTTTTTGATACGAAATTGCCTGACTTTCTCGGGATTTTCCAAGGATCCTCTTTTGTTGTCATTGTTGCCTTTTTTCTCATGCTTCCCGTTTCTTTAATTACTTGCTATGCTTGGCCCATGGTTCAACATGGCGTTGCCTCTTTACAAGGATTTTTATCAAGTTCCGGAGTATTTGGGGTGTGGTTATATACCTTCTTAGAGCGCATTCTGATCCCAACCGGTTTGCATCATTTTATTTACGGTCCTTTTATTTATGGCCCTGCCGTTACGGAAGGAGGAATCGCCAAACATTGGATCGAGCATCTGCAAGATTACGCAACATCTGCCCACTCGCTGAAAGAGATGTTCCCACAAGGAGGATTCTCTCTACATGGCATGTCTAAAATCTTTGGTATACCAGGTATCGCAGCCGCTATGTATGTGACTGCAAAACCCGAAAAAAGAAAACAAATTTTCGGACTTTTACTATCTGCCACTTTAACTTCCATTATTGCAGGCATTACTGAGCCCATCGAGTTTACATTTTTATTTATTGCTCCTTGGTTATTTGCCGTACATGCTGTGCTTGCGGCTACTATGTCCGCCACTATGTATGCATTTGGTGTTGTCGGAAATATGGGGGGAGGACTGCTTGAGATAGCTAGTTCAAACTGGATTCCATTATTTAAGTATCATAGTACAACGTATTTAACACAATGGGGAATTGGTTTAGCTTTTACAGCTATTTATTTCTTTGTTTTCCGATATCTAATTCTGAAATTTAATATTCCGACTCCAGGACGCGAAAAAGATGATGTAACAGAAACTAGATTGTATACAAAAGCTGATTACAAGGCGAAAAAGCAAAGCGGTGATCTAGTAGCCAACGAATATGCAGCCCAAGCAGCCCAATATTTAGAAGCACTAGGCGGCCCGGAAAATATTGTGGAGGTTACAAATTGTGCCACACGTCTTCGCGTAAGTGTGAAAGACGAATCAAAAATCACAACGGATAGTGTATTCAAATCCGCTGGAGCACATGGTATCGTTCGTAACGGAAAAGCCATTCAAGTCATTGTGGGTTTATCCGTTCCTCAAGTACGAGAACAATTTGAAAAAATATTAGCTGAAGAAAGCAGCAAAACTGGATGATCTCCATTACAAAACGATGGTTTCTTAAAGGGGCGTATCCTTTTCGGCTCAACAGAAATTCAAAAATACAAAATATTAAAAATTATCTGTTTGAGAAAATGTTTACCTCATGTGAAAAAGAACAAAAAGTGTGATAAGGGACAGAATGATCGATTGGTATTGTTTGGCAATTTTTTATTTGATATAAGAAGAATGTAAGCGTTCACTACGAGAAGGAGGAAGAAAAATGAAAAAATTTTCTATTGTTATTGCTGGTGGAGGAAGCACTTTTACAGCTGGGATTGTATTAATGCTATTAGATCATTTAGACCAATTTCCGATCCGTAAATTAAAATTTTATGACAATGATAAAGAACGACAAGATATCATAGCCGGAGCCTGCGAAGTTATTTTAAGAGAAAAGGCCCCAGATATTCAATTTATTGCTACTACAGATCCTAAAGAAGCATTTACAGATGTCGATTTTGTCATGGCTCATATTCGAGTAGGAAAATATGCCATGAGGGAATTAGATGAAAAAATTCCATTGAAATATGGAGTGGTAGGGCAAGAAACATGCGGACCAGGTGGAATTGCATATGGCATGCGTTCAATCGGCGGAGTGTTAGAGTTAATTGATTATATGGAAAAATATTCTCCCAATGCATGGATGCTCAATTACTCCAACCCGGCAGCCATTGTAGCAGAAGCCACCCGACGTTTACGTCCCAACTCAAAAGTGTTAAATATATGCGATATGCCTGTAGGTATCGAAAATCGAATGGCACAAATTTTGGGGTTATCTTCTCGTAAAGAAATGACCGTTCGATATTATGGTTTAAACCATTTTGGATGGTGGACGGATATTCGCGATAAAGATGGATATGATTTAATGCCTAAGTTAAAAGAACATGTCGCAAAATACGGATATGTTGTAAAAAATGATGATGCGGAGACCAGCTGGAATGATACGTTCTTAAAAGCGCGTGATGTTTTCGCTGTGGATCCGGACACTTTGCCAAACACATACTTAAAATATTATCTATATCCAGATTACGTAGTAGAACATTCTAATCCGAATTATACAAGAGCCAATGAAGTGATGGATGGCCGTGAAAAATTCGTATTTTCAGAGTGCCAAAAAGTCATTGAAAATCAATCAACTGAAGGATGCGCCCTTCATGTGGATGAACATGCCTCCTATATTGTGGATTTAGCCCGTGCCATTGCTTATAACACACATGAAAGAATGTTATTAATTGTTGAAAACAAAGGAGCTATTTCCAATTTCGATCCAACCGCCATGGTTGAAATTCCTTGTATCGTAGGCAGCAACGGTCCTGAACCGCTGTCCATCGGCGAAATACCACAATTTCAAAAAGGATTAATGGAACAACAAGTCTCTGTTGAAAAATTAGTAGTGGAAGCGTGGATCACAAAATCTTATCAAAAATTATGGCAGGCCTTAACTTTATCCAAAACTGTTCCTAGCGCTAAGGTGGCGAAGGAAATATTGGATGAATTAATGGAAGCGAATAAAGAGTATTGGCCTGAACTGCATAAAGAAGAAGTCACGGTGTAACATTAGATCAAATAAACGAAACAAAAAGTACAGACATCCATTTGTACTTTTTGTTTCACCCCTCTTTTTTGAAATTTTTGGTAAACTATTTCAAGAGGAGGGATTAAAAAATGAAAATTGAAGAGTTGATCAATAAGCATTATAACCAACTCCATGATAATGACCTTCATATTTTAAAATATATTTTAAACAACAAAAGCTCCTGCTATGAATTAGGAATCAATAGTTTAGCAGAGAAATGTAATGTTTCTCGCTCATCCATTTTACGATTAGCACAAAAACTAGGCTTTAGCGGGTATAGCGAGTTTCGAGTATTTTTGAAATGGCAAGACCAAAAAGATCCGAATATCCACAAAAGTGGAGTGGAAATTTTAAGAAACGATATTCTTGAAACATTAAAATATGCGAAGAATACAGATTTTTCCGAAATATGCCGTTTGATCTATCATACTGAAAAAATATTTGTTTACGGAACAGGAACCGCTCAATTAAATTGTGCTTTCGATTTACAACGAATGTTTCTTCCCGTGCAGAAATATTTCCATGTGATCCAAGCACAAACTGAGTTTGAAATGATCATCAAAGATTTAACATTGAACGATTTGATCATCATCATTTCGTTTTCTGGTGACACTCCATCCATTTTTCCAGCCGTTCAATCGTTAGTCGCAAAAGGAATCCCGTTTATTTCCGTCACGAATTTAAAAAACAATCGATTGGCAAGAATGACTCCATACAATTTATATGCCTATAGTTCATGCAACGAACTAAAGGATGGAACAAAACTGAATACGTTTTCTTCTTTCTTTATTGTTGGTGAAATGCTTTTTCACCATTATGTAGATTTTATAAAACAAAAAGAAAGTGATCAAAACGATGAACAAGGATCCATTAATTGAAAAGCACTCAAACTCAAAGGCATTCTTCTAAGACTTTTTGGAATACGGTAATCTCCCCTTTTCATGTTATGTTATTCTATCTTACTCAAACTATTCACGAAAGATGGGTTGAGACATGTTAAAAAATGTATTTCGTAAAAGAGCCAAAAAAGTGATTGAAGAATTATATTCTCCACTAAGCGGAGAAGTGATACCATTGGAGCACGTCCCTGACCCTGTGTTTGCTCAAAAAATGATGGGTGACGGTTTAGCCATTATCCCAAGTAGCGGAAAAGTGGTTTCTCCAACCAATGGAAAAATCGTGAAAATCTTCCCTACAAAACACGCAATAGGTCTCCTCTCAGATAAAGGATTGGAAATCCTTATACATATTGGCTTAGATACAGTAGAATTAAATGGAGAAGGATTTGAAGTATTCGTTCAAAATGGACAAATCGTAAAAACCGGAGAGCCTTTATTAAAGGTGGATTTGGAGTATTTAGAAAGAAAGAATAAAGAAATAGTAACTCCTGTGATCATTACAAACATACTTGAAAAAGTGGAAAGTTTGGAATACGCCGCTCATCACGTCGTAACAAAAGGAGAAATTTTGCTGACATGTCATGTGAAAATGTGGGAAAAAGAATCTCTTTAATACGATACAATATGGCGACTTACCCATACGGCTATCACAACGAAAACCAAATAAACGCATGGCAGAATGGACCAATGGCGAATATCAAAATGTTTAGTACAAAGAAAAGCCCGGCGGAGAAATCTCTGCCGGGCTTTGACAAGTTTCTTGACCGGTCTTAATCGTCTCTTCCCCAAATACCGAGGAATTGAAGAATATCGATAAATAAGTTAATGAAATCCAGATACAGAGATAATGTTAATGCCGGAACCATTTCTTCCGTAATGTGACGGTATTTCATTTGGTTGACATCAAAAAGTATATAAAGAGAGAAAACGATGGACCCGATGACCGAACTTACGAGCATTCCACCGGAAGTTAACGGGCTAAAAATATTAAAAATGCTAATGAACACAAACGCTAATAAGGCGACAAATATAATGGTGCCCAAAAACTCACTTGCTTTTCAGAACTCTATTAAGATTCATCCAAAAGACAAAAGACGAGGAGCTGCTCCCTCGTCTTTTTCTTTAGACATATAAATGCTTATCTTCCGCTATGAACGCTAATCATGGCTACGCCTGCCACAATGAGCAGCACGCCTGCTATTTTCCAACTCGTCAGCGTTTCTCCGAATAAGAAATAGGCCCCAAACAATGCAAACACGTAGGCAAGCGATTGGATCGGGTACGCCACGCTTAACGGAACTTTCGATAAAATAAACAGCCACAACACCGTAGCAGCCCCGTACAAAATCAAACCGGTCAATATATACGGCGATAGTAGCAGCTTCAAAATCCCCAAAAGAGAGGAAAAACTTTGGCCGCTTTTCATCATCCCGTATTTCCATAAAAATTGTCCGCTCACCAATATGAGAGTGTTGACCAATATCAGCACAAAATTAATCTTCGTCATGGCGTTCCTCCTTTTCCGCTCTGAGCGAATGTTTCAGATCTTCCAGTTCTTTTTCTACATAGGCCTGTTCTTGAATGACTTTGGTCAACTTTGCCTGCTGTTTGGATAAAACAATCGTATGATACATCAGCAAAGTCAGCACGACGAAAAAAGCCGCCACAAAAATAAAAGACGGCATATACGAAATGCCAACGGCCCGTGCCAATCGATTTAAAACCGGAAGCAAACATGCAATCAAGATCGCCGCAACAGACAAAACCAGCCAAAGGAACGCCTGCTGATCCTGCAGTTTATTTTTGGAAGTTAGCCACACGACTTGCACGAAAAACAACACGGCCATGACAATCGAAATGATTTGCACAAACCCCATATACATAACGCTCCTTTAAAAAACCGATCGAATTAAAGAAAAAAACGTGACTTTTAACATATAGTAAATGGATCGAAACGGTGTAATGGAAGATTGTCCGCCTTGCCGTTCATTCATTTCCACTTTAATCTCTTTTATTTTGAAATGCTGGTGCGCCAATTTCACCAATACTTCCACTTCCGGATAGTCAACCGGATAGTGGCGGACAAACTCTTTCATTACTTTGCGGTTGACAATGCGGTAGCCCGATGTCGGATCGGTTACTTTAATGTGAGCAATCCATTTTAACATATAATAAAAATAATAAATGCCCAATCTCCTGATCCAACTGCCTTTATACCCGGTTTTTTCCACAAATCGAGACCCGATGACCATATCGTAATCGGAGCCGGTGATGGCCTGCACTAATTTTTCCAAGTCTTTCGGATCATGTTGGCCGTCGGCATCCAATTGGATCGCATAATCGTATCCGTTCCTGTACGCATAAATATAGCCGGTTTGCATCGCTCCGCCGATTCCAAGATTCGCCGCCAGACTGATATGGGGAATTTGATGTTCGTTTAAAATTTCTTCCGTCCGATCGGTGGACCCATCATTCACGACAATAAAATCATAGCTGCAGGAGTTTCGAAGCCGGTTTACAGTATGGTGTATCGTGTCCTCTTCGTTGTAGGCAGGGATGATGATCAAGATTTTTTCCATAAGACAAAATCCTCCGGCTCTGTAAATTCAAAGCAGAATTTTCATGATATAATGCAAATGAAAAATGACAATAGAAAGGATCTCCATATGCCAACGATTCATAAACGAAACATAATCGGTTATGTATTCTTGTTTCTTCTTACGGAAGCAATACTACTTTTTTATTTATATCAAACCGGAAAACAATTCTTTCGCATTACTCCGGATGGTCAGCTTTATTTTAATATAGCCGAAAATTTCGTCAAGGGAAACGGGATGATCAACACCGTCCGCAAAGAGGACATTATTGTGCCCCCGCTGTTCTCCATTTTTTTAGTGCCGTTTGCGTTTTTCCACAGCGCTAAACTTTTTATTCTTTTTCAGTATGTCGTTTACGGATTCAACGGCGTCCTTCTTGCCTTTTTGGGAGAACAATTGTTTCACCGTTTCAAATCGGGCATGGCGGCCGGGCTTCTGTATGCTGTTCATCCTGTCTTGTTGTTGAACGGTCCGCAATATTTGCTGACAGAAACGCTTTTTATTACGTTTATTCTCTTAATCCTATACAGCATCTTGCGCTTTATTCGCGACGAAAAGAAAACAAAATGGCTGATAACGTCCGTAGCGCTTTTGTCGGCTAGCTTATTATTCCGGCCTCATCTTATGTATGTGTTTTTGCTGCTCGGCCTGTTATGGCTCCTATATTGGCGGACAAAAAAATTGCGAGCCGCGACGATTCTCGCCTTTTTGATTCCCGTTGTTTGTTTAGCCGCCAATGGGCTTCACAACTGGTCTCTTCACGGGAAATTTGTGCTTTTGGAAAACTATAGCGGGCAAAATCTATATATCGCCAATAATCCTCATACGAAAGTGGCGTTCTTTGCAACGACCATCGTCGACCAATTTGTAGAGCCTGAGTATTTTTCATACAGCCGATTGAGCTTATCAGAAAAAAGCGAGTTGTTAAAAGAAAAAGCCGTTCATTACATGCTCTCTTACCCCGGCGAAACGATCAAACGGCTTGTGCTGAAAACCGGTCTGTTCTTCCAAGGGATTGACGCCCTCGATTGGATGACTCTCTTCATCAGCATAGCCGGAATCGTCTGGAGTTTATGGAAAGAAAAGAAAATGCGGCTGGAAATTTTATTTCTGATCTTATTTATACTGGGATTTGCCGTTTTGACTTCCCTCGGTCTACTCGTCGGTGGACAACGTTACCGCGTTCCGATTATTCCGGTCTATCTGCTCTTTGGCGGCTACTTTCTCTCTTCTCTTTTGCCAAGACAGTTATTCCGCGGGAAATAATGAGAATGCCGATCAACACCTGGCCCTCACTCCATCCATATAGCGATGAGAGGAACCGGAGCGGCCAGGTATATACGATCCGGTTTCTAAACATCATAATTTTTCGAATAATATAAATTTGTAAAGTCCATTAGATGCCCGCAATGTGATTGGCTCACGGGCATATCATCGCGATAAATCCGTGTTGGTTTCTTGATGTTTGGGCAACATTTTAAGAAAACAAATATATAAAATAGACACGATAAGATACCCCACTAAATAATAGAAAGAAAACAGATCGATTTGTCGGACGATCATGGTGCGGACCGCATAGAGAACAAAAGGCAGCGCAAACATCCAATAGATGAATCTCATCGTTTTTTGAAAATGAGAGAGAAGGGTTCTATTCCACGTGAACTTTCCGAATAGGAGATAGATATTCCCTATAATAAATCCGATCACAAAAGGCAAAATGGCAGATACATTGACGAACCCTAACAAAATGGGCACCGAAAGAGCACCAAAAGAACCTGTGGCTAACACGGTAGAATAGCTGAGCTTTATGACATGATGATTCAAATCTTCCCTATCATACTCTTTTAAAAGATCAGCCGCCAATTCATTCGGAGACAAAAATTCCATTAACACACTTTGAGGAATTTCTTCCGGGCTAACCCCTTTCTTTTCTTTTTCCAATGCCTTTTCATATAAATCAGAACGAAGCTTTTGAATAAAAGGTTGTTTTACATCTTGAGGCATATCATGCAGCCTTTTGCAAACATCATCAAGATACGATTGAATCAGCTGATGGGAGAAAAAACGATCTTTTCTCATTTCCGCACCCTTACTTATAAGGAATTTCAGGATCTCTTTAATATGACCATACTTCCTTTTGAACCTTGCGTCATATCAGCGAACGCGAATAAAGGAAAAGCCCCACAGAGATTTCTCTGTAGAGCTTTTGACATATTGCAGGCCGCGACAGCAGCCTAATCTTTGCTTTGCCAAATACCGAGGATTTGAAGAATATTGATAAATAAGTTAATGAAATCCAAATACAGAGATAATGTTAATAACGGAACCATTTCTTCCGTAATGTGATGGTGTTTCATTTGGTTGAAATCAAAAAGTATATAAAGAGAGAAAACGATGGACCCGATGACCGAGTATGCGAGCATTCCACTGGAAGTTAACGGGCTAAAAATATTAAAGATGCTAATGAACACTAACGCTAATAAGGCGACCAATAAAATGGTGCTCAAGAACGATAAATCTTTTTTAGTGACGGCCCCGATCAAGCCCATGACGGCAAATATCCCGAATGTCGAACCAAAAGCCATCAAAACCACTTGCGCACCAGCTATAGAAATATAATGACTCACGATCGGATAAGTGGTGATTCCGGAAAGGAAGGTAAAAACATAAACAAACGTATAGCCGACACTTTTGCTTCTTCTTAACAAAAGCGCTGCGAGAATCATGACAAATTCCGCTATGGCTAACGGAAACATCAATACCGGAGGAACAAATTTCCCTGCATACATACCGACCGTTGCGAATAATAAAGAAATCACAAACGTCAAAAGAACTTTTTGAAACATCGATCTTCGGTTTACTTGAACAACATCTATCATCAAACATCCCTCCTTTCTTATATTATACTTTTGTTCCTATATTATTTCCATTCTTTGTATAAAAGATAAATTTTACTGCATCAATCTTTTATTTAAAGAGGACGGCTTTTTCCGGATCGTATGAAAGTTCATTCGGCAGCCCACTCTTGCTTCTTTATACTATTTATTCGTTTAACTTTACAGCAAATCGTTTCTTTCTTTCATTTCTCCCGCCCATGCCTTAATAGTTTTCTTTTTCTTAAAATCGAAAGACAAAAGCCCTGCAGAGACTTTTCTCCGCAGGGTTTTTCGTCATACTTAAGGATGAGAAAAGCACAAATTTTAATTTTTAATAAAAATCGGGTTAAAAAATCCAATTTCTGAATCATCTGTCGGGTTAGGTACTTCTACATAGATTCTTAAAACTTTCTTTCCCGTCACATCAATTGAAACATCTTGTGTAAGCATGCCCGCAGACCACGTCATAGTTTTTAAAGGTTGCTGGTCGGCTGAAAAAATAAGGGTCATATTATTTGTTGTATTTTGATATCTTTTTGTTAAACCGACCGTTGCCTTAAAGGTTTTATATTTTCCATTTAAAGGATACTCAACATATGACCAACCATTTCCTGGATCGGCCCAGCGATCTATATACATCGTAAAATAGTTTTTGAACACTTCACCCGTATTGCTTTCAATAACGTCATATTCATCCGCATTATAGTAAGAGGAAAATCTATTATCAGAATATCCCTTTTGGAAGTTCATCATTTTGATCCCATTGTCATTATAGACAACGGTTTTGGACGGACGCGGCGCACTGATTAATGGAGCAGGTTCATTTACTAAGGTAAATACGGGATTAAAAAAACCTAATTCAGCATCATCTTTTGGATCTGCCACTTCCATGTAAATCCTTAAAACTTTTTTTCCTTTCACGTTTAAAGTAACATTTTCCGTCAGCATTCCTGCAGTCCAAGTCATATTCTTTAAAGGCTGACCATCTGCTGTAAATTTTAAATGAATTTCATCGGTTGTATTTTGGTATTGTTTGGTTAAACCGACGATAGTACTAAAAGTTTCATATCGTCCGTTTAACGGAAATTCAACGTACGCCCAACCATTCCCTGGATCAGCCCAGCGATCTATATACATCGTAAAATAGTTTTTGAATACTTCACCCGTATTGCTTTCAACAACGTCATATTCATCCGCATTATAGTAAGAGGAAAATCTATTATCAGAATATCCCTTTTGGAAATTCATCTCTTCGATCCCATTATCCAAATAGACTGTTCGATTGCCAACACTTCTGAACTTACTGTCCATGATTCGTGATAAAAACACCGAAAATTCGGCTCTTGTTAAAGGCTGATTGGGTCTGAAAGTCTTATCGCTAAAACCAGTTGTAATATGGTTTGCGGCCAACGATTGAATGTATTCATACGCCCAATAGTAATCTGGAACATCGATGTATTTTTCAGTGGATGTTCCACCCAATCCATAAGATTTTGCCAAAATAGCCGCCATCTCTCCTCTCGTCAGCAGCTGACCAGGGTAGTAATAACCATCTTTAATAAGATCGTCGATAATATTCTCATCTGCTAGAGCACTTACCGGTTTGTAATAAGGGCTGCGCGTGCTGACATCCTTTAAATTGGGGTTCGGACGATTTTGGGTACTTAGGTTTAATGCTTTCGTCAACATGATGGCAGCTTGTCCTCTGGTTATGTATTGACCAGGCTTGAAGGATCCATCATTAAATCCGCTAATAATACCTTTTGAGCTTAAATAGTCAATTTCATCCGCCGCCCAATAGCTTGTTGATATATCTTTGAAAGAATTCTTTGCTTCAGCCTTTCCGTAGTTAAAAACCAAATTACTAAATAATAAAAATATTACAACGATAAAGGCTATGTATGGAATCTTTTTCACTACTATTTCCTCCTTTCTCATATTATTGAATTATGTAGTGGTATTTCCATACTAGTTAAATTATACCATATTTTATGGGCGCAATGTCCTAAATAACATTTTTTTATTGAACTTATAGAAAATAATTCAAGACTCCGACGCCTAATTCCCATCGAAGGAAATTCAAAAATGAACTTCTTTACTTTTGTCCTTACAAAATAAAGTTTCAAATACAAGAAAAAAAACCTGTAGAAGCTTCTACAGGACTTTTTGTATCGGAAGGGTAACAGACTTAATCATTTTTCATAGCACCATTGTCCGGATCAATAATGACATACCAGTAGCCATAAGCAAAATTTTTGTATCCAACTCGAGCACGATATACATCTCTTTCTTTCTCGTAATAAATCATTTTAACTTCTGTGTCCGGATGAGGAAAGCTTTGAAGAATTAACTGCTTTGCTTCGTTGATTGTAAGTCTGCTTGTAAATCGAAAAAAACTTGTGGCTACATATGCGGTTTTTCCATTGTAGCGGATTTCCGACCAACCGCCATCTTTGGCCGCATATACGTAAATCACCGCTCCTTTTTTAAGAGTTCCAATCACTCTGGCATTTGGGCTTGGTTTCTCTCTAACTTTCAAGGATGGGGATGCGGTTATCACTGCTTTTTTGCTAAATACCGTTTTCGCTGTCCCTTGCTGTACGAGATATATTGATGCAACGTACCCATCTTTATTATTGTACTTGATTTTTGACCATCCACCGGGCGCCGTGTTGTATACATAAACAACTGTCCCATTTTTTAGAGAACCGATTACTTTGGCTTTCGGACTTGGCTTTTCTCGAACATTTAATGTCGTGCTTACCTTGACTACATGATAGCCTGTACTCGCTTCTGCCTGCTGTAAGGGGACAATAACAGCGAATAAAAGAATAAACGTAATAAAAACAAAAACTTTTTTCATATCGATTGTACCTATCCTCCTAGTTCTAAAGATTCATTCTTTCAACAATATAACATTTATTTTGAAAGAGTAAATGCTTTTTCGTATAAAAAAGGGAGCTATGTCAAAGGCCTAAACAAAGCTTTTCAACACATTTAAGGACGAACAGACACTTATACTAAGGCGTTTCATATAGAACATATCCTTGCAACGCTTTGACATAAAGATTATTTCCTACTTGGTACATTCCTCCGTTGTCTTTGCTGTAGCTGTACACTCGATAGGTCTCATATGGGTAAAGCATTCGGACGAACTTGAGCTGACCTGCTTCATTCTTGCTTTGGAGATGTATCGGTTTTAAAATCGTCACTTTCCCTATCTGTCCATTTTTCAACTCTTTCTTCCAATTCGGTTTTGGCAGATAACTGATCGCTTGTCTGCCCATTTGTATCCAGGCCGCTTCGAAGCCTTTCCTGTTGACCGCACGATTTTTCCGATGGTACAAAGGATCATTGATATAGATATAACGATCATCATACCCCGTTATAAGAACGGAATGTTCCCGATAAGTAATGGCAACTTTGCCTTTTCTAGTATTCCAAATACGAAACTCAGAAGAAGGCAGCTTTTTAAATTTTGAATTGACAATGACCCAAACCGGGGCACCGCGATCGATAAATTGATAAATCGTCTTTAGATCTTTATTCGATAAATTGACAGCCCGATCGTGTATATATTTTTGAGCCAATTCATAAATGGGGGGATAATAGACCCCGTAGCCGCTTTGTGTGAACGTGTACATATTTCCGACAAATCCTTCGTACGGATTGCCGTAGAGGCCGTTTTGACGAAAAGGAACTTTTTTCACTTGCTTGGCCAATGTCATTTTGTCCACTTTCACTCCTGCGTGCTGCAAAAGCATCGCCAGAGATGTGACCTCACAGCCGCGAGGCAATTGGGGCATTTGCTGAATATAGGGTGCATTTAAAATGGTTTTCGCATTCGTTTGATCTGTCCACCCCAAACAAATAAGAAAGAAAGCACTGAATAAAATGATTTTTTTCAAAAACAATTCTCTCCTTATCCAACTCTTCCTCTTTATTGTCTGCCTTTGTTCAAGAATCTACTCCATTCTTTTTCAGGGGTCAGTTCCATGAATGCCGAACCGTCAAGCGAGAGTCAAATGCAATAAAGTTAGCGGAAGCAGCATCCATCAATAGATGGTCTCAAATATTAAGAGCACATACGCAGAAAAATTCCGGCGGGTGATAAGGTCGCATCACAATTGTTCGAATTTCCGCAGCTGATCCTCTCTGCCAAAGACAATCAATAAATCATTGGCCAACAGTTGTTCATCTGGTTTCGGGTTGCTGATGATCGTATTTCCCCGCTTGATGGCCACAATGGTGACCCCGCACACTTGACGGAGTTTCGACTGCTTTAACGTTTGATTGACCAGCTTGGAATCTTCTCTCAGCACGATTTCTTCCACATTATAGGCTCCTTCCGAATCTTGCAAAAGGGTATCCACTAATTCCATGCTGACTGGTTTCAATACGGACATCGCCATTCGTTTTCCGCCGATACTGGAGGTGTTAATCACTTTATCCGCACCGGCACTGTATAGCTTTTTTTCCGCCTCTTCTTTCTCCGCCCTCGTTACAATGAGGATATTCGGATTGATTCCTCGTGCCGTGAGCGTAATAAACACGTTATCGGTATCGCTTGGCAGCGTGATGACAATACAGGCAGCCCGTTCAATGCCGGCCGCGATGAGAACATCATCATCGGTGGCATCTCCGTTCACATAAAGAAGATCTTCTGTTTTTTCTAATATTTGCTCGTTTTTTTCCACCGCTACAATCGGCTGATGTTCCCGTTTTAATTGAGCAACCACTTGTTTGCCGACTCTTCCCAAACCGCATACAATAATATGTTGTTCCAGTTGATCAATCTTATGGTTCATTTTTCTACGTTTCACCTCATCTGCCCATTTCCCGTCAATCACCGCACTGGCAAATCGGGCCAAAATATACGTCACAATCCCAATCGCAACCGGAATAATAATCAGGGTAAAAATCTTCCCTTGAATCGTCGCCGGTGTCATATCCCCGTAGCCGATCGTCAGCACAGAAACGACCGTCAGCCATACCGCATCAAAAAAAGACAGGTGCTCTGTCCACATATAGCCGAATGTACCAATAATAAGCGTAAGTGCAAGACAAGAAACAGGAATAATCAGCTTGCGAATATTCATTTTTCCTCCTATCGTAAAAATCACGTCTTTTATTGCTTCATTTCTCAGCTCTTCTTCGTTGCATCTCCTCTTTTTCATTACAAACAGCTTAGCGAGAAAAAGTGTTGCAGCGGACTGATTCTCTTGCGGCTTCCCGCTGTAAGAAATGAATTAATATGCCCTGCTTATGTATCCAACTCCGAAATCACCACCGGTTCAATCCTTGCCGCAAACAGTAAAAAATTTCCATTTATCCACTTTTGCATTTCCTTGAGGATGTCGTATTTTGTAAATTTTTCTTAAAATACGTAATCTTTCATACATATTATAAATCACTTCTATCAAAATGAATGAAGTTTTATCATCTTTCTTGCCGATTAGCCAAGCGGCAGCCGGAACGACGCTTCAAACAAAAAACAAAGAACGATCCATTCCGCTAAGAAAATAAAAAAAGAAAAGCCTCGTGAGAGACCTTTCCGCAGAGCTTTTCTTCGACATGTTTTGTTCAATCACGATCGGGTGCAGACGTCCGACACCCAATCTGCTATTCTTTCAGTTTAAATTGAGACATCGTTGCATTTAAGGATTCGGTCAGTTCTCTTAACGAAGACACTTTTTCTACCATTTTACTAATGGAATTTTTCTGTTCCTGAGTGGAGGCAGAGATTTCTTCGCTTCCTGCCGCTGTTTCTTCCACAACTGCACTGATGCTCTCTACATTTTGCAGAACATATTCGTTGGATTTTTTAGAACGATCAACCCCACTGACCAACTCTTCCAGCACCGAAGTGATTCCTTTTACTTTTTCTTCGATTTGTTCGAAGACTTCCAAGGTGCGGTTCATGTTTCTATTTTGTTGATCCGCGATTTTAACCCCTTCTTCAACAGAAGAAGTAATCGATGTTAAGCCATTTTTAATGAAATTGACCATCTCAAAGATTTGTTTCGTAGCCTGTGTGGAATCTTCCGCCAACTTTTTGACCTCTTCGGCAACCACGGCAAATCCTTTTCCTGCTTCCCCTGCTCGTGCAGCTTCTATTGCCGCATTTAAAGCAAGCAAGTTCGTTTGGTCTGCAATATCCGAAACGACTTTGGCCATATCTTCGATTTTAACAGCATATTGGATAAAGTTATTGGTAGCTTGTTCGATCGTACGTGTCGCTTTCACATTGTTCTCGATGAATGATTTTTGTTCATTGATGGCATTTCTGCCGTCCATGATCACCGTATTGGCATCATTCGCAAATTCAACGGATTTCCCTGCTTTTTCAACGTTGTCAGCAAATTGCCGGTCCATTTGTTCGATTAATTCTACGGAGCTTTGCAAATCCTCTGAAATGCTTTGCGCTCCCTTTGATAATTCATCGGTGGAAACGGCAATTTGGTTGCTTGACTCCGTTAACGTTTGGTTCTCCGTTTCTAATTCTTTGGCGAACAAGTCTACCTTTTCACTGGCATGTTCGATGGAAGTCAACAAATTGGATAGGTGATCGACCATTTTAGAAAAAGCATCGTTTAATAAACCGAGTTCATCATGATGTTTGTATTCAACATGGTCGACTATAAGATTCCCTGAAGCAATTTCTTGTGCGTTTTTCGCCAACTTCTTTAAAGGATTCGTAATACCGTTTGCCATTCTCATAACGACAACAGCTGTAACGACGAGCAGGATTATACTTCCGATAAGAGCGAACGTGATGACAAAACTGATTTTAGCCTTCAATGATGCTTGCAAAAATTCATAGTGGTTGGATGTATAGAGATCCAACATGTATAAATCATTTGTGATACCCAGGGTTCTCAGCGACTGCCGTTTTACTTCAGGAGCATTTTCATCTTTAAGAGCATCCAATGATTGAGATTTTAAGTCCGTAAACTTCGCTTGCGCTTTACTCAGAATTTGTTTTGATTCTTTTTCCTTTAACAGTCCGTCCGCTTGTTTAAACAGTTGATCCGTCAGTTCTAATTGTTGTTCTGCATCTTGTTTGTTTCCATCTGTCATGTTATAGGCAAAAGTATTTAAACTTTGCATCGTAGCTTTCGTTTCGGCCCTTAACTCTTGGACAGTCAGTAAAACTTTCATATAATCTTGGTTCGAACTTTGTATGGATAACATACGAATAATGATGAATGCGATCATGAATATTGAGAGAGCTAACATGAGCAATGAATTCAGTAAAATTTTCTTTTTAATCGTCATGATATCCTCCAGTATCTAGTTTTGATGAAGAGTAATTTCTCCGTTAATGAGCTTTTCTTTCGCTGACTCCAGCGCTTTTTTATCTTTATCCGTGAAAGGAATGACACGAATAGGAGCAAGACCCACACCGTTTTCTTTCAGCCCTAATTCGATCGGATGAGAAGGCAGTTCTTTGTTTTTCTTGTAATCTTTGATGATATTAAATATAGCGACATCCACGTTTTTCATCATCGAAGTGACAACGGCTTTTTCTGCATAAAAATATTGGTCGCTGTCCACACCGATGGCATATACGTGGTTTCTTTCGGCTTCTTTCAAAACTCCGACCCCCGTAAATCCGGCAGCCGCATAGAGTACGTCACTATGATTCGCAATCATTTCTTTAGCCATACGGGCACCTAGCTTATCATCGCCAAAGTTGCCGCCGGCATATTTCGTCAATATTTTAATGCTTGGATCCACCGACTTTACTCCTTCTTCAAAACCTCTCGCAAACTTTTGAATAAGAGGAACATTATCACCGCCTATAAAACCGACTGTTTTCGTTTTGGTCGTCAACGCGGCAATGACACCTGCTAAATAGCTTCCTTCATCTTCTTTAAACGTAATAGAAGTGACGTTGGGCAAATCCGATACGGCATCGATCAGCACAAATTTTTGGTTTGGATATTGTTTGGCCACTTTTTCCAAATCCTCTTGCACCATATATCCTAAACCAATCACGATATCGTTCTTCTCTTTTACCAGTTCTTTCAATCCTTGTTCATATGTTTTCGTATCTTTTAACTCACGATAATCAAATACAATGCCCAAATCATCTCTTGCTTTCATTAATCCTCGAAAAGCCGCATCCGAAAATGACTGGTCCCCCAAGCCATCATCCGATAACATGATGCCAATCTTTGTTTTGTGTTTTAAAGGATCTTCTTCTTTCACGCCACACCCGCTTATGACGGTCGTAAGGAAAAAAATAAGCACAAAGAACAATAATGACTGTTTTTTCATCTAAGGTGTTTCCCCTTCCAATATTTTTCTTTATATAAATAAATATCGACATCTATTTTATCGACCGCTTTCGGCAATTTTAAAATTTTTTTAAAAAAGGAAATGTTGTATGTCAAATTTAATTTCAATGGAATTTTATGGTTCCTATCTTATCTGCAATAAATGAAATCACCGTTTTCTGGATAAATAAAAAAATCGGAATAGAATGACGGCATTATTGCCGAACGTCCTATCCCGATGATTTTTACCTAAGTTCACCTTACCCAAAAGGCCGCAGCGGCATTTACCGCAGTAACAGTTTTGGTAACGCTAGAATCATCCGATGCTCCACTATTCAATATTCAATGCAACAATTGTTTATGTTTACACAAAATATTTTAAGCTCTCGAAAAAAAGCACTCCCTCCAAAGAGGAAAGTACTTTTCAAATACATACCATCTATGAACTTTATTTCATTTTGGCTACATGAAATTTATTGTTAATAACTACCGCAACTTCTTCATCCGGACTTACATCTTTTATGCTGTATACCCAACCATAGTTTAAATGCGTTCGTTTCTCGTTTTCTTCTTTTGGAACCACTTCAACTTTTTTAAGCTCTTTTTTGCTTAATATCTCATTATTTTCATTAATCGTGATTGTTTCCGTAACCTTTCCAATCGGTTCATCCAAATCTTCTTTCGTAACTTCCGCTTCTTGAATCACATAGGTTTTACCCTCATAGCTGATTTCCTTAAAATTTTCCATATTCAACTTATATTTCGGCAACTTTTTATCAATCTCCATATTCTCGGAGGCGGTTTGTTTCAAATCTTTTAATAGGGAACAGCCTCCTAAAAGAATTACCCCGGCAACAGCCATAAGCAGGATGGAATTTTTCACTTTTCTTTCCTCCTCCTTCCCCTGTTTTTTTTCCTTTATTCATAGGACTTGCCACCTTCCCAACGATTAAACCAAACTAAACCTAGTAATGTTACGAGAATAAAACATATACTTGCGGGTATGATCCCTTTCATCAACTCTTGAAAATACAAGTCCGACAACTCCATTCCGAATGCATGTTTGACATTAAGCATCAATAACATGGGAACTTGCGAAAGGCGAACGGTCCAAGCCCACGGAATATATTGCCAAATATTATCGCCCACAACCGTTGCCCCAATAATTGCTGAAACAAGGAATCCTCCGCCACCGATCGCAATAGACGCACCCATCCCGAATGCAAAACTGATCAGCAAATGCAAGGAAAAAAGAATAAGTGATCCGACCAAGGACAAAAGCGCTCCTTGCAAAAATAAATCGTAATGCACATTTTCTACGTTCAAAATATATCTCATCCCCAACAACATAAGGAAAGTTGCCAAGAATATATCCGCAAAGGCGGCAAAAATAAGCAAAGAAAGTTTCCCAAAGTAAAATTTCGCTCTTGAAACAGGACCAGTCAACACATTCACGAAACTTCCCGATTTTTCTTCCTGATAGGCGATCAAACCGGTAAGCAAAGAAATAATAATCGGTAACGAGACACTCAATACCTCAAAAAATCCTCCATATATTTTCACTTGCCAAAAAGATGGATCATTGTATCTGGAAAAATACCATAACATAAAAATTGGATAAATAATCGGCATCACAAACACGATCAGCCTAATGGTTGTACGCCTTGTCTTTAGCCATTCGGACGACAAAACATTCAAAAAAGACAATTCAGTTCACCTCTTTTCTCGAAAACCAAAACGCGGTAACAAGAGATAATAAAACAAAAATAACAATGGAGGCAAGAATGCCTATTGGAATAACGGAAGGATCCAACAAAGGATTCCCTTCTTTCAACGGTACACCGTTCGGATGAACACCGACGATCGGTGACATCAATCTCATTCCCCAACTCCAAGGAATAAACATCCAGTATGATTCCGGAGCCATGACTACGCCCAATACAATCCCTATCAAACTGACAATTATGGAAATAACGGTTCCGAATCGTTCAGCAAAAAACAACCCGATTGGGATGTATGCCAACGATGTGATCCATATGGTAAGACTGGCCATTACAACGACAGCAGCTGATGAAAAGCTGTTGGGTAAAAATAATTTTAACAGGATCAACAAAATGATCAGTTCAATGGATGAAAGCAATGTATAATAGGCAATCACAATGATTTTACTGAACCACATTCGCGGAATGCTGATATCGTGACAACGTAAAGCTCTGTAATTTCCTGACTTTTTTTCTCGCATGGCGGCCAGTGACGCGATCAATGCCGTCCCCAAAGGAAGAAATATTAACGGCCACCAATTAAATACCGTGTATTCGAAATAATTATATTTGGAATGGATCGTAGGCATGGTAATAATGGCGTATAGTACAAAGAAAAACGGTGCAATATATACAAGCTTTTTCGCAAAAGTCCGCTTATATTTTAAACGTTCAGATTGTATCATATTCAGCATGATTCACAGCCTCCCTCATAATCCGCTGACTACATCGATAAAGAATTTTTCCAGATCTTGATCTTCCTCGATTTCTCCTTGATATTTAAGTTTTCCGTTTTGGATGATGCCAATGTGATCGGCCAATTGTTTTACTTCCGGCAAAATATGACTTGATAAAATGACCGTCATTCCTTGTTTCGGGAAAGATCTGATAAGTTTTCGTAATTCTTGAATACCAAGCGGGTCCAGTCCATTGGTTGGTTCGTCGAGAATCAGAAGCTTCGGATCATTTAAAAGTGCTTTGGCAATCCCTAATCGTTGCTTCATCCCGAAGGAAAACTGCGAGGCTTTCTTTTTCCCTGTATTTTCCAAACCCACGATTTTCAGCACTTCTTTAATTCTTGAATCCGGAAGATTTAATAATTTTGCATGAACCAGCAAATTTTCATAAGCCGTTAAATTGCCGTAAAGGGCCGGTGACTCAATAAGCGCGCCGATCTCCTTAAGATCTTTTCTGCTCCACGGATGCCCATTAAAGAGAATTTCGCCTTTTGTCGGCCGCAAAAGACCCGTTAACATTTTTAAAATGGTTGATTTCCCGGCTCCGTTCGGTCCAAGCAATCCGTAAATCGTGTTTTCCTTAACCCTGATTGATACATTGTCAACGGCAAGCTGTTTGCCGAAAGCTTTGGTTAATTGTTTCGTTTCCAAAAAATACTCTGACATTTTTATTCTCCTTTCAACGTTAAAAAAATTAAATTTTATAAAACGACTCGGCGGCTTGATAAGTTATCCCGGAAAACGCCCTGTTTCCTTGATCAGCATCATCTTTGATCCAATGTTGCCGACCCGATATTTTTACAGTCATATTTAAAAAAGCTCAGATCTGTCTTAAAAGCCATATGTTCTGTTCCTTTGTATTAAGGGAAATCCGGAAAATTACTGCAATTTTACCATTTACGGATTCACCCAATTTTTTTCGATACTTTCATCAATCATTTCCAACTTCATACTACCTTTTCAATATAAAGTTTTTATAATTATTTTGACTTAAGTTTGACACCACCCTACTACAAAACAAAAACTTAATTGTGAAATAAGGTTCGCCAAGAGACGCTCTATAACTTGGGGAGGTTGGAAATTTTATTGGAAAGCGGCTCTCTTGATAGGCTGATTGAAGGGCTGGCCAAATTTTCAGAGCGCTATTTTGAGCGAATCCATAACCAAACTAAAACTTCTGTTACAGTCAAATGGACGAAGGAATTCGGTCCGGTCTATCTGTTCCGTAAAATTTGGGACAAGCTCGGTTTAGGTCGTCTTCTGAAGAAGTTGATGGATGACGCGGAAATAGCTTCCCAATATGATGAAGCTATTTTTGCCATGGTATTAAATCGCCTGATGGGTCCGGGAAGTAAATATCGGATTTTCAAGCGGTGGATTGACACCATTTACGCAGAAGAGTTTTCTGAAATCCAGCTTCAACACTACTATTGTGCTTGGACTTCTTGGAAGAAAGAAAAGAAATGCAATTATATGGGAATTTAACGGATTTGATTTCTCTTGATGTGGATATCGTGTTTTATGATACGACAAGCAGCTGCTTCGAAGGGGAAGAGGCTGATGAAGAGATTGCTAAACGAGGTTTCTCCAAAGACCACCGTTCCGATCGGAAACAAGTGTTGATTGAACTCCTCATGACCAAACAAGGCACTCCGATTGGCGCCAAGTCTTCCCTGACAATATGCACGATACAAAAACGTTCGGGAAATTATTGAGGATATGAAAAAGCGTTACCCGAACGACAAAGTGCTTCTCGTTGGCGACCGTGGAATGGTGAGTGAGGAAAACTGGTGTGGGTTTTGCCTTACCTGCATTCGCTATTATAAAAAACTTTCTGAGCAATTTGTTCAAAGCTTAAAAGTTCCCGACACATAAAAGGCCCGGAGCATGACAAAATCCAGACCTTTTTTCTTTACGAATATATTATTTTGGCTACCTATATTTTTTCGTCACTTTTTTGAAGGTATAAAAATAGGGGAATCTCCCATCCGAAAACGAATGATGAGACGCCTCTTCTTGTGAAATGCGAAAATTTTTTAAAATCCTTATATGTCGAAACCTTTCTTTTAAAAGATGATACAGTTCCACTCGATTTACAACAAATAATTGGATAGCTCCTTGATATAAAACTCAACGGTTGCTCCGCCGTTTTCATTGTTGTACGCCTGAATCTGTCCATCATAATTATTGACAATTTTTTTCGAAATATAAAGACCTAACCCGACATGGTTTTTATATTGCTCATCTTGGTAAAATGCCTTGAATAACCGAGACGTATCTTTTTCCTTGAATCCGGTCCCCGTATCCGAACATTTAAAATAAATTTTGCTTGAATGACCGTCGGATTCATCATGTACTTCAAGTTTAATTTCCCCGCTAGTTGTAAATCTCAGACTGTTATACAAAATATTATCCAAAACCCTCATTAACATGGCTTCATCAAGAAAATAATATCGTTTGCTTAAGTGGACATCAAAATGAATATGAACGTTTTTTTTATAATGAGCCATGGTTGATATTTCTTGTTTTTTCTCATGAAGCATTTTACCCAAATCAACTCTTTTAATATTCAACAAAAAGTCGACGTTTTCCACTTTATAAAGAAGCGACAAATTGTCCGTAAGCATGCTCATTTTGCTGCAATTTTTCCGAATAATATCTAAATGCGGGGTAATATCAAATTTTTCTATGTCTTTCAAATCGTTAATTAAATCCATTTGCCCTTGAATAACAGTTAACGGCGTTCGTATGTCGTGGGCAATCGACGACACCATGATTTTTCGTTCATCATCGATCTTGGATATACTTTCAATCATCTCTTTCAAAGCGTCGATCATCGTATTAAACGAATCTTGGATCCTCATAAACTCTTTTCTTTTCAATCCCGAGATCTTAAAATCAAAATCTCCGTTGGAAATTTTATCCGCAGCCTGAAGCAACACTTTAATATTATTAAACAAGGATTTATACAGCTTGGACGTATAAAAAATTAAATAAATCACAAAAAATATTAACGGAGAAATCAACAACACAACATAAATCAACACGATTCCGAGGCGATCCTGATTATTAATGATAAACCCGAAAGGAGCTTTCAGCACATACACCGCTTGAATGACATTATCATGTTTAATGGGGATAAATCTGTAAACATAGCTTCCTTTTACAATCTCACGATTAATTACTTCACCGACTTTCACTTTAAATCCCGCAACATCCTGATCGCCGTAAAGATGATTGCCATTGATATCCAATACTTCCCCTTCAATTTTTTCACTGTACTGATCTAGATTAATTAGCTCCCCGTTTAAAATGTCCGGAGCGCTTTCTTCAATCTTTTTTTCAATAACATCCAAATATTTCACAAAATAATCCGTCGGTTTAATCGTATTATTTTCGGTAAACATAAAGATAAAATAGATTAAACATAAATAAGTAACTGTCGAAGACAAAATCGTTGATAAAAAGACTTTTACAACCAATAAATAAAAATCTCTTTTTATTGTTTTATCCTTTTTCATTTGTAACATCCCATTTATAGCCTAATCCGTATAATGTTTTAATATAGGAGTTTTCCTTATCCATAGACCGGATTTTCTTCCGAATGTTTTTAATGCTTTCCGTCACCGTTTCTAATTGACTTTCCGAATCCAATCCCCATACCCGTTCAAAAATTCTTTCCTTAGAAAAGACCATATTT
Organism: Bacillus sp. FSL W8-0223; assembly: GCF_038006805.1. Classification (NCBI taxonomy): domain Bacteria; kingdom Bacillati; phylum Bacillota; class Bacilli; order Caryophanales; family Bacillaceae; genus Bacillus; species Bacillus sp. FSL W8-0223. The sequence continues at coordinate 3,396,983 of NZ_JBBOVX010000001.1, forward strand.
TTATTCAACATTAACAATTTAATAATCTCATATTCTTTTTTTGTTAAATGCAATTGAACCCCTTTACAAAAGACTTCATTGGCCAAAAGATCGATGGTAATATTTTTAGAACTTAACAAATGCCTGTCATTCGAACGGATCCGCTCTTCCCGTCTTAAATGGGAATCAATTCTTGCTTTCAACTCTTTTAAACTGAAAGGTTTGGTCATGTAGTCGTCCCCGCCGATGGATAGAGCTTGAACTTTGTCTTCCTCCAGCGTTTTTGCGCTGACAAAAATAATCGGACAATTCACTTTGTCACGGATAATCCCACACAATTCCATTCCATCAAGGCCTTCCATCATAATGTCCAAGATAATCAAATCAAAATCATTGTTAATGATTTGCAATGCTTCGGTGCCGTTATGTACATATTCCACCGTGTAATTATAAAGTTCCAAATATTGCTTGATTGTAAGACAAATATCTTCATTATCATCTACAACTAAAATTTTCTTCAAATGCATGCTTCCAGATCCCACCTTATCGTTCATTGAAATTTGAACAACTTTTTCAAGTAATTCCGTATTCATGCAGATAGGGTACCCTCTTAAAATATCAGAGAATACCCTGCCTTTTTCTTTTATCCATATTTTAAACTTTGGATAATAAAAACGCGCTGTCCCAAGGCGTTTTTTTACCGTTTTGGATCGCTAACAACGTCAACAAAATTCCTGCCATTGCACCAAACAATTAATAAAGCAGGTATGCCGTGAGAAAGCCCGATGTTAATGAAACCGGACGGCCAATTTTTCGGAATGTACGAACATTCAGAAAATATCGCATCCTAAAGAAAATTATACCAAATTTTTTGCCGTCCAAGCTTAAATCGTACAAGAAACGTATCGGATTGGGGTTGTTCGTGTATTCAGAATATTATTGATCGTAATGAGCAATTGTTTATTGAGCGTTTTGCTTTTCGCATAAAAAAGATCGTTTTCGATGCCGATCAAAATATCATTTAAACTTAACCGTTGCTCTTCTTGTCTGTTGTTGTTGGTGGTAAATAAAGACAGTTAATGCTGGATCTGAAAACTTCTTTTCGATATTTAAGTTAAATAGAAAATCTAATATTTTTCTAATGTTTTTGTTCTTTACTCAGCTTTCGCAGTCCAAAATCTTGTTTAAATGCTTGATGTAAATGGTTTTGGGAAGTACAAAATTATCATTTGACATTTTTTAAAACATAAAGAAAGACACCTATTCTTTTGGTAAAATATTGGTGACGAAACCAAATCCAAAAGAAAGGTGTCACCACTATGATAACGAATAAAGACTACTTTGCGCAATTACCAAAAGAAATTAAACAAGGATTTTCCGAATTAAATATTGGATATCATTTAAGAAAAGCGAATATTACGAAACTTTCCGGGTATTCTTGTCTTACTGTTTTCAAACTGATTTTTCTTTTAGTCTTCCAATATAAGAACTGGTTTCGTGCTTTTATGAGTAAACGATCTCAGGATCTGCCCGGAAAGGATACAGTCTATCGCTTTTTAAATACACCAACCTATCATTGGAGAAAGTTTCTGCTTTCATTAAGCAGTGAAATGATCCGTCTGCTTCAACCATTAACTTCAAAAGATCGTGTCACAGCTTTTGTGATTGATGATTCTGTCTTTTCAAGAAACCGTAGTAAGTCGGTTGAACTGTTGGCTAAGGTTTTTGATCACTCTACCCATCAGTACTTGAAAGGGTTTCAAATGCTTACCCTTGGCTGGACCGATAGTTTTACTTTTATTCCCGTTGATTTTGCTCTTCTAAGTTCACCGAAAAAGGAAAATCGCCTGCAAGAAATCAATACCGATATTGATAAACGAACATCTGGCTATAAGCGTCGCCAGGAAGCTCTGAAATCAAAACCGGACGTGGCTTCAGCTTTACTTGATCATGCGCTTGAAAAAGGGATTATAGCTGACTATGTTCTCATGGATTCCTGGTTTACACAAGCGCCTTTAATTGAGAAGATTACGAACAAAGGGTTATTTGTCATTGGCTTGGTGAAGCAATTAAAGCAGCGATACGTTTACAATGGTGAACGTTTCACACTGAATCAACTTTACAAATTGGCAAAACCTCACATGGGTAAAAAAGACATTCGCGGATCCGTTTATGCTACTTTAGACAATGGAATTCCAGTAAAAATTCTATTTGTACGAAACCGTAATAAACGGAGCGAATGGCTTGCCATTCTCAGCACAGATACAACATTAGAAAATGAAGAGATCATTCGTATTTACGGCATGCGTTGGGACATTGAAGTCTTCTTCAAATGCAATAAATCCCTTTTAAATTTAGAGAAAGAATTCCAGGGACGTTCCTACGACATGTTAATTAGCCATACAACCATTGTTTTTACACGATATATTCTCATTGCTTGGCAAATGCGAAAAGAGGAGGATCCTAAGACGATTGGCAACCTTTTTTACATCCTTTGCGAAGATGTAAAAGACATAGATTTTATTACTGCCCTTCAATCACTTATTGACCTTTTCCAAACTTTGGCGGAAGCCGAGGTTTCTTTGAACATGGACATCTTTAAAAATCAAATGAATAAATGGTTGGCCACTATACCTAATTATATCAAGCAATGCTTAAATATTTCTGTGTGCGAAAGTTGAGTGAATTATTTGTAAAAAACTTTTTTATTTGGTTATCTGAATTTAATTTAAAATTTTAAGGGGGGTGATGTTTTTGTCGAAAAATAATGTAGATATAAACAATTTAATTAGTCGATTCATGGAAGAAGGTGATCAATTTGAATCACTACATTTAACATTTAAAATTCCTTTTTGTCTAAGATGGATTGGCCCTGTTGAAGTAAAAATAAATAATATAACGGCCAAGCTAGAATTAAGTAGTCATTTTAAAACAGAAGAAAAACAAGAAGTAACAGCTGGAAAATTTATGATAATAAGTGGTAATGCAGAACTAATTAGAGAAAGAAAAGGGCTGTTATCTTATACTGAAATCATTGTTTATTTTAATTCATTCATGAGTGATTATGATTATATTGAATTGTCGATTGCTTGTGTAAATAAATTATTAGACATGTATAAAATTTATTATCCGGAAGAATATCATATTCAGAAAGTAAAAAAAGATGATTTATTAGATGGTATCCGTTACAGCTGTCAATTTCTAAACAGAAGTCCAATAGGCGGATTCCTATCTTTTCAGGGAATTACTATTCCCAAAGATAGAACACAAGTGCCTGAAGAGATTCGTGAATATCTTTCTTCTAGAAACCAATATCCCTATTGGAAATTAGCATTAGCCAATGCAAGAAATAAATTTTATTTAGAAGATTATCCGATGACGATAGTAGAAGCAAATATCGCATTAGAGGGTTTTATATATGAGCATATTTATGACCGACTAAAATCCAAATGGCGGAAAGAAGACATTGATAACTTTCTCCATCACTACAGCCCTTGTAATACATGTGATTTTCGAAAAAAATCAAAAGCAACAGAACTTGTCGTTAAACCAAGTCATCCAAGTATACACAAGGTAATTAAACTCATGTATACCGAAGCTCCCCTACCAAGTATAAAAAGTAATAAGCGTCTTGATAGACTAATAAAAAAGATAACGGAATATAGAAATCATATCGTCCACGGAAACAGACCACCAGCAATTTCTAGAGAATATGCAAAGACAGCTTTGGACACGCTTGAATCTCTTATTAACGAATCTATAACATCTTGTGGTATAAACGATAACAGCAATGGCATGAGTGTTTCGTGAAAATACAGATAAAAGTAAAGGAGAACAGATCAACACTTAATTGAGCGGCTCTCTTCTCCTAACATATTACCCATAATCATTTTTTAGGAAGATTTAAAAAAAAAAAAAAAAACGCCAAACCGCTAACCCCTGATTTATAACCGCTTTTAGGGATTAACCTCAGATAAGCCTCGCAGAGATCTCTCTTTGAAGAGTTTCTCTCTTTCTATTCCACAATAGTAGTTGTTCTACGAATCTCATGGTGTGGCAGGTACGCTTGCCAACGCTCCTTTCTATTAAGAATTTGTTTTTTATCAGGGGTTGGCAGTAACCTATTCCAAATAGTTTCTCGTAATAAATTGCCATATTTTTAAACCGATAAAATATGGAATATGAATCATAGTTTGATTCCATTTGATATTATAATTTGCATCCGTAACAGACTGAGCAATCTCTGTAATTTTTGACGGTGGTAATGGAACCTTTAACTCTTCAAAGTGATCCAAGTGCATATAGTGCTCTTCATCAGGATTGCCATCTGCATCTTTGACTTCAACAATACCAGTCGCTATTCCTCTTGCTATAATTCCTTTGTTATTACTGTAAAGAAAAACTAAATCGTTTGCTTCAATTTCGTCTATATAATACTTCCATGGAGAATAATAAGCTGCAACCTTCTTCTCGTAAATCATCTCCAACTCGTTCTGGGGATTATTTGTTTTATTGGTGTTAAATAAATAAACTTTCGGCATAGGTCCGCACCTTCCTTGTTTAAGTCTGTCATATTATTTTTCAACAAAAACAATCAAATTCCTGTATATTTGCAACGGATAAAATAAAAAAGCAGAAACCTTTAATTCTCTACTTTCAATTAATCTTCGATATGACAGTAAGCTGCTCACGTAAGGGGCCAGATACTGACGGCCCCTTCTCCGTGAAAAGAAAAAAGCAGGTCTTTATCCTGCCCGGTTATCGAATGAAATGTTCATAATGATGGACTCCATTTCGTTGAATGGAGGATTTTTCATTCGTGTTCCTTAATATTTTAGCGTGTTAAAATTAGTTAATCGAGATATTGAGCCTCAATACTTTTTCTTGCCGACCAATGATTCCTGAATAATATCCATTTACCGGTATCCTTTTCCCTTTTCTAACATTCATTCCTTCTTTTTTCAAGCGTCTGATGATTTCCTTGCGCTTTTTTCAAACGCTTCTTGATTTTTACATGTCATCAAACATTCACCCCGCTTTTATAATTCCTGTATATTTATATGCCGTTCATTTATAATTTCTGGGATTTAAGCAAAAAACAGTCAAAGAAAAAACCGCGGAGATCTATCTTTGAAGAGTTTCTCTCTTTCCATTCCACAATAAGATTTTGTTCTACAAATCTCAGAGCGTGACAGGCACGCATCCCTGCGCTCAGTGTGAGTAAAATGTTTGTGGGAGAAATTCTTAGAATTCCCCGATGAGGGGGTTGGGAACGTAGGTTCGCAATCCCCCTCATCGGGGCCACCAAGCAAAGCGCGGTAGGATCCCAAGCAGGAAACATGAAAAAAGGACTCTCTCCCTGGTAAGATGATCATTGTTCACACCATCAAACAGGAGGAGAGAGTCCCATGAATATTCAACAACATCTTACCACAAATTCGTTGACATGGAAAGAGATCGAACTTGATTTGTTTCGAGCCTTGCAAAACGCCTTCACCGAGCTGTTTACGGCTCTGTTGGAGGACATCGACCGACAATTGGCGGAAACCCGGGACAAGCGCCGGTACCACTTGAAAGACAAACGACGCACCACGATTCAAACCTTGTTTGGCGAAGTTACCTTTGAGCGAAACTACTATTTAGACCGAGAACAAAACCGTTACACGTTTTTGCTTGATTCCTTTTTAGCGTTTGATGGATCGCAGTCAATCAGCCCTTGTCTAGAAGAAACGGCGATGGGATTGGCTGTGGAGTGCTCTTCCTATCGCAAAGCGGCTCATACGCTTGCCCAGATGGTCGGGTATCCGGTGATGAGCCATGAGACGATCCGCCAGTTGGTGCTCGAGGCTGAAGTTCCGCTGCACTGCCCGGTTGACCAGCGATATGGACGGGTGCTGTTTGTGGAGGCCGATGGACTGTTTGTCTCTCTCCAAGGGAAGGGAAAACGGGCCAAGGAAGACAAAATCCTGACCGTTCACGAAGGATGGAAGCGTAACGGCTCACGGATCGAATTCGTGAATCAGCGCCATTACGTCCATGAAGGCAAGGGGGAGGTGTGGGAAGGCTTCGAGGAATTTTTGATGAACGAATATGCCTATGATCCGTGTCGGGATCTTCTTGTCATCAACGGGGACGGCGCTCCATGGATTACCGCGTGCCGGGAGTATTTCAAAGGACGGGTCTGCTTCCAATTGGATCGATTCCACGTGGCGCGTGAGTTGCGCCAATGCCTCTCGGGCCATCCACGGTGGCAGGCGATTCGGCAAAAGCTGGCGAAGCAGGATGAAGAGAAGCTGCTTGTGGAACTGAACAGCGCCCTCGGCACGCTGGGGGACGAAGCGAAAGAACAACAGCTGGCTGCCTTGATCCACCGGATCGAATCGATGCCGGGATGCATCCGTGATTACCGGGAATGGCTGAAGGAGCAAGGAGTGGACACAACGGGCATGTATCCGATGGGGAGGGCTGAAAGCGTGATGAGCCAGCTGGCGTATCGGGTGAAATACCGCCGCAGTTGGACAGACAAGGGACTCAGGGCGTTTTTCAAGGCAATGATTGCCCGGATGGATGGGATTCGTCTTTTCGGACATCGTTTAGGAGAAGAATCGTCGCATCCGGCGGAGGAAACGGCATCTACCAAACAGACGATCGTGAACAAGGCGAAACAACGCATCCGCCGTCTTCTTCCAGAGGTAACGCGGAATAACGTGCCATATTTACAGCAATCGTCCGGGACTCCGATCTATCATGCCCTGTCTGAATTCAAGGGATGGTAAAAAAAGGTATACATATTCGTCTGTCATGGCAAGGGATGAGAGTCCGAAAGCGCTTACGGATGAAATTCAAAAAAATGGTTCGCTAACCTATGACTTACATCTATTTTCAGCGAACCAAAAAAATTCCCACAAAGTCTTGACTGACTCCTGCGCTCACACCCACTTGCCAAACTAAGAAATTCATTTGTATAATAAGTATAGATTCTTCATAAGATAAAAAAGACCGAGCGCTGCGAACGCTCAGTCGATGCAACTACATGCCGCATGAAGAGCGGCTGACCTCAGATTTAATCGAGTAATTGGAAAAGTAACTACCCTTATCTTTTGGTCGAGGCAGGGGCGGTTACTTTTTCTTTTTGTCGGTGACAAGTGCAATAATCGCTACAATTGCTGTTAAAGCTGTAGCTAAAAAGATGTCAAATTGAATTAGTACACCTATTGTTTCATATGTCACCATATATCAAATTTTCTACAGGGAGTGCCAACCGCCCATCTGCTTTATGTAGTTGCTATGATGATTGTAACAATTTAACGAAAAGAAATCTACTCAAATAAAATTACGACTTCCATTCTTGAATCGATGCTTGCTCCTGTTCGATCAATCAAATAGAAAAAAACCCCGCAGAGATTTTACTCTCCACAGAGCTTTCCTTAAAATCTACTTGTCTACAAATCTCGACATTTTTCGGGTGGTGACAGGCACGTATCCCAATGGTGATAAATTCACCACAATTTTCTGGTCAGTTACATCACATTCTAACGATCGTAAGGTGGATAACACCCGTTCTTTCGATTCTTTTACAGATGCATCCGGCAACCCGACAATGATCATCGATTCCTTCCCTGGAGTCATCTGTACTTCCACTTGTACTTTGTATCCTTCAAGACCTTTTAAACCAATGCTAAATACTTTTATAGTCAAAGGGAATATCCTCCTTAATTGAAACATTTTTCAAAAGAAAGAAAAATAAAGATTCGTAGTATTAGGAACGAGGAATTGGATTGTTTTCTTTGCAGCAAAAATGGGGCTACACTGAGGTATATGAGGCTTCTCGTACAAATTCAACATACTTTTTCCAGTGTTCTTCTTGATTTCCTGAAAAATATTGCAATAATGCCTCTTTGTTCATAAACCGCGGGCATTTTGAGTGAGGATCCATATATAAATAGAAGCTACTCCACTGACATTGTTCTGGTGCATATACCATGTGCGCTTCTACAGAATTTAAATGAATATAACGACTTACTTCCAACATTCCTTTAGCATCATCAATTAATTTGCTAAAGTACCGTTTTTCGAACACATGGCCTGTCAACTGATATCGAGTGTTATAATAGTTAGCGTATCTTTTATTGATAAGCGCCATCACTTTGGATATAGATTCATGTCGCGAACGCAGCTGTAAATGAAAGTGATTCGTCATAAGACAATAGGAGGCTATTTCAAAGGGGATTTTTTCATGACATTGGTGGATAATATGGAAAAATGCTAAAAAATCACGAGCTTCTTTAAATAATGGATCACGCCGATTTCCTCGACATACGATATGATAAAACCGTTGGGGAATCCATACACGCTTTGGACGTCCCACCTCTATTACTCCTTCCCACTGAATTGATGGACTGTCTTTTAACACAAGTATCTTTCTTTAATTTAGAGCAAATCTATTAAATTCTCATCACCACCTATAAGAACATTTGTTCTGTTTTTCATTTTAATCTATTCCCTCTCTCACTTCAACTATCCATCTTTCGACAAATCTCGGGGCGTGACAGGCACCGATCTAATAGAGCCAAAAAAGAAAGGAACCAAAGCTTGTCAGCTCTAGTTCCTTTTAACAAATCCGTATTTACACTGTTAACTTTTTTGGATCTCGAAATACCAGCGCACGAAACTTGAAATTATTTAACTTTAACAGTTACATCATTTTTAAGTGGATTGTTAGCAGCATCTGCCGCTGTAGAATCACCCGTAGCTAATGTCGAAACAGTTACGCTGTTAATTGCTGGAGAAGACGTGATTTTAAAGTTATCAACTGGACCATCAGCAATTTTAATATCTGTTCCATCCTCGTAAGTGCCGTTGTTATTTACATCAAAGTATGTCGGCGTTGCAGGAACATTATCACCAGGATCTGTTGGTGCACCTTGAACTACAAGATCATCTAGGTTAACTAGATATTTACCTGCATCCGATCCAGTACCTTTAGTAACAGTAAGAGCTTTTCCTGAACCTGTAAAATTTGCAGTAACAGTCTTGTCGTTAACCTTAATCACTAGGTCTCCAACCACTGGATCTACATCAAGTGTTTCACTAAAGCCGATCAAAAGTTTATTATCTGATGTTAATGATGCGGAATTCAACACTGGCTTAACATTATCAACAACAGAGACAGTTCCTTTATAAGAGTTCAACAATTCATTATTAAGAGATTTTACGTTTGCTACTGTAAATACAGCATTTGGATCTGTTTTCTCAATAGATTCAGAAGGCAATGTAATAGTAGCTTTGTCTTGTGTCCCATTTAACACAATTTTAGTACCCTCTGGCAGTGGTTTTCCACCTAGTGTATAGTTCGCTAAATCAGTTGCAGAATTGGCAACTGCTCCGCCTTTAACTGCTCTACCAAAATCAACAGTGATTACGTTATTTTCAGCATCAACAGATGATAAATCAAATGTTGTAGCACCTGCACCAAAATCAATTGTGTAATTGAACGCATCTGATTTATTTCCGGCTTCAGATTGATCCGTTACTAAACCAGCTGGGAATGAAAATGCATATTTGCCAGATACTTTAGCTGGTGTATTAGCTGTATATACTACTTTTTTATCGCCATCGGATACAGGCTGAGCTTTCAGTCCTCCTAATAGCGTACTACTTACGTCTACCCCATTTTCATTAACAATAGAAGGAACTTCTGGAGTACCAGCTTTTAATCCTTCACTGAAGGAAACTTCAATAGCAGTTACTTCACCATTAGAATTTTTAACAACGTTATAACCAGTTGCAACTGGTTTAACAGTATCTTTAGTTAATGTAACTGTTTGAGTACCTGCAGTAATATTGTTACCTAACTTGTCTTGAATTGTATTAGGCAATACTACTGTTAATGTTCTGCTAGACTTATTTGCATATAAGGTGTCAGTCACCGGAATGATAAACTGAGTATCATTTGTGTCAGGCACTACTGTTGGAGTACTTATTGCTACATTAGCTAAAGTTTCATCTTTGACAGGGTTGTTTGAAGATGCAAGAGCACCTAATACAGAATTAACATCCATTGGTTTGCTGAATGTTACAAGAATTTCTTTATCACTTTTTTGTGATAGAGTAGCAGTTGGTGCCACTGTGTCAACAGTTACATTAAATGATGCGGAAGTAGAAACTGTTACATTTCCACCTTTATCTGTTAAGTTAATTAATTCGATTGTATGTGTTTTTCCAGTTTCTAAGGAAAGACCCGTGATTGTAGCAGTATCTGTGCCATTGAAATCTATGTTTACATATGAACCGTCTACTTTTGCCAAAGAAGATTGAATTGGCTCTGAAGCTTTAACAGTTAAGCTAGTTGCTACATTTCCTTTAGTCTTTGATTCTACACTTGTAATTTGTGGAGCTTCTTTATCTTCATAAGTAAATACTTGGACATATTTTTCTGTAGACACATTTGCATCAGCTGCTGTTTTAACAGGTTCTACAACTAGAACTTTATTTGTAACTTCCACATCGGACGCATTTGCAAAAGTTAAAGTAACAGTCTTCTTATCTGCACCTAAATTGGCAGAATTAGGACGAGTATTATCAATAGAATATTTTGTAGTGTCTTCAGCATCTGCTTTATCAACTTCTTTATTGAATGTCACTTGAACTTGTGTAGCATTAATTGCTTTCACACTTGCAACTTTAGGCGTCGTTGACTTAACCACAACATTAACAAAAGCTTTCAGGTCAGTTCCTTCAACAGTTCCTTCAACTTTGTAAGTACCTGGTTTAGAAGTATCCACTTTAGAAATATCCCATTTTACGGATGCTTCTTTTTCAGATTTGTCAGAGTAAACAACGGTTACTTTTTCTGGAAGTTTAACGTCTTCTAATTTTGTTCCTTCGTCTACTGTGATGTCGTCAATAGCTTTGATGCTATCAACTTTTTTATAGTTCATTGCTTTATAAAGCAATTTTGCAAAGTCACCACGAGTGATCTTTTGAGTTGTTCCGTATGTAGTATCGGAAGTACCACCAGTGATTCCAGCGCCGTAAAGAGCTTCAATGTAAGGTTTGAAGTCAGCTGTTAAGTCTTTGAAAGGTGTTTCTTTCGACGCATCTTTCAAAACAGGATAAGAGTTGACTAAGATTTTCGCCATTTGACCGCGAGTTAACGAAGACTCAGGATCAAATTTATCTTTAGAAACCCCGCTGATGATTCCTTTAGCTACAAGAGCGTTTACAGCACCTTTAATCTTGCTGTTCACATCTTTGAAACCAGCATCCGGAGCATTTTTCGTGTCAAGTTCTAACGCTCTAGCGATGATGACAGCTGCATCGCCGCGTTTCAAAGTTTTGTACGTACCGAATTCAGTTTTGCTGACTCCTTTAACGATGCCTTTGCTGTACAATTCGCTGACAGCTTTTTCATAATTTTTGTTTACATCGTTAAATGGAAGATTTTCAGCAGCAAATGCCGGCGTTACAGCCGTTGCTACCAATGTTGCTGTTGCAGCCGTAGCCACAAATTTGCGATAAGACTTTGGTTGGTAAGCCATTCACTATTTCCTCCCCGTTTTGTAATAGTACATATGAAAACGACTGAAAAAAACACAATCGTTTTTACCAAATCCATCTAAACCTTCCATAAGCCAATTGTTCCATAAAAATGAACAATATGGGCAAATTGGCAGATTTAAACTCTTCTTTTATTCTATCAAACCAAGTCTTTTTTTCAAGTGTTTTTTATGAACTTGAGGATTTTTTTGTGATTTTTTACTTATTTGTAAATAGTTCTTAATATCACTCTTAAACACTATCGTATAGACTATTGGATAGATAGAATTGTCATGTCATTACCAAATTATAGTCTTTTTTGGTTGAAAAAGAAAGTTTTTTGGGTAATGATGTCACCCGAGGAGATGTATAGCACTATTGGTGTGTTCCCTTACTAAGTATTCTTTATAAACGAACCAATCTCTCTATCTATCTCACTCCCTCATTTTCGTTCCATTTTATACTAGTCCTTATGTATCCATTGAATGTGTTTATGGCAAATGATACAATGAAGGGCAGTGTGGGAAGGGTGGAGAAGGCGGTTTTTCGTCATTCTCTCTTTTATTTTTTTCTACTTATTCCTCTTTACAGATGATGAATAATAGACAGGACATCTCATTCTCCACAACAAAAAAGGTTCGAGAAAATCAAGCCTTGCATGAAGGAGGAAATGAGAAGGAGGAAACCAATTGAAAGTAGTTATTTCCGGCTTTTACGGCCTTGGCAATACCGGGGACGAAGCGATATTGGAAGCGATTCTCGATAACTTGCGCAACGAGATTGACGAGGTGGATATCACCGTTTTTTCCTTTTCCCCGGAGAAAACGGCAAAACGCCACAATGTCCGGTCCGTGTACCGCGGGTGGCGCCGTGAAAATAAACAAAAAGTACAAGCTTTAAAGAAGGCGGATTTATTGATTTCCGGAGGCGGCGGTCTCCTTCAGGACACGTATCCGACGAAATTTTTGTTCGGACCGCTTCCTTATTATTTATTGATCGTGTTTTTAGCCAAGTTGTGCGGAGCAAAAGTCATGTTTTTCTCCCAGGGCATTGGTCCCGTCAATACGACATGGGGAAAAATTCTCATGAAAGTCTTTGCCAATATGGCCGATTTCATCACAGTAAGAGATCCATTTTCAAAGGAGCTTCTCCACAAACTCGGCGTTAACAGGCCGGAATCAGTGGTAACGGCAGATATCGTCTTTGCCTTTCACCAAAAGGAGGACAGCGCCTGTTTGGACAGCTTGCCGTTAAAAGGCGGGGAGCGATTGGTCGCGGTCAGTGTCCGCCCTTGGTTCGGAGATACGTCTTATTACGGGCATATCGCCCAAGCGCTGGATAGCCTGATCGAATCCGAAGGCGTCACTCCTGTCTTCGTCCCGATGGAAGGGCATTATGACGTCCGAGCCTCTGAAAAAGTCCGGCAGCAGATGAAACATCGTGATCAAAGCCTTCTGCTTGGACCCGACTTTACCCCTAATCAGTATTTGAATTTTATCTCAGCTTGCGAAATGACGATCGGACTGCGTCTGCATTGCTTGATTTTTTCCTGTTTGGCAGGTGTTCCCCATATCGGGATCAGCTATGACAAAAAGGTCGAAAGTTTACTGAAGCGTTCCGGGATGTGGGACTATTCCTTCACACTTGAAAACTTGGATCCGGAAAAACTGGCGGATAATGCCCGGGAAGTATTGCAGCGCCAGGAAGAACTGAAAGAGATGATCCGTGAGAATGCCGCAGAAATGCGCAGAGAAGCAATGAAAAATATCGATTTGCTGAAGGAACGTTTTGGCCAGTAGCAGTCTCTTTTTCAAGACCGTATCGGACAGAAAAAAGTCCTGCGGGATCACCGTCCCTGATGTCCGATTGGTCCAACAAGCGATCATTGTGGATGAGAAAAATCGCCACTGACTGAAATTTTAGTTTACCAGTCCACTCCGAAACGTGCAGATGCAAGCTCTTCTGCACGTTTCCTTACTTAAGAGGTGTCATTCATGTCATTGAAAAAAACAGCCATTTGGCTGACGATCTTGGCTGTGGTGGTGAAGCTGTCCGGTTTTGTCCGGGAGAGCATCATCGCCCACCAGTTTGGGGTCAGCCAATATACAGACGGGTATTTGCTTGCGTTTTCGTTTATTACGTTGGCGCTCGCCATGATTTCGGGCGGATTCAATAATGTGTTCCTTCCTATGTACGTCCAGCAGCTGAAAGAACAGCCAAAGCAGGCAGAACAAAACGCGAACGGAGTGATGAACTGGACGGTGCTCATTTTCCTTGTGGTCACCGTGACCGGCTATTTCTTCGTTCCCGACTTTGTCCCTTGGATTTATGGGGACATGAAGCCGCAAACGAAGGAAACGGCGATTGCCGTTACGCAATTTTTCTTCCTGTTTATGAGCTTTATTGCACTGAGCGGAATATTGGATTCCTATTTACAGGGCCGGAGGGTGTTCGTTCCGTCGCAAATCGCCAAACTGCTGCAAACGATCATGGGCGTCGCCTTTGCCTTTTTGTTTTCAGAAAAATGGGGAATTAACAGTCTTGCCTACGGGTTTATTTTCGGAACCATTTTAGGAACGATTCTTCAGCTGGCCTATTTGTTCCGGACAGGGTACCGCTGGAGTCCGGTTTGGAAAGTCGAACGCGAATTTCGCAAGACTTTTCTTGTGTTGCTCGTCCCCTCTTTATTGAACTCGGTTGTGGGGCAAATTAACGTGTTCGTCAATAAGGCGTTTGCGTCTGACATTAAGGGAGCCGTCACCTATTTAAACGACGCTTCGCTCATTACCTCCATCCCCCAAACCGTCTATGCGACATCGATTGCGGTGATTATTTTTACGCTGTTATCTGAACAGCTGGATAATCAAAAAAAATTCCAAGACACGTTTTTCTTAGGAATGCAGCTGTCGCTTTTAACTTTAATGCCCATCACTGCATGGCTGATCGTGGCAGGACGGGAAACGATTGCGTTTATTTTTGAACGCGGCAAATTTACGGCCGCGGACACGTATCAAACCTATCTGGCGCTCGTGTACTATTTGCCAACCATCGTGACGCAAGGTCTGCAATATATTGTATCGAAGTCAATGTACGCTCGGGGAAAAACTGCGATCGTATTCCGAATCAGCGTGACGACTATCGCATTAAATGCGATTTTAAACTGGCTGTTTATCAAGCCATTCGGCTATCCGGGCTTAGCATTGACCAATTCAATTGTGTCCGTTTATTACTTGGTTGCTACCGCCGCTTTCATGTACAAAGATTTTGAACCCGGCGAAAAGCGGAGGCTCTTTGTCCTGTTCGGAAACGTATTGCTGCCAACAGTCGTCATGATCGTGCCGCTGTACTTGTTCAAGCTCTATGTACCGATCGATCATCTCTACTCGCTTTGGCAGCTGGCCATCCTTGGCATACTTGGAGCCGTTCTTTACATAGTCGGATTGTATGTATTCTACCGAGAAGGCTATCACCAACTCGTGGGCATCGTGAAAAGAAAAATGCGGTCGTAGCTGGCGAAAATCAGCATCGAACTGTTTGTTTAGTAGAACTTCCGCCCTAAGAAAGAAGGCTGTCCCATCCGTTCATCGGCTTCGGGGACAGCCTTTTTCTGCTTTTAAGATTTTATTCTTCAGCACCATAGCTTTCGATCATATTGGCGATATGAGTATAAGCGCCGCCGGCCGCTACAGCAGCCGCAACAAGGATGGCTTCGGAAAGCTGTTCTTTCGTTGCGCCTGCTTTTTCAGCATTTTTGGAATGCACATCGATGCAATAAGGACATTCCGTAATATGAGCAACCGCTACAGCAATCAATTCTTTCAATTTGGCAGACAGTTTGCCCGCTTGTGAACTACCCTCCACTTATCAACCTTACGGTTTGATTGAAGTGGGGGCTTCTCGGGTAATCCCGTCTAATGACAGAAAATTGACCGAGCTAACCCTCTCGTTCCGAAAGTTATTATTCTTTATGCTAATAAGCGTAATCCCTCATTTTTGATATTGATTGCTGAATTGTGATCGCAATCTAATACAAAGCCGCAAGAACATTTATATACACGTTCAGATAATGGCATTTCTTTTTCCTTGCCGCAACATGAACACTTCTTAGTGGAGGGAAACCACTTATCAATTTTCACAAGTTGTTTCCCCTGTTCTTTTAGCTTATACGCTAAGAAAGTAGTGAACATCCCCCAGCCGTTATCATGAACGCTTTTTCCAAAGTTGAGGGCTTGAGACATGCCTTTCATGTCTAAGTCCTCAATAATCACAGCGTCATAGTTTGTTGCTAATTCTTTTGACTTATGATGAAGAAAGTTTCTGCGCTGATTCGCTGTCTTTTCATGTAGCTTAGCCACTTTCAGGTGTTGTTTTTCCCATCTTGCAGAACCTTTCTTTCTTCGAGAAAGAATTCGTTGTGCTTTTGCTAATTTATCTAAGGCTTGCCGATAGTAACGTGGGTAATTGGCTTTCTTACCCTGTTCACTCTCGACATATAGACCATCCATAGCAAAATCCAAACCAACAACTTTCTGTATTTTAACTGGACGAATATCTTTCTCATATTCTGTCAAAATTGAAATGTAGTATTTGCCTGTCTTTGTTTTAGAAATAGTGCAAGATTTGATTTTATAATCAGCAGGTATCTCTCTATGCTGTTTCATTTTTATTGGCTTTTTGATTTTTGGCAGTTTGATATGACCATTTTCTAGCTTAATATTTCCGTTGACCATATTAGTTGTATAGGATTGTTTTGCTTTACGATTTTTGAACTTTGGAAAATCCGCATTTCCTTCAAAGAAATTCTTATAAGCAGTCTGTAAGTTCATTTGTGCATTTGCCAAAGCTAAAGAATCCACTTCTTTTAGGAATGGAAATTCACTTTTATATTTTGCAGGGGTCGGAAACTTTTGCTTTTTAAGCAATTCTTTATCATCCTTGAACTTTTCATACGTTTCTTTGCGTTCAGCTAACATCTTATTGTAGACAAAGCGAACACAACCAAATGTCTTAGCTAATAATGCGGATTGTTCTTTGTTTGGTAACAAACGAAACTTGAAAGCTTTGTTTTGCTTGGCCATATCAATTCACCTCACTTTGTGCGGAAAAATTTCGTATATATTGATTATACCGTAAAAAATCCGTACAATCAATATGAGGTGATAATCATGAGAGAAGAGAAAGAACGTGTAGAAATTCGTATGCCTAAGACGATATTAGAAAAATTGGAGCAATATCAAAAAGAAAATGGGATTCCAACTAGAACAGCCGCAATCTTAGAATTGTTGAGAAAGGGATTGGAAAAATAACTTTGGCTAAAGCCAACCGAAATTCATCTCCCACCTACTCATTGGTGCAATTGGCACCTTCACATTCCTAGAGGATGGGAGACTTCTTTCGGAAAGACGTTAAATTGATCAAATGCTTGCGCCTGTTCCGGCGTCCATTCATTTAATTTGGCAAGATGACGCAATGTTCCTTTTTCATAAAGCGACATCCTTAATCCCCCCTTGTTTTCCATTACTAGCCTTTATTATAGTCGACATATTTAAAAAAGAATATGAATATGCCTGTAGATTTCATTTCTCTCCGCTGCCAGAAAGTCAATGTCTTATGAACCCTTGACCTTCAAGCTTTCCGTCCGCACTCGCCAAAAGCGCACAAAAAAGCTGACCCTCGAAAATCGGGTCAGCTTCAAGATATAGCATTATTTCCCGGCGATCGGAAGAATATCGACGTAATCGCTAGAAACATAGACGCCGTCTTTATATTGATCGGCAAATTTTAATACATCGGAATAAATTTTATACCAAGAGCCGGATGTTCCGATAATTGTCACCGGCATTCCCAGTTTATTGTATTCAAATAACAGCGTGTCTTTAGAAACCTTCGGTTGGGATCGGACATTTAATCCATCATTTGGATCATAGCCATCCGTCAAACCGATTGAATATCTACCGAAATCCTTGCCGCCGAGCATTTTATCGATGCTATACATATGGCGGGCCAGTTTTTCGCCCCAGAACATATCGGAAGCATATTTGACATTAAAGCCCGTTCCTTTGTTGCCCGGAACCGCGCCGTTTGCTCGAAAATCTCCGAAAGAAAGATAGCTGTCATTGAATTTTTTCGCCAATGCATCCACACTGGCTGCCGGCGATGGAAAAGGATTGGCCTGATTCGGATTGCTGTCGACGGCACCATAGCCGAATAAATTATTTTTTTGTTGGGCTATGTCGCTTAATCCATACTGACTTTCATTAAATGCCAATCCTAGAATTAACAACGCATTAATATGTTTCTCGGATTCTACTTTTTTCAAATGGCTGCCGAGGCCGATCAGCTTGCTTCTTTTCGTTGCATCTTTATACTTGGCGTATTGGGTTGGATTTTGTTGATACAGTTTTTCCAGATCCGCCAATTTGGTCATAATCGCTTGATCCAGCTGTGCAGCGGTATAGCTTGTCGGAGTTCTGGCTGATAAAAATTGAAAATATTGGTAGGAAGTTCCGACTTTTCGATGATTGGCATCATAAAACGTATAGCCGTCCCAGCTGTAATAAGGCTGTCCTGGCTTTAAAAACGCAGGCGCTTTTCCGACTGTATAAGATGTGTAGTAGCCGCCTGTGGCCGTGTCAACGTACAAATAATGAATCAGCTCTCCGTTTTCCGCTTGATAGTAGTTTTGCCCCGGCGCCGCGCCATCCGGCTCCAAAAGAACGTCTTGCGGGGAGGCGTATAACTGCTTTCCGCCCACTTCTACTTTTACATAGTTCTCTGTAGATGTTATATATTTCATTTCAGAAGAATAGGTAGCCGCTGTTGACACATAAGTATAGGCCGTTTTTAAATTGGAATCTGAATATAAGTTGATGGTGCTCTTCAGTGTCGCCCGGTCAGGTACAACGATCCCGCTTTTCATATACACGACTCGGCCGTTATAAGTGACAGCGTCCGATTGACCGGCATTCATGGCGTCTTTCGCTTCGTCAAAAGTCTTGTACGACTTTCCGGTCGGCTTGACTTCATGATTGGAGACGACAGCCGTTTCATAAGGATTTTTGACAGGAGCTGGCTCATTTCCTCCCGGACCGGATTCATTATAATTTTCTACATAGGAAAGCATCCGGCTGATAAAAGCCGCCGCTTCCGCTCTTGTGGCTTCTTTATCAGGTTGAAATACCCATTTCCCATTTATTTGAAAGCCGTGGATTATATTGGCTTGAGCTATTTCGGCAATCGCTGTTTTGAATTCATCCTGCAAATTGGAAATGTCCGTGAATTTCGTGCTTCCCGTTTCTAAAGGGACATTCAAATATTGAATGGCTCTTTTAATCATGACCGCCATTTCTTTCCGCGTAATGGTATCGTCCGGATGAAAGGTTCCGTCTGTTCTGCCTTTGATAATGTTCACTTTGGCAGCCGCGTTAATGCCCGGCGCCAATGCCGAATTAGGAGATACGTCTTTAAAGACATTGGACGTATTGGTCATATCGAGCTTTAACGCACTCGAAATAAACTTGGCAAATTCTCCTCTTGTCACCTTTTTACCCGGCTTGTAGCTGCCGTTTCCATAACCGGAAATGATCCCTCTGGCAATTAAATCTCTCATTTCCTTTTCCAGCGTAATCCCCGAAATGTCATCGCTCGCCGCTCTGGACGGCTGAGGCGGGACCGCAGCCGAAAAAACAAGGAGAAACATCATCATAAGCAGCATGCGTCTTCGCATTTTCATCTAGTTTCCTCCTACACTAGTAATCTTTTTATATGTAAAACTGTGCGAAATATAATTCATCACAGCTGGTGCCTTTATATAGAAGCTTTTCCATGATTTCAGATTCGCCCGAAATCTGCTTTCACGCAGCAAGCAGGTCAAGATCGAAAGCGATCCTGTCCGTACGTTTCCCTCTCATCAAAGAGGACGAACTTCCCGACCGACGACCCCTCACCGATAAACAGGTAAAAAGAAATCGAAACCATTCTTTATGGCCTCGATTGTTGTCTATTTCTTTATTTGGCATTGTAAATCGCCGCTGCAAAATCTGCTCTGGTCGTTTCGTCGCCGGCGCGGTATTTGCTTGTTTGATAGACCGTTGTTTTGTCAATATTGTGGATGGTGTTAATTTCGGCAAAAGCCCAATAGCTGGATGGAACATCCTGATAAGCAGGTTTGGATGATGACACGGATGCCACATTCTTTTTAAAGGCTTTTGTCACAATCACAGCCATCTGCGCTCTTGTCATCGGATCATAAGGTCTGAAAGTACCGTCGCTGTAACCGTTAATAATGCCGGCCTTTTCAATGGCGGCAATATCTTTTGCAAACGGATTAGAAGAAGATACATCTTTAAAACTTGCGGATGACGGCGCCGCTAAATGAAACGCTCGATTGATGATAGCAGCTGCTTGTCCGCGTGTAACTTCATCGTCTGGATGGTAAAGTCCATTGGAATATCCTTTGATAATCCCTTCACTGTTCAATTCTTTAATGGCAACCAACGCCGGATGGGTATCGCCAAGATCTTTGAAAAGGGTTCCTACCGGCTGAGACAGCACCCGCTTGGCCCCCGCATATTTGCTGCTCCAATAAGAATTGCTGAGAGAGTCTATTTCCACGCCGGATGATGCCGCGTTAATGAACTTGTTATCGCCGACATAGATTCCGACATGGGAAATGCCTGATTGATATGTATTTTTGAAAAACACTAAGTCTCCCGGCAGCAAAGAAGATTTAGATACGCTTTTTCCGGTCGAAAATTGGCCTCCCGATGTACGTGGAAGCGAAATGCCAAAATGTTTATATACATACGATGTATATCCTGAGCAATCGAAGCCGTTAGGAGTCGTTCCCCCGTAGACATATCGTACTCCTAAAAAATTTTTTGCATAATCTACTACTTGATATCCTGTAAAAGAAGCGGCAAATGCTTGCTTAAACGGAAATGCAAGCAATAAAACAAAAGCAAAAAAGACTATTTTGATCAGTTTCCCTCCTGTTTTCATGGTCACTCCTCATTATTCTTATTTTTCCAAATAATAGTCTATCAGAATAATAAAACAGTTTTTTTGCTGCAATATTACATTTATGTAACAAATTTAGCCATTTTCCAGCATGATTTCCGTTAAATTAGCAAAAATCATCAAAGTCTCTCTTTTTTTGCAAACAAAAAGCCCGCCCTCTTCGAAAACACTCGAAAAGAGGCGGGCTTTCCAGCCTTCTATTTATGAAAAGTATGGATTATCGGAAAAGCGGGTTTTCCGCTTTGGCCAAAAAGACGGAAAACTCAGCTCTGGAAATCGGTTTATACGGTGCAAAAGTATGGTTAGAATAGCCGCTGGTAATGCCGGCATCCGCCAGAGCATTGATCTCTTTGTAACCTGTCATGCCTGTTGTAACATCTTGAAAATGATTGGTTCCGTTATCCGTCAGACGATAGGCATGGCTGATCAAAACCGCCATTTCGGCCCTTGTTACAGGTTCCGTTGGATGAAAAGTGCCGTTGCGGTAGCCTTTAATGATTCCTTGCTCTAAAGCACTCTGAATATATCCTGAAGCATAATAATCTTTCGGAACGTCTTTAAAAGCCGTATTTCTTTTCGTTCCGTCCAATCCAAGCGCCCGGCCGACAAGCGCCACTGCCTCGCCTCTTGAAATGTTCTTCGTCGGCCATAGATATTGGCCGCTGTGATCGCCCTTTAAAATGGAGCGATGATAGAGATAAAGCATTTTTTCACTGAACCAGTCGTAGGCAGAGACATCTTCGATCTGCGGTTTGCTCATCGTCACTTTCACTTGTGTCTGGTACTCGCGGCCTTGGGAGTCCGTCAATGTAAAGAAATAATAATAAGTTCCGGCCGGCACATAATCATCCCAAATGCTGCCGGTTATTTGTTTTGTAATGTCGCCCTCCATTCCTCCTCTTCTTTTCACGTAGACTTTTTGAATGGAATCAGGCTTATCGATCTGGAACTCCACGAGGCCGTTGTCGGCCTTTACTGCCTTGACGGCCATATCGGATGACAGCGTAGGTTGGAACGTTTTAATTTGCACCAATCCGTAGCCGTAAAGCGAATCCTTTCCGGCTGTCCCCAAATCTTTGGCGTTTTGATCGAGTATTTTGCGGATTTCCGCTGCCGATTTGTCTTTATACTGCTGTTTCAGCTCTGCCAGCACCCCTGTGACAAATGGGGTAGCCATCGATGTTCCTGACAAGGCCGTATAACCGTCCTTTTTGCCGTCGGTTGTATCCAGATTGATCGGAAAGGTGCTGAACACATACTGTCCGGGAGCGACAATTTCAAGCTCCGGCCCCGTCGCCGAGAAAGGCAAACGCTGCAAGCGGCTATCGACGCTGCCGACTGCAATGACACTGCTGTATTTGGCGGGATAGAGAATGGTATTTTTCGATCCGACCGAATCCCCGTCATTTCCGGCTGCCGCCGTAATCAGAATACCGGCGTTATACGCTTTATCCAAAGCACTCTTTAACACCGGGTCGTCGGATACGGTCGTCACGCTTAAATTGATAATGTCCATATGATGCTGAATGGCCCAATCCACCCCTGCCGTAATCGAACTGGTCGACCCTTCTCCAAATTCGTCAAAAGCTTTGACCGCGTAAAGATCCGCATCCGGTGCGACTCCAACAATACCGACGCCGTTGTCTAAAGCACCGATGATTCCCGCTACATGGGTTCCGTGGCCGTTGTCGTCGTTATATCCTTTGCCGCAGTCGGAGCGGATGACGCATGTTCCCCCTTTCACCTTCAAATCAGGATGGTTCGTCGCTATACCCGTATCGATAACAGCCACTTTCACCCCTTTTCCCGTAAAAGGAGATCGATATTGGCTGTCCTCGTAAATTTTTTTATAGCCCCACGTTTCTATTTGGCTCTGAACCTTATATGTCTTATTGGCTTGAACTTTGGCGATCTCCGGTTCATTGCGCAATTTGTCGACTTGGCTCTTATCCAGTTCGGCTAAAACAGTAGGAATGGTCTCATACTTTTTCTGTGCATGAATATCGTATTTTTTCAAAATTCCATCATCTATATGGTGGCGAAAGAGAATCATATATTCATCCGATTCCGCACCATAAGCTTTGAAAGGCAAAATGACCAGCAAAAATAAGAAAAAAAATAGCCATTTCGTGTTTTTCATCCAGCAGCCTACCCTTTCTCTTAAACTTTTTCTTTATTATACTGGAATGTTTCCAGCTGTTAAATGAATATTTTTTCCCCCATTCGCCGATATGTTCTTGTTTCAGCCAAAAATCAACAGCCACGGTTTGCCCTGTCATCGGTTTTGTCCTATGTTCATTAGTCTATCAGTTCATGAAAAAGAAGAACATATGAAAAAAGTATATATGAAAAAATTCCCTTTTCGCTAAAAAATTTCAATAAAATCCTTAAATTTGCTAGTCGAGTTTGGTAATCTGATAGAAAGAGCTCATTCCAAAAGTCGCAAAAAGAAAGGAGAATCCTATTTGTGTACAAAAAAATAGCCCCCGTCGCTATGGCGCTTGCTTGCCTGTTTCCGTCCCATTCTTTCGCTGCTTATACAGATGTGCCTATTACATATTGGGCCTACCATTCGATTGAGCAGTTGAGCGGAAAACAGATCATTTCGGGATATTCCGATGGAAGATTTAAACCAGGAGCCGTTATTACAAGAAAACAGGCTGCCATTATGCTAGTCCGCACCTTTTCTTTATCCTCCGATCAAACGATCGCGATCAAAGATGTGACCGAAAACACCTATGGCTACCAGGAGATAGAGGCCGCGGTATCAGCAGGTTTATTTAGCCTGAAAGACGGTCTGTTTCAACCTGATGAACCCCTGACAAGAGAAGACATGGCTAAAGCTCTCGCCATTGGCTTTCGGTTAAAAGGGGACCAAATGAGCGCATTCACCGATGTTCCTCAAACCAGCCCTTATTATCGCTACATTGATGCTTTGGCCGCTAATGACATCACGACCGGTTATACTGACCATTCCTTTCAGCCGAAAGGTGCAGTCAATCGTGCTCAATTTGCCGCTTTTATCGCTCGAACGCTGTTCAATCCCCGCGAATATGAAGTGTTGATTGACGGAAAGAAAAAAACGACCTTTCGTTCCAAGCAAGAAGCCATTCTATTTGCAGAGCCTTACGACAATGCCGTCATCCGACCTGTCAGCAACCAATATCAAACTTTTTCCAATGAATTTTTGTCACCGGAGAAATCAGGCGTGAAAAACGGCGTTTTACTGTACAACGGATACGAGATTGAGAAAAATCCTTTATACAATAGCCTTCAAAATAAAGAATTTTTCAAGCCGTATTTGGCCTACAAAGAAAATGGACAATATGTAGATTCCATGTTCGATTCTCTTATTCTGGCAGGAAGAGAATATCCGGGAGGCGAATTTACCGAGTCCAGCCGAAATGAAGCGGGTTATAACGAATGGCTGTGGTATTTGAATAAATTGTTTGGCGAAAACGGAACGATTTCCATCATCGACCAAAGCATGAAAGAGATTCCGGTCGTTGATCATGTGAACATTTTTATCGCCATTCCTTATCCACAGCGGAAAGATCCGATTGTCGATCTAAACGGTCAAGCGCACCCAAATACATTGGATGAACGATTCAAACTGGTGAAATGGTACGTTGATCAAGTGTACAGAGAATGGGAAAAGAGGAATCAAAACAAAGCCGTATTAAAAGGGTTTTATTGGCTGAACGAAACGATCACCAATCCGGAAGATGAACAGCTTCTTCTCATGGTGAGCGATTATATTCACCAAAAGAAAGGAAAATTTATCTACTCGCCGCATGCGCTTTCTACTAACTTTGAAAACTGGAAATCATACGGATTTGATGGGGCTTATTTGCAAAGCAACGCTCATTTTACGAATTTGAGCGAAGAAGAAACAAAAGCCAAATTACATAACAGTTTGATTGAAGCGCAAACGAGAAACAGCGGTGTGAATTTAGAAATTGAAAATCACGGATACGCGACGGTAGACATTGGATTGGAAAAGTTTCGCCAATATTTGCACTTTGCCGATCTATACGGGGCAAGATCTCAAAGCTTGATCATCTATCAAGGCGCCTCCATGGTAAACCGTTTGGCCACCTATACCGACCCGCGTTATCAAGCAATGTACACAGAGCTCTATCATTTTTTAAAAAATAAATAGCTACATACTAAAACAGGGTTCAGACGAAATGTCTGAACCCTATTTTATTTATAGATTAAGAGGAGCGGTGATCGCGCTCTCCTCTTTCTAGCTATCTATTGATTCACAAGGCTATACAAGCTCGAAACATTGTATCCTTTGGCTTTGTAATAATCGAGCAAGCCTAGATAAATAGCATTGGCTGCCTTTTGACGCCAAACGCTTGAAGCCAGCTTCGCGTTATCAGACGGGTTATCGATAAACCCTAGCTCTGCCAGCATGGCAGGCATGTTATTTTCTCTTAATACATGCAAATCTCCATTGGGGTTACTTTTGTTAACGCCACGGTCCGGTATACCCATTGCGCTGTGGAGACGGTTTTCTATTTTCGTCGCTAACAATTGGCTGTCAGCCTTATACGGGTTTTTTCCGGAACCTCTCCAATAATAGGTTTCCGAACCCGTTCCGCCTCCGGCATTGGCGTGGATGCTCAAAAATACATTTCCTTTATTCCTGATCGCGAAATTAACGCGGCCTTGCAAACTAATAAAGGTATCCGTGCTTCTCGTCATTTTTACTTGGAACGGACTTTTGGCCAAAATATTTTTCAGCCTTAATCCCGTATCCAAAACAACATCTTTTTCTTTCAATCCATAGCCGATTGCCCCCGGATCCGTTCCGCCGTGTCCCGGATCGATAATAATCACTTGGCTACTCAGACGGCGGTCGTACTGTCCGGTAGAGGACGGCGGTGTGGATTGAAGATAAGCACCATTGACATATCCGATCAAGCTGCCGGATTTTATGTAATACCAGCCGTTCACTTTATTTGCCGCATACACTTTCGTACCGCGGGTCAACGTGCCGATGACCGCATAATTTGTCGACGGTCCTTTGCGGACATTCAACTTATCGTTGCTCGCCACATTGACATAGAACGGTTGGGTGAATCGGGCCGTATTTGTATTGGACGGATCTACCCGAAAATCAGGATTCATCGCTCTTGCTAAAAAAACAGCGAAATCCGCACGGATGATAGGGTCATCGAGACCGAACGTGCCGTCTCCTTTTCCTTGGGCTATGCCGAGCTTTATTAATGTTTCGGCTGCTCCTCCCGTCGTCGTTTCGCTGGAGAAATGGAACGCTTTATTGATCATAAGCGCCATTTCGCCGCGCTTCAACGTCTTCTCAGGATGGAACGTGCCATCGCTGTAACCGGACAAATATCCTTTTTCCACAGCCGATTGAATATACCCCGATGCAAATGAGCTTGCCGGTACATCGCGGAACGAAGTCGAACGCTGTGTACCATTTAGTTTTAAAGCCCGTCCGATCATGGCGGCAGCCTCTGCGCGAGTCACTGTCTTTTCAGGCAGAAAACGATGGTCGGCTGTTCCTGTCACAATCCCTTTTTCGGCTAAATAATTAATTTCTTCAGCGGCTCTGTGGGTCGTTCCCACATCTGTAAAATATGTAGCGGCCGCTGCCTGCTTCACGCCAAATAAAGGGATGAAAAGCAAAAAGGCAATTGCCAGTAGAAAATGGGCCTTTTTCACTAATATTCCCTCCTTTCCACAGTTTTCTACATTTTAACATATTCGTTGACAAGTCTAAACCATTCTCACTGACTATTTTTCTGCTAATTTATGATTTTTCAACTAATTAATGGAACATTTCGCGATTATCCGCATATTTTCATTTTTTTTTCAAAGCATAATTATGAGGTGATTTGGAATATGACAAACATTTTTCGACACTTATCAGCGTTTTTTGTGCTCTTGCTGCTATTGGCCAATGGAAGTTCGCCGACTGCGGCTTACGATTCTCGCCCAAAAGCCAAAAACGTCATTTTTATGATCATGGACGGCACCAATTCCGATGTCCTCGCCTTGTCGCGTTGGTATAAAGGTTCAGCACTTGCCCTTGATGAAATGATGACCGGAGGAGTACGAACCTATTCGCTGCGGTCTGCCATTACCGATTCGGCCGCCGCCGGAACCGCTCTGGCCACCGGCAGAAAAACGTTGGTGGATCATATAGGAATGATTCCGATTTTTCCTGAAGAAGGGAAGCCTTACACCGCTTATCCTGTTCCGAATATTTTGGAAGCCGCGGAAAGAAAAGGGCTTTCGACCGGAATCGTGTCGACTTCCCCTGTCCAACATGCCACACCGGCTGCTTTTTCTGCGCATGTGAACCATCGCAATCAATTCGACGACATTGCGGAACAACAAGTTTATCAAGGGATGGAAGTTGTATTGGGAGGAGGAAAAGCGTGGCTAAAACGGGATGACAAAATCAAATCCCGTCCTGACGGCGAAAACTTGATTTCCGTCATTCAAAAAAAAGGCTATGAATACGTGACTACAAGAAAAGAACTTCTTCAAAGCAGCGGAGAAAAAATTTGGGGAAGTTTTGCCCGGGAAGATATCGCTTATGAGCTCGACCGAAAAAAGCTGAATCCGAACCAGCCTTCTCTTGCCGAAATGACCGAAAAAGCCATTCAAACTCTGTCCAAAAACGACAAAGGCTTTTTTTTGCTGGTGGAGGGAAGCAAAGTCGATTGGGCCGCCCATAAAAACGATCCGGTAGGAATGATCAGCGAAGTGCTAAGTTTTGACGAGGCCGTTCAAAAGGCGCTCCAATTTGCCAAAAAAGATCAGCAAACATTGGTCATTGCGGTTGCGGACCACGGCAACAGCGGGTTAACGATGGGAAACCGCTCCACCAATCTTTCCTATGCGAGTGAACCGAAAGAACATTTTATTGAGCCGCTTAAAAAAGCCCATTTAACGGTAACCGGAGCCGTTTCCCGATTGCGAAAAGACCGCTCCAACTTGAAAGAAGTGCTGAAATCGTATGGATTAGATTCTTTAAGCCATAAAGAATACAATCTCGTCAAAAAATCGAAACATCCGGAAAAAGAAATGGCCGCTTTGCTTTCTAAACGCGCAAAAATCGGTTTTACAACCACCGGTCATACCGGCGAAGATGTCTTTTTATTCGCTTACGGCCCCGGCAAACCGACTGGACTTGTCGAAAATACAGATTTGCCGAAATCTGTTTGCCAAACACTCGGTCTGAAACTCCAATCGTCCTATCAAGATGGGATTCAGTTTTATAAAAAGCGGGGATTTAAGACAACCATTTATCGAAAAAAAGAGGGAAATCCGGAATTAGTGGTGCAAAAGGGCGGGCAAACGATCCGCTACCCTGTCAATAAAAATATCCGTTTTGTCGACGGCAAAGAAGAAACGCTTTCCGCCGTCAACCTCTTTAACGGAACACATTTTTATATTGGACTTCCGAATCGTTAACGCTCCTTGGATGGAGCGTTTTTTTTCTCATCGATCCCTGTTATAATTAAAGGATAAGATATTTCCCAGACATCTTATGAGGGAGATGAAAAAATGCCACAAAACGCTTTGGAATGGCGAGACGCCATATTGTATTATTCCGAAGAATTATTGCAGCACCCCGCTGATCTAAACTCTTCCGCTATCGAGGAAGGATTGCGGCTATTCCGCCACGAAAACGTGGATAGCTTTCATATAGAAAACCAGATCATTCATGCTTTTGTCCATGATAACGGCCGATGGGAGGTCAACCTCGATTTAACCTTTCCGTCACTCAGCTTTTGTTCTTGCCGCCAAAAAACCTGTTCTCATCAAATGGCCGTTTTTTTTGCATTATACAGCCAAACGGGAAATCTCCAAGATTGGATGGAACAATGGCGCACGCTCACAAGCGTTCCGTCAAAGAAACAACCGCCTCTTGATATTCCGGGAGTATATTATGCCAGCGATCTGCTAAAAAAACGGGCGGCCAATGACGGCCCTGAAGAGTGGGGAAAAATGGTCGATCGCGCCTTTTTACAAACGGATTGGTCTCCGGTAAAAAAGAATCCCTACTTATTGGATATGAAAGCCCAAAGCCTCTATCGACAATTGATGACACAAGGTCCGTTTGAAAGAGAATGGAAGCCGCTCTACCAATTATTTTGCAGCTACTTTCTCTTTCAAAAAGTGGTGGAATTATGCAGAACATTGGGGGAAGATTGGAATTTGATTGACCGGGCCTGTTCCTCCACTGTCTACTTTTTTGCCAAAGAATGCGAACATGCGGCCAGAGAGCTTTCTGTTCATGCCATTCCCTTTGCTTTTGACCGCTATCTTCTTTATTTAAAAGACGATCTCTTAAGACTCGTCGACCGCGATGGCCGGTTGTTTTCAAATACTTGTATGTTTCTGTACATGCGTCTTTGGACCGTTCTTTTGAAAAAAGAAGACTGGCGAAAACAAGAATGGAATCGTCTGGAAAGCGAGAGTCCCATTTCATACGGGAAGGCCACCGCCTTATTGCATCAACTTCTCTTTTTGAATAAAAAGGAGGAGTTTTCCGCTCTTTTTCAACGTCTTGACGAATCGATTGTCGATGCTTCGTTAGTATGGTTGGGTTACTTTTTTTCCGAACCGCCTTATCAAAAAGCTTGCTTTTTGCTCGAACTTGTGAAAGAGAAGCTGCCCGCCTATTTAGACAGCCTCACAAGTCCTTATCATAAACGCACATTTGTCGAAGATTTTTTGCGATTCATTGATGCCCCTTGGCTGGCGGAAAATCGGCCGCATCTATTGGAAGATGTGCTTTTTCAGCTTTTTCCCTACAGTTATTCCGTGCTTCATGAATTTTATATCATCACCGAACATTATCAAAAATGGACGGAATTGCAGCTATTGATGGGAGCGGAATTGGAAGAGCTTGAGCAAATGGGATTAAAGAAACTCGAAAAAGCTTCTCCCGAATGTGCTCTCCCCCTTTACCATTGGGGCATTTCCGAGCTGATCGAGCGCAAAAATCGTTCCAGCTACCAACGAGCGGTTAAATATTTAAAGAAGCTTCGACGCCTCTATAAAAAATTGAAACGTGAGCAAGACTGGGAACGATACTGGGCCGGTTTGCAAGAAAAAACGAAACGTCTTCGCGCTTTTCACGAAGAATGCAGAAAGGGTAAACTGATCGATGCTTAAATTAAAAACGTTGACTGTTCATACGATGCCATTTGAAGATGATCGTTTCTTTGTTTTTCTTACTTCTGACAGCGGAAAAGCAGTTGACTATTCCTTAGGAAAACAGCTGTTCCTTTGGCATCAAGAAAGCTTTTTCGGCACGGAACTGGAAGTAAAGGAAGCGGATGGTATGAAAGGGTTTATGCTTTCCGCTTGGCAATGGATTAGTCTGTTAAAAAACGACCGTTTTCATTCGTTTATCCAATGGCATTTTGACCCGCTCACTCAATATGGATTGTCCGTGGCGCCCGTTCTTTATGAAGCGGTGGTGAATGGCGAATTTTCGCCCGTTTTTCATGAAACAGACATTTACTGGGAACCTCCGGCCGCCGTCTGGGAGGAGTTCAATCCTGATTTTTGGGAGCAGGACGTATGGAAAGGAATATCAGCCAGAAAAATGACCATCGACCTGTTTCAAAGATGCGTACACGATTTTTTGTCCCATTCTCCTGTTTTTCAAAAGCTTCATGAGATCGCCGATTATCTTCAAAACGGGAAATTGTCAGCCGACGATCTCCAATCTTATTGGGCAGACGGCCACTTTCGCCAATGGGCCGGTTTCGTGGAAGATCCTGTTCCGTTCTCTATAGGCTTGCGTCTGTCAGAACCTGAAAACGATCAAGATTCATGGCTATTAGAAACGGTTCTGCAAAACAAAAAAAATCCAGAAAAAATTTACAGCTTAAATGGCAGAATTCCTCCTACTTGGAAAGTGCATCTTCCTGCTGTGCTTGCAGAACAAACGCGCTGGCTGCGTTTATTGCCTGAACTGCAGGAAAACGGAAAAATGAAAACAGCGTTGACCGAAGAAGAAGC
Organism: Bacillus sp. FSL W8-0223; assembly: GCF_038006805.1. Taxonomy (NCBI): domain Bacteria; kingdom Bacillati; phylum Bacillota; class Bacilli; order Caryophanales; family Bacillaceae; genus Bacillus; species Bacillus sp. FSL W8-0223. The sequence goes on from NZ_JBBOVX010000001.1 coordinate 3,427,541, forward strand.
TTGGACTTTTCTGACCGAAACGAGCGAAAAACTGATTGCCCTGGGTATTGCCATTCTTCTTCCTTCATGGTGGGAATCGATACGCCAAGCGTCCTTTTCCCTTTCTGCCCGAGTCCGCTCTCAATCACATTATCAGCGGACATTTGTCGGATTAAATACGATCCTTGATTTCGACTGGCGGATTTCTCTGAATGGAGAAGAACTGGCAGAAGAAGAATTTCAAAAATTAGTGTTGGAAAAACGCCGGCTTGTCAAGGTGAACGGCCAGTGGGTGCCGCTTGATCCGAAAATGATTCAAAAAATCCAACAGTTAATGGAAGAAGCGAAGAAAAAAGGGATCAGAATGCAGGACGTTTTGACCCAAGAGTTCACCGGTGATTCAGAAGAAAATCAAGAAGAACCGTCAAACTTGTACGAACTCGCTTCGGTCCAAATTCAATTAAACCGTTCATTGCAGCAAATGATCGACAAGCTTCAGCATATCGAACAAATTCCTTTGCAGCAGGCTCCGGCTTCCTTGAAAGGAACTCTGCGTCCCTACCAGCAAATAGGAATGAGCTGGCTCTTGTTTTTGCGGTCGTTTCGTTTTGGCGCCATTCTTGCCGACGATATGGGGCTTGGAAAAACGATTCAGCTGATCGCTTATTTATTGCATGTGAAAGAAAAAGAAAAGCCGGACATGCCGGCTTTGATCATTTGTCCGACATCTGTACTTGGAAACTGGCAAAAAGAGCTTGAGCACTTCTCTCCCGACTTGCGGGTTCTTCTCCATTACGGCCAGAACCGGCTACAAGGCGAAGACTTTGCCGAATGTATTCAAAATAAAGATGTCGTACTCACTTCTTACGGTCTGTCCCATTTGGACTTTGAGACCCTTTCAGCCGTTCATTGGAGCACCATCGCGCTCGATGAAGCCCAAAACATTAAAAACGCCCATACAAAGCAGTCTCGGGCCATCCGAAAATTAACGGGAAATCATCATATCGCCTTAACCGGTACACCGATGGAAAACCGCTTATCGGAACTATGGTCGATTTTTGATTTTACGAACCATGGCTACTTAGGAAGCTACCAAAAATTTCAAAAGAATTATATCATCCCGATTGAAAAAGAGCGTTCAGAGAAAAAAATCCGCCTCCTGCAGGCAAGAATTCGCCCGTTTTTGCTGCGTCGGACCAAGAAAGACCCGGAAGTGGAATTGAATTTGCCGGATAAGCTGGAACAAAAGCAATATTGTCCTTTGACAGCGGAACAAGCCGCTTTATATGAAGAATACGTGCAAGAAACGTTAAACCGGATTGAACAATTGTCCGCTTTTGAACGCCGAGGGGTTGTCTTGCAAATGTTAAATAAGCTGAAACAACTTTGCGACCATCCGGCCTTATATTTAAAAGAAACCCGTCCGAGTCGCGCTGCTGAACGTTCGCACAAGTTGGCCAAACTGCTGGAGTTGGTTCAAGAAATTTTGGAACAAAAGGAAGCTTGTTTGATTTTCACCCAATATATCACGATGGGAGAGATGATTCAGCAGGAAATCGAGAGCCGATTTCAAATCAAAGCACCGTTTCTGAACGGGAGCATGCCGAAGCTGCAGCGTGATCGCCTTGTCAGCCAGTTTCAGGACGGAGAATTTCCGGTATTTATCTTATCCTTGAAAGCCGGCGGAACCGGATTGAATTTAACGGCCGCCAACCACGTCATCCACTATGACCGTTGGTGGAACCCGGCTGTTGAAAACCAGGCAACCGATCGTGCGTATCGCATTGGCCAACACCGCTTTGTCCATGTTCATAAATTGATTGCCACTGGTACGTTGGAAGAAAAAATTGATAAAATGATTGAAGAAAAACAAGAACTGAACGAGAAAATCATCCAAAGCGACCAATGGATCACGGAGCTCTCCAACCAAGAGCTGGAACAACTGCTCAAATTGGAACCGCAAGGATAAACCCTTTTTTCACTATGTCTTGTATTTTATTTGAACCAAACAAAATCAGAGCCGGTATTCCCGCCGGCCCTTTTTATTTGAGGGAAAGTATGGAAGGTTTCAATATCTTTTATCTCTAGAGGAAAGTCAGAAAGGCCATTTTGAGGATAATAAGAGGGCAATGCGGGCATGAAACCCGTTTTTAAAAAAGGAAGAACGGAAAGTAGTTTATTTTTTTAAACTTCTTTCCATTTTGCTTTCATTCTTACGAGACAGAAAAACGATTGGATCGGAAAGCGATTGACTGGATTCCAGCCGGCGGATGCGCTGTTCGAGAAGGTGTATGGAGGAATGACAATTTCCAAGCAAGTAAACCACTTTTTCCATCAACCGTTCCATTTTTTCCATTTTGGCATAAACGTTTGGATCCAGAAAACATTCACCTCTTTTCATTCAAGCTCCATTAATGGAAACGTTTCTTCTTGGGGCTTTGAACTTAAAAACTGCACCGATTTGGCCACGACTTCCGTGATATGCACCTTCTTTCCTTCTTTATTTTCATAATTTCTTGTCTGAATACTGCCCAGCACCCCGATCAAAGATCCTTTGCTACAATATTTGGCCGTATTTTCCGCAATCTTGTTCCAAAATGTACACAGAACAAAATCTGCTTTTCCCCCTCCTTCTTGGCCGCGATAAGGACGCTGAACCGCCAATATGACGGGAAGAAACATTTTCCCTTCCGTCGTGTAACGCAGCTCCGGATCTTTTGTCAGTCTCCCGACTAACGTCACTTGATTGATCAATGATTTATCAACTCCTTCTTCTTTTTTCGGGAGGCATTTTCATCTTATCGGGAAAAGACGCATTCGTAAAATCGCTACTTTCCGCTTTTTCGACACGATCTTTTGTTTTCGCTGTTATTGTCAAGGAAAAAAGCGAATATTTTCGACAACTTCGGAGGCAATCAACCTTTTTTGCTTTTCTTTCCATTTTTATCTCCCCACGCTTTCTAGGTGCTGTCAATTCGGCTATGTTATAATGGAAGAAAAGCGAATCAATGGAGGCCGTCTTCTAAATGAAAACCTTTAAATTAGTCAGTCTTCAATTTATCGAGGATCAAGACGCTAAAGACATTGATTTCATTGATGGATTAATTATTAATAAAGAAGATGAAAAGCGGACGTGGCTGATTGAGCTTTTTACGGATCTATCCTATTACGATTATTTCCGTGACGTTCAACAAAGAGATAAAGACTTGGAAATTCAAGTCATCATATCCCGCCCTGAAAACAGCCCGGCTTATTTTTTCGGACATATCCATTGCATCAAAAAAATGGAATCCAACGTAAGCGTCTTATTGCAAGGACGTTTAACCAACAGACAAAACGAATTTGCCGAACGTCTTCTTACGGATTTGGTCCAAATGGGATTGAGCGGTGAACAGCTTGTTCGAGAATTTTCCGTCAACTTAAAAAAAAGACCCGGCCATCCCGTTGCCAAGATTCGTTAATATCCCCCCATCGCTGTCCGTCTGAAATATTTCAATCCGTAAATCGAGTAGGAGGGAGCGATTAACTCCCGTCCTCTCACACCACCGTACGTACGGTTCCGTATACGGCGGTTCAATTAAGATAATTGACGCAAGTCTTTATAACTTCCGTGAATAGCTGTTCTCTTTATGCCAGTGGTCACTCCACCCTCCAAGAGGTCTCCCACGGGATTCACCGCTTCCTCCCTCAAGTGAGGTACTACGTTTTCTGTGTTCATCATGACTCACTGAATACCAAGGGCTATTCTCTCTTAATTGTTCGGTCCTTCTTAGTTGTTCTAGACCAACTAATACTATGACCTCTGCTGACTTCTGACGGTTCAGCTACTTATCACTAAGTAGGTTATGAAGAGTACTTCACATATCCGCCAGACCTCCCCGGGTAAGTACATGCACTTTCACACCATCTATCCGCCTCATTTACTCGATATGACCTTCGACAGAAAGAGCTTTGTTTTGTTATGCAAACTCACTCAATCATACCTAGCCTTATATGAGGTTCGTGTTCCTCGGACCGGTGTTTTGCCTCCAGCTTCCTTCAGATTCCGCGTCACCACGGACACCCTTGCTCTTGGCTAACCTCTACTTCTGTCTTCGGGGTTCGGGACTTACACCCTATAGTTCATGTACATGCCGGGCGCACATAAAAAAACCCGGTCACGACTTCAAATGATCGGGTTTTCGTTTTTATGGCTTTTCGGCTCGCTTTTTCCGTTTTTTGACTTTTGATTTTTCTTGACTGTCAAAAGCGGGAGTGAACCAGCTGAAAACCGGTTCTTTCTCCTGCTTTATTTATAGGCGGCGTTTTCTTTCAACTGTTTCGAAAGAAAATCTATGTAAAACTTTGCCTCCATTTTACAGGAATAATCGTAGTCGGTTCCCAATTGTTTTTGCAGGGCATCCACCGTTTCAATTTGCTCAGGAGTCGGTTCTTCCGAGATGATTTTTTCGATGATTTCATTCATTTTGGACGCTATTTCTTCGTGAAATTCAGGGCTGCTTTTAATTTCATTGCTCACTTTATGATACCAAGACGAATTGGATTGAATATATTCTTTCCATTCTTGCATAAACTCTTCAAAAGAAAAACGATGATCCTCCCATTGAATCTTAGCCATATATTGTTCAAACGCAGTCGCAATTGAGCGAGTGATACTTATTTTTACGCCGTGCGGTAAACTTTGCAACATGGAATAAGTACCTCCTACATAATACATATATCGTATCTACTTTATCATAATTAGGAAGTTGTTGACAAAGTTTTTCTTTTTTTCATTAAAATGCAACAAACCCACCGTTTAGAACGGTGAGTTTGTGAATCCTTGCGGTTGGCAACCTCCATTGGAATGGAGGCTTCCGATTCATTCCTAGCGCCTCTTTTCAGCAGCCGGCACTCCTCCATCTTTTCGTCGGATGCACCAAGCACCTCCTGTAAAAGAGGGGCTCAACGAAAGAATTCAACCGTTGATGTTCCCTTTTTCGCCATCATTCATCTTTATTGTCTTTATCTCTTACATCACGTTTATCTTCGATTGGCTCTTCTCCCGGAGTATTTCTGTCTTTCGTCATATCCCAATCATTATTGGTGTTCTTATCATTGGTTCTTCGGTTATTGTTGTTTAAAATACCGTTGTTGTTATTGTCATTAGGGTTGAGATCAGGCCCATCATTGTTGTTATTTCTGTTTAAATCATTACGGTCATTATTGTTATTGCGGCGATTGTTGTCATTAAGATCGCGGCGGTTATCGTCTATTACACCGTTGTCGTTGTCGTTGGCAGGCGGCGGAGGATTTTGATTGGTGTTACAGCCGGCTAAAAGCAAAATAGCTAACAGCGAGCCTCCCATTAATTGCAAAAACTTACTCATTTCTATCCTTCTCCTTTCATTATTCCATCCATTGGTAGACCGGATATTACTGGTCGGTTGTTATCATGCGCCAGTTTCATGAAATCTATTCCGATTTGAAAAAAAGATTGCAAAAGCCGACCTGTCGGCATCAGAAAATGTGTAAACCAAGCGCGAAAACCATCTTTTTTACAATGCTTCCGCTTATTTTTTCCTTTCGCCCGAAAAAATTTCATAAAAAAAGACTCCGTTATTTGAAAATCTTTCATATGGCGACCCATTCAGTCGACTATATGAAAGACTCCCAAAAACGAAGCCTGTTAAACCATTTCAGCCAAAACTTGATCCAAGCGGCTAAGCATGATCGGGATGGCTTTATTTCGATTGCGAACGATCCCCTAGTGCAAACGTAATTTCCGCTTCACAAACGATTTCCCCGTTCACTGTAGCCGTCGCTTGGCCTTTGCCGATGCTTCCTCTAACCCGCACAAGTTCCACTTCAAGGCGAAGCTGATCTCCAGGTTTTACTTGCTTTTTAAAACGGCATTTGTCGATTCCGGCAAAAAAAGCGAGCTTTCCCCGGTTTTCTTCCTTATTCAAAACCGCCACTGCTCCTACTTGAGCCAGCGCCTCTACAATAAGTACTCCCGGCATGACAGGGTAATCGGGAAAATGGCCGTTAAAAAATTCTTCATTGCCCGTTACGTTTTTAATTCCCACCGCTCTTTTGCCGTCTTCCAATTCTTCGATCCGATCAATCAGCAAAAACGGATAGCGGTGCGGGATAATGTCTTTGATCTGTTGCAAATCCAACATGCACCTTATGCCTCCTTAGACAATAACAAGTCCTTTATCGTCGAAAATAAATTCATCCACATCGATGGCTTTAAAACATCCATCGGCTTCCCATGTCCAATGACGCTATAGCCGATGACCGCCCCAACAAACGCTGTGAATGCAACTAAGAAAAGATTCACTATAAATCGTCCCAGGGGCGTTAATTTCTTTTTCTTTCTAACTTTTCTCTGCTGTTCTGTCATAAGATCACCTTTAGCGAAGACTATTCACAAGCCCCATCATTTGATCGCCAAGAGTAACCGACCGGGATTGAAATTGATAAGAACGCTGGACGTTGATCATATCCGTCATTTCTTTGGAAATATCGACATTGGACTTCTCAAGCGCTCCTTGTTGAACGCTGATTTCACTGCGAAGAGCCCCCGTTAAATCGCGTGCGACTTCCCCAATGGCTACTGTGCTGTCAGCAGGCAGACCAAGCAAGTTATTTCCTTTTTGTTCTAAATATTGAGGCCTCTCAACGGACACGATTCCCAAATTCAATGCTTGTCCTCCTCCGACCGAAAGCCTTCCCGTTTTATCCACTGTTATGTTTTGACCCGCTTGCCGGTTCAATTGAACAGGTCGATTTTGTTCATCTAACACAGGATATCCTTCGGCTGTGACAAGCATGACTTGATTGCCGTTCACAGGGGAAAGATAAAAAGCACCATTTCGCGTAAAACGAATCTCTTCCCGTCCATTTTCCTGAACCAAAACTTTAAAGTATTGATTTTCATTTGTCAATGCCAAGTCCAAGGGACGTCCCGTTGTTTGAATAGGTCCCAATTTCGTATTCATTTTGGTTTGGGCCAGTTTGGCTCCCGTTCCCAATCGAATCCCTTCCGGTGTCATTCTTCCCATTTCACCGTTTGGGTGAAGCTGATTCTGAAACTGTTGGACTAGCAGGTCGGAAAAAGTGGCTTCACGACTTTTAAAGCCATTCGTGTCCGCGTTCGCTAAATTGTTGCTAATGACGTCCAGCTGTTTTTGCAATTGACCTAATGTATTAGTAGCATTGATCATTATGCGGTTCACTGCTGCTCCTCCTCTTCAGGCGACTAGTTGATTCTCCCCACTTCATTGACGGCTTTGTCCATGCTGCGGTCATAAGCCTGCAGCACCTTCTGATTCGACTCATACGCACGATAAGCGGCTAACATATCGGTCATGGTTTGAGCGGCATCCACATTGGATCGTTCCGTAAATCCTTGCTGAATTCGAAAGCGGATATTATTCACTTGAAAAGCGTTTGGAAGCGTCCCGTTATCCAAACGATAAAGCCCATCCCCTTCTTTGACTAAAGAGTCGGGATTGGCCGCATAAGACACGCCTAATTGCGCCACATACTCCCCATTATCAAAAATTCGCCCTTGTTCGTCAATTTTCAAATTATCTGTTTGAACCCTGATTGGATTTCCGTTCGTATCGAGAACATTCAAACCGTCAGCCGTTGTCAAATAGCCAAGTCCATTGACAGTAAAATTTCCATTGCGTGTATACCGTATGCCATTTGGCCCTTGGACAGCAAAAAAGACCGTTCCCTTTGAATTAGCCCCTTGATTTCCCGGCACGAATATATCCAACAGCGCCAAATCGGTTTTGTTTCCTGTTTCCTGCAAGTCTCCTTGAACAAAGTTGGGAATGGTTTCTTGCATATAGACACCCGTATTTAAGCTCCCAACCGTTGTATAAGAAGGGATTTTCGCCAGCTTGCCATATTCGTCCAAGCGGCTTAACAGCATTTCCGGAAAAGCCCGAAGCGAGGATTTATCCGTTTTATAACCGGGAGTATTAGCATTAGCCATATTATTCGTCAGCAGCTCTGTTCTTCTTTGTTGAGCGATCATGCCCGAAGCCGCTGTATAAAACCCTCTGAACATATTGATTCACCTCTGCAATGGATTGCTGGTTTTATTATACAGGAAACCATTTGGCAATGCTTTCTCTTTTTTAGAAAAAAATTCATCCCTGCCAACTGTAGTAGAAGTCCATGCCCGCCATATGGCTTGCATCCTTAAATGAATTTCCGATTGGATATTTTATCAATATGATCCAAAATGACTCCCGTACCTACCGCTACACAACTCATCGGATTTTCAGCAATGAGCACCGGCACTTTTAATTCATCCGAAAGCAGCTGGTCAATGCCGTGAAGCAGCGCTCCTCCTCCCGTCAGCATCACTCCGCGGTCAATGATATCAGCAGAAAGCTCCGGCGGTGTTTTTTCTAACACGTTTTTGGCTGCTTGGACAATGGATACAACGGACTCTCTTAAAACCCCTTCAATTTCTTTCGAGTTAATCGTTAAAGTTCGTGGAAGGCCAGTGACCATATCGCGGCCGCGGATATCCATTTCTTCATTATGACCATCCGGATATACCGTTCCGATGGTCATTTTAATTTGTTCTGCCGTACGCTCTCCAATCAGTAGCTTATACTCTTTTTTTATGTAATTTAAAATTTCCATATCAAAGTTGTCGCCTGCTATTTTAATGGACTCGGAAGTAACAATGTCCCCCATCGAAAGCACCGCAATGTCAGTCGTTCCTCCGCCGATATCCACCACCATGTTGCCGCTCGGCTGAAAGATATCCATTCCTGCCCCGATGGCAGCTACTTTCGGTTCTTCTTCTAAATAGACTTTTTTCCCGCCGCTCTTTTCAGCTGCTTCTCGGATCGCTTTTTGTTCCACGCTCGTAATATTCGTCGGGCAGCAGATTAAAATTCGCGGTTTGGAAATAAATCCGCTTACGTTTAACTTATTTAAGAAATGTCTTAGCATGGATTCTGTAATGTCAAAATCTGCAATCACTCCGTCTTTTAATGGCCGAATGGCGACAATATTGCCCGGAGTCCTTCCGACCATGCGCCTTGCTTCTTCTCCGACTGCCAGCACTTTTCCTGAATTTCGGTCAATCGCAACGACTGACGGTTCATTTAACACAATTCCTTGTCCTTTTACATGAATAAGCACATTGGCCGTCCCCAGGTCAATCCCGATATCCTTTGAAAACATGTTGTATAAGGGCTCCTTTCCTCTTTTCTTCCATTTATGTACAATTTTTTGAAATGAAGTTCTATATCCCCAATTATCTATTTTATCATAAATGTTTTTCCAAAAGGAGAGCGAAAAAGACATGAAACTGAAAAAGAGGTGACCTTTGCAGCAACAGGTCACCTCTTTCCCCTTACCGCTTCAAAGCGGCAGGATTATGCCCGCGGTATTTTTTCTTTGTCGCTTCTCCACCCCGCAGGTGGCGGATCGATTTATGGTAATCTAATATGGCTTTCACTTCATTAGCTAGTTCAGGATTTATTTCAGGCAATCGTTCCGTTAAATCTTTGTGGACAGTACTTTTGGATACGCCAAACTCCTTCGCGATCACGCGAACCGTTTTTCTCGTCTCCACGATATACTTTCCAATCTTGATCGTTCTCTCTTTGATGTAATCGTGCACACCACTCGCCCTCCCTAAATTGGATGTGAGAAGTGTGAAATGAGACTCGCTTTCACTTCATTTAAGTACTGTATTCCCGCATGAAAATAAATTGGTGGTCCTCCCCCGCGCATGCGGCAGAAAGCGAGATCGCTTTCTATCTTTACCACGACTGATCAAGTCTTTTTGCCTTTGGATATTTGCTTTTTTAACGATTCCTCACCTCAAACACTCTCTCTAATTTTTGTGCAGGTTTGTAATCATTTTATTAGCTTGGTTAAAAATATATGCACGAAATCAGTATTAAGGACAAGGCATGAAGGGACTTTTTTACGGGCGGATACAGAATCAGTCGTGAAAATCAGCGTGGCAGTTCAAAAAACGGATGGATTCCTTCTTCTAGGTTCAAATGAAAATAAAAAAACAGAGAGTTATTCCGTTCACTCTCTGTACATCTATAAATTACTGGATGGTTTTGTTGAGATATTGTTCAGGATTTAAAGGAGTGTTGTTTTTGCGAATTTCAAAATGGACATGAACACCCGCTTTTTCGTTAAACACACTGTTTCCTGCTTTTCCGATCACTTGCCCCTGTTTTACATTTTCGCCTTCTTTGACTTGTATGTCTTTCACAGATTGATATTGTGTGACAATTCCTTTTTCATGTTCAATTTCAATGACATTGCCAAGCAAAGCATCTTCTTGAATGTTCGTTACTTTTCCGCTCAACGCCGCCGTTACATCGAAGCTTTTTCCATCTTTCACACCAATATCAATTCCTGTATTGGGATAATACGTATTGTTATAAACTACTAGTGCGGCTTCTTGTTCCTTTTGGGAAGCGTTTTTGTCATAAAATTTTTGCTTAATAACGGCTTCATCCGGATTTTCCAATGGAAGCTTCACGGTTTCCATCGCCGTATTGACTTCCACCGAAGGCTCACGGCTGCTGTTGTCAGCGGATTGTTGTTGGCCCTGATCTTTCGTCGCATTGTTATCTTCAGTTGTTTGATACCATACAATACCGGCTATTAAAAGGGCAGCAATGACAAGATATAAGCTCGGAAATACCCAACGTTTTTTAAAGAAAGTTTTCATCCTTAGAGAAATTCGTTTCTTTTCTTCCTCTCTCACTTTTCATCACCTCAGCTACCATTTTGAACAGGCCAGGTGAATTCTATACCTTTTTTCAAAAAATTTTTTTACTTTTTATTTTTCGATAATCCATTTAAAATTATTCACGTAATCGCGACACCATATTCTGGGGTTTTATATTATAAGGTTAAAAAAAGGCAGCATTTCCCGAATAATGGTCCCATCCAGAAAATGCTGCCTGTCTTGTCTTCCAAAGAAGTGAGTCTCATTATGAAAAAGGCGAAGATCCCTCACCTTTTAAGGAATCGCCGTTTTCTTTCCGTTTTCACTTGATTTTTGCGCGGTGATCCGGTTTTTCAAATAATCGTCTGAAGAGGCAATTTGCACATGTTGATAATAATATTTTAAAATCTGTATGTAATTTTTCCCTTCTTTTGCCATTCCATTAGCACCATATTGGCTCATACCAACCCCGTGGCCGTATCCTTTTGTCGTAATCGTCATATGATCGCCTTTTATCACCCAGGAAAAATCTGCAGACTTCAGCCCAAGCTTTTCCCTTATCTCCCTTCCCGTAAATTCTTTCCCAGCAATCAAGACTTTCCCGACTCGATTGCCAGCTGTCCGTTGGATGACAGTACCGGCATCTTTTTTATTTTTTAAATGAACCCCTAATTTTTTTTCAAACTCTTTTACGGGGATGACCGTCTTGGAGTAATATTGCGGAGATTTTTTATCCCATGGGCTTTTGACGCTTTTTAAATACGGTATCGGCTGTTTCCAATAATCCTCCGAGTTTTCCGTATAACCGTTGCTTGTCGAAAAAAACGAAGCTAAGATAGGTTCCCCATTATAAGTTAAAATTTTTCCGGCCGTTTGGCCCACCGCTTCTTCTATTTTTTTCATCTTCCACTGATAATCTTTTCCCCATATTTGTTTTAATTCCTCAGGGCTTTTATACACTTGGTCTTTCACCGTATCGGTGACATCCGCTCCGTCCGGCGCATCAGAACCTTTCATTAATTTTTTGACAATAAACGTTCTAGCCGTTAAGGCTTGCGCTTTTAATGCCTCCATTTCAAAATCCGCCGGCATTTCCGAGGCCACCACACCAGCCACATATTTTTCCAACGGCTCTTTTTCCGTTTTATGAAGTTGAGATCTATATACCGCCACTTCTACGCTTGATTGTTTTTCCAACTGAGACTGGCTCTTATTCGCTGAAATCTTTTCAGTCATTTTTCCGCTCGTCCCTTGATCGGAAAACGGAATGACAAGCAAGGCCGGTATAATCATCGCTGATGTAGTCAGAATAGCTAATAAAATAAAAAGTGGATTCCAGTTCTTCATCATGTATTACGTCCTCCAGTAACGTTTTTTGAGACAGAAAGGGCAATAGCTTTTCTCATCTCCAACATATGGCGGAGGACAAGCTTTTATGTCAGAAATTTGTTGAATAGAGTCCGGATGATCGGGGCATAATGGTGGATGGATTCTTTTTCGAACGTGGAAATAAAAGAGGCCGCCCGTTGGTGGAAAACATGAAAAAATCCCGCTTTTATCAAGCGGGCCGGCCATCACGCTTTCACATCTGTGATGGCAACTTTTTCCGTCAGGGTTTCTTGGTCTTCTTCGTTAACGCGGATAATATCGGCTCCCAGCGAGGCCAGCTTACCATGGAAATTCACATATCCCCGGTCCAAATGCTTTAATTCCGTTACACGGGTATATCCGTCAGCGACTAAGCCTGCAAGTATCAACGCAGCTGCTGCACGCAAATCGGTAGCCGTCACTTCAGCTCCCTGAAGCTTACACGGTCCGTTAATAATAACGGAACGTCCTTCAATTTTAATGTTCGCATTCATGCGTCGGAATTCTTCCACATGCATAAACCGGTTTTCAAATACAGTTTCCGTAATCACACTGGTACCTTCTGCTTTCAGCAAAAGAGCCATCATTTGTGATTGCATGTCTGTCGGGAAACCGGGATGCGGCATCGTTTTAATGTCCACAGCTTTTAACTTTTCCGGACCGATGACTCGGATGCCGTTCGCTTCTTCAATGACAGTCACGCCCATTTCTTCCAATTTGGCAATAAGAGAGGTAAGATGCTCAGGAACGGCTCCCTGAACCAGTACATTTCCTCCCGTAATAGCCGCAGCTGTCATAAAAGTGCCGGCTTCGATTCGGTCTGGAATAATGGCATGTTCCGCCCCGGTCAAATAATCAACGCCTTCTACACGAATCGTACCTGTACCTGCTCCTCTAACATTTGCTCCCATTTTATTGAGAAAATTCGCTAGATCGACAATTTCCGGTTCTTTGGCGCAGTTTTCAATGATCGTTGTTCCTTCTGCCAATACAGCAGCCATCAATATATTTTCGGTCGCTCCTACACTAGGAAAATCAAGGTAAATTTTCGCACCTTTTAATCGGCCGGGAACTTCCGCTTCTATAAAACCGTTGCCAACTTTGACAACAGCCCCCATTGCTTCAAAGCCTTTTAAATGCTGATCGATCGGTCTGGATCCAATTGCACAGCCACCGGGAAGGGCTACCCGCGCTTTACCGGTACGGGCAAGCAACGAGCCCATGACTAATACAGACGCCCTCATTTTTCGTACATATTCAAACGGGGCCTCTACAAAAACCTCTCTAGATGCGTCTACTATGATTGTATTGTCTTCAAAGTTCACGTCACAGTTTAAATGACGCAGCACTTCGTTAATGGTATACACATCGGAGAGAGCAGGTACATCACGAATGATACTTTTTCCTTTACTTGCTAATATTGTTGCAGCGATAACAGGGAGAACGGCGTTTTTTGCGCCTTCCACTTTCACTGTGCCGTTCAGCCTTTTTCCGCCGCGGACGATGATTTTTTCCAAGAGTATTCCCCTCCGCGTCCTAATTCTCTATATTAATATTCAACTGTAATGATTGGTGTGCCAATGACAAAGGATGTATTGGCGTCCAATTGTTCTTCTCTCAATCCAATTTGCAAATTCATCCGTTTTTCTTTCAGAGGTAAGCTCTGACTGAATTGTTTTGAATAAGCTGAAATGGAATAGAGATCGTCTTCTTTCAGTGCTTCCGTTTCTTTTGCATTTAATGCCGTCATCATAGAGGAAACTTGATTTGACAAAACTTCCTTAAGTTTACCATTGAACTTCCCCTTTATACAAGAGAAAACCAGAGGGTGGTGAATAAAAATTTTCGAGTAATTTTCTTCAAACCCTCCATGAATAAAAGAAAGATTTTCTTTTTTCAGGTCACTTCCTTCAACTGTATAAAGGACATACGATTGTTCGTTTTCATTGGAAACAATTTGAATGGTTTGGCGGATATTTCCTTTGGTTGATACAGCAGAGTATGAACTCTCATTACTATTTGTATTTTTGGACCAAGCCCAGTGTGAAAACTCCGCCTGAAGCTTCCGTACAGTTTGTCCAATTTTTTCACTTTGAATCGGTTCCCTCGTGTGTAAAGACCATGAAGAAATCGTTCCATTCATACTTTCCGCCAGATTAGCAAGTGTTTCGATTTCCGGTTTCGGATTCACCGCTATCGTGTTTTTCCCCAAAAGTACGATTGAAAAACCCATTATGCCAATAATAATGACGAAAATGATATAATTTCCTTTCATACATCTTCTCCCCTTTGGTAACAGTGTTTCCGGTTACCTGGGAGAAATACGTGGGAATAATCGTCATCTTTCAACAATGAGTCTTGTGTACATTTTCACTTGCTAATCAAGCAAACAAAAAGCAGTTTAAAAAAACTGCATCCAAAGAAAATAATAAATAAAATTTTTAAAAATTCAAGTGTGAAGAACGAACTAAATTCTCAGGACCATCCAAAATTGAAAATCGATTCATTTTCCCTATGATCAAGAGGAATCGTCATCTTTCCGGCCGCTTTTCCGATCCAAAAAAACAAAAATTATTGAAACATCATTGGCAGCTGCTGCGACCATAGCAAATAATCCAAGAAAAATTGGCTGACCACTGAACCAATAGCAATTGTCAACAAGACGTATAACAGCCTGGCTTGAAAGACTCTATTGGGTTTAATCAGCTTCTCAAACCTTAGCGCTTGCAAAGCCCAAAATGTAATCGCTATAAACACCAAATGGGAAAGAATGCTGAGGAGCGCTTGTTGTCCAAATTGTGCAACCATCCTGACCTCTCCTTCCAGGTTTTCCACCTGCCAGCTATTGTAGCATAAATCTTACATAGAGAACGACTGTCATTCCACTTTCTAATCGATGATCCATCCTTACCGATGATTGGCCGAACAACATAGTCTCTTCTTGAGAATGATGGTTTCATTCTTTTGAAAAAAGAGATTTGATTCCCCCATGAATCATTCCTGTTCTTTCGATTCAATCAAAAATCAACAGGTCAACCTTCCTCTCACTCTAAAGACCATGCCTTCTCTTTCCTGCTTCCATATTTTTCGTTCCAAACTCCCGCTGATATGACCATTTTTTCCATAAAATCAGCCTTTATTCCGTTTAACGTCTTACCTAAAATAAACGAAAAAAGTCAGCAACCATTCTTTTTTACGGTGAGCAATAGATAAACGAAAAGCAGAATGATCATTTCATTAGTCCGATAAAAAAGCTGATCCAAACAAGAAAGCGGAAATTTCCTGTTCAGATCAGCCTAGGTTGGTCATTCCAATTATTTATGTTTGTATATATTGATGCGGTTCACAGCCCGCTTTAATGCCAATTCTGCCCTCTTATTATCCATGTTTTCTTGCCGCAGACGGCGCTCTGCTCGTTCTTTTGCTGCTTGAGCACGTTCAATATCAATATCTTCCGCCCTTTCAGCAGCTTGCGCCAAAATCGTCACTCGATCAGGACGAACTTCCAAAAAGCCTCCGCTGACAGCAATCCATTGTGTATTATTGCCATTTTTCAAACGAACAGCACCGATTTCTAAAGGAGCAACCAACGGAATATGTCCGGGTAAGATACCGAGCTCCCCACTGGTCGCTCTGGTACTTACCATTTCCGCTTCTGATTCATGAACCGGGCCATCAGGAGTGACGACAGTGACTTTCATTGTTTTCATATGAATACCTCCTGAACCCTTTTATTATACTTCTACTCCCATTTCTTTCGCTTTTTCGATTACATCTTCGATCGGACCTACAAGACGGAATGCATCTTCCGGAAGATGGTCATATTTTCCTTCCAGAATTTCTTTGAACCCTCTTACCGTTTCTTTTACAGGCACATAGGAACCAGGTTGTCCCGTAAATTGTTCCGCCACGTGGAAGTTTTGAGATAAGAAGAATTGAATGCGGCGAGCGCGATGTACAACAAGTTTATCTTCGTCGCTTAATTCATCCATCCCTAAAATGGCGATGATATCTTGCAATTCTCTGTAGCGTTGCAGCGTTTGCTGAACTTGGCGAGCCACTTTATAATGCTCTTCGCCGACGATTTCAGGTGTCAACGCCCGAGACGTAGAAGCAAGCGGGTCTACTGCCGGATAGATCCCCATTTCAGAAAGTTTCCGTTCAAGGTTGGTGGTTGCATCCAAGTGAGCGAAAGTAGTCGCTGGAGCCGGGTCAGTGTAGTCATCGGCAGGCACATAAATCGCTTGAATTGATGTAACCGAACCAACATTTGTAGATGTAATCCGTTCTTGAAGTTGTCCCATTTCCGTTGCCAACGTAGGTTGATAACCTACCGCAGAAGGCATACGTCCCAACAATGCGGAAACCTCAGAACCTGCTTGCGTAAACCGGAAAATATTGTCAATAAAGAGAAGTACGTCTTGTCCTTGTTCATCACGGAAATATTCAGCCATGGTAAGACCGGTAAGGGCTACACGCATACGGGCACCAGGCGGCTCATTCATTTGCCCGAACACCATCGCCGTTTTGCTGATAACCCCGGAATCTTTCATTTCATGATAAAGGTCATTACCTTCACGAGTCCGTTCTCCTACACCGGAAAATACGGAAATACCGCCGTGTTCTTGTGCGATGTTGTTAATCAATTCTTGAATTAAAACCGTTTTTCCTACTCCTGCACCGCCGAACAAACCGATTTTACCACCTTTAATATAAGGCGCCAACAAGTCGACTACTTTAATTCCGGTTTCCAATATTTCCACTTCGGTAGAAAGTTGTTCAAATTTTGGCGCTGGACGATGAATAGGATCGCGGCGTGCATCTTCAGGAATTGGTTCATCTAAATCGATGGTTTCCCCTAATACGTTAAATACCCGTCCTAATGTTACGTCTCCGACAGGAACGGAGATCGGTTTTCCTGTATCGATTACTTCCATTCCGCGTTGCAGACCGTCTGTGGAAGCCATGGCAATCGTACGAACCGTATCATCGCCTAAGTGAAGCGCTACTTCCAATACGAGATCAATGCTTACTTCTGATTCCGTTTTTGCTTCGTATTGTACTTTTAACGCGTTGTATATATCGGGAAGCTGGCCGCTCTCGAACTTCACGTCAACTACCGGACCCATTACTTGAAGAACGTGTCCTTTGCTCATTATGTTCCCTCCTAACTAGCTTTTAGCAGATCAAAGACTGCCACATTCAAAAATTCTATCGCTTGTTTCCGCAACGAACTAGAGTTACTCCAATGCAGACGCTCCGCTGACAATTTCCGTGATCTCTTGGGTAATAGAAGCTTGGCGTGCACGGTTGTATGACAGCGTTAAAGTGTCGATCAGTTCCAAAGCATTATCTGTTGCATTTTTCATGGCTGTCATCCGTGATGAATGTTCGCTCGCTTTAGAATCTAAAATGGCGCCAAATATCAGGCTTTCTGCGTATTGCGGAAGCAGCACATCCAATATTTCTTCCGCCGAAGGTTCGTATTCATAAGAAGTAAGCTTATTCGCCGGTGCAACATCCGTCAAAGGCAAAAGCTGCTTCTCTGTCACTTCATGTTCGATGGCGCTGACATAATGAGTGTAGTACATATGAAGCTCATCGAACGTTCCGTCTATATATAAGTTCACCGTTTTATTCGCGATGCTCCGAATATCCGTAAAACTCGGATGATCGGGCACTCCCACCATATCATAGACGACATTCATTCCTCTATTTACAAAGAAGTCTCTGCCCACTCGTCCAAGTACAATAATCGCGTACTCATCTTCTGATTTGTGGCGTTTTTTAATGGTGTTGTAAACGAGGCGAAGAACGTTGCTGTTATATGCTCCCGCCAAACCCCGGTCTGCGGTGATCACCAAATACCCGGTCTTTTTAACGGGGCGGGAGACCAGCATCGGATGTTTGATATCTTTGCTTCCGGCCGCAATGCTGGCAACGACGTCCTGCATTTTTTCCATATACGGAACAAATGCTTTGGCATTTAGTTCCGCGCGGCTGAATTTCGAAGCGGAAACCAATTGCATAGCCTTGGTGATTTGGCTTGTTTTCTTTGTAGTATTAATACGAGTTTTTATATCGCGTAACGATGCCATCCGTTCTCACCACCCTTATACTTAATGAATTCCATTTTGTTACTCGGATTTCGCAAAGGTTTTCTTAAAGCCGTTAATGGCTCCTGCCATCTCTTCGTCGCTCGGCAAGTTACCTGTGGAACGGATTTGATCAAGCACCGCTTGTCCGTTTTCATCCAACCAAGCGTAAAATTCTTCTTCAAAGCGGCGGATATCTTCTACCGGGATGTCATCTAAAAATCCGCGAGTCAACGCATAGAGAATCATGACTTGTTTTTCTACTTTGATTGGTTTATTTAAATCTTGCTTTAATACTTCTACGGTACGGGCACCACGAGCCAATTTTGCTTGAGTCGCTTTATCAAGATCAGAACCGAATTGAGCAAATGATTCCAATTCACGATAGGATGCCAAGTCCAAACGCAAAGTACCGGCCACTTTTTTCATGGCTTTAATTTGAGCGGCTCCCCCTACACGAGATACAGACAAACCAGCGTTAATAGCCGGGCGTACACCGGAGAAGAATAAATCCGATTGCAAGAAAATTTGTCCATCTGTGATGGAAATAACGTTTGTTGGGATATAGGCCGAAATATCCCCTGCTTGTGTTTCAACAAACGGCAATGCTGTCAACGAACCAGCGCCTTTCGCATCGCTAAGTTTTGCAGCACGTTCAAGTAAACGAGAGTGAAGATAGAATACATCCCCCGGATATGCTTCACGGCCAGGTGGACGACGGAGCAGCAAGGAAAGTTCACGGTACGCAGCAGCTTGTTTGGATAAATCGTCATAAACGACCAACACATGCTTGCCGTTGTACATGAATTCTTCACCCATCGCAACGCCGGCATAAGGTGCCAAATACAATAACGGTGCTGGTTGTGATGCAGAAGCTGTCACCACGATCGTGTAATCTAATGCGCCATTTTTGCGCAGCGTTTCAACCGTTGTCCGAACCGTCGATTCTTTTTGGCCGATTGCCACATAAATACAAATCATGTTTTGGTCTTTTTGGTTGATAATCGTGTCAATCGCGATGGATGTTTTACCTGTTTGACGGTCCCCGATAATTAACTCCCGTTGTCCTCTTCCGATCGGTACAAGAGCGTCAATGACTTTAATACCTGTTTGAAGAGGTTCATGAACAGATTTACGATCCATTACCCCTGGAGCAGGACTTTCAATTGGACGAGTTTTTTTCGTATTAATCGGTCCAAGACCATCAACCGGTTGTCCGAGAGGATTTACAACACGACCAATGAGTTCTTCTCCAACCGGAACTTCCATAATACGTCCTGTACGACGAACTTCGTCACCTTCACGAATATCCGTATATGGTCCTAAAATGACGATCCCTACGTTATTTTCTTCCAAGTTCTGCGCCAATCCCATAACGCCATTTGAAAACTCCAAAAGCTCGCCAGCCATGACATGATCAAGGCCGTGGGCACGAGCAATACCGTCACCGACCTGGATGACAGTGCCTACATCATTTACTTCCATATCCGCCTGATAATTTTCGATTTGCTTTCTTATCAGCGCGCTGATTTCTTCAGCTTTGATGCTCATGCGTTTCACCCCTTCTTATTTATAGAGCAGAATGAAAGGAAATAGCGTTATAGTTGTCGTCCCGCTATTTCACGCCATTCATTCAACGAATAAGCGAGAGACTCTGCAACGAGTGCTGCTCGCCGTTTAATGATTTATACGTATACGTTGTATAGTCTAGCTAATCAATTGTTTTAACCGATCAAGCTTTCCGCGAAGGCTGCCGTCAATAATGCGATTCCCGATTCTGACTTTCAAGCCTCCTAAAAGCTTCGGATCCACAACATTTTCAATTTTCAAAGTTTGCTTCCCGACTTTTTCAGCCAATACAGCTGACAGTGAAGATTTTTCTTCTTCATTTAATGGGCGTACACTCGTCACCGTCGCTTCTGCAATTCCACGCTCGTTATTGGCCAAGGCTATGTATTCTTCAGCCATTTCCAACAGGTGATCTTCGCGGTGGTTTTCCATCATAAGAAGCAATGTATTGACAATAAACGGAGAAGCAGTTGAAAACGCCTGTTTAACTAATTCTTTCTTTTTGGACATGTCCACTTTCGGCAGTTTCAAGAAGAACAGCAATTCCGGAGTTTGCTGTAAAACCTCTTTTACTACACTCATCTGTTCCCCAATCAGAGCTACTTGATCGTTCTCTTTTGCAACTTGGAAAAGAGCTGCCGCATAGCGATTGGCTACTATAGAATTACTCATCGCCCTTCTCCTGCCTCTTTAATAAAATCTTGGATTAATTTTTCTTGATCTTGCTCGCTCAATTCTTTTTCAATGACTTTCGAAGCAATCAATACAGATAAAGAGGCCACTTGATCACGCAATTCTGCCACTGCTTGTTCTTTTTGACGATTGATTTCAGCTTTTGCGAACTCTTTCAAGCGTTCTGCTTCTTGTCTAGCTGCGGCAATAATCTCATCTTTTTGCCGTTCACCTTGTTTTTTGGCATTTTCGATTAGAGCTTGGGCATCTTCTCTAGCTTTTTTCAGTTCTTGACGAGTTTCTTCTAAAAATTTATTCGCTTCAACACGGCTCTTTTCCGCCGCTTCAATTTCATTCGCAATATGATCTTCGCGCTGTTTCATGATTCCCACGAGCGGGCCCCATGCATATTTCTTTAACAACGCCAATAAAATAATAAACATCAATAATTGGAAGATGATATCTCCACTGTTGATGTGTGCTTCTCCCAATACAAGCGCGTTTGTCAACACGTATTATTCACTCCCTTCAAGAGTCAGCTCCCTAACCATAACAATCCAGCAGGAATACGGTACATAAAGGAATGGCGAAGGTTCGCATGGAATGATCTTCGCCATTTGCAACTTAATTCCAGTGATTATCGATTCAAAACCATGAATGCGATAACTACGGCAATAATTGGAATCGCTTCAACTAACGCTACCCCAATGAACATAACCGTTTGAAGCATCCCGCGTAGTTCTGGTTGACGAGAAATACCTTGTACCGTACGAGATACGATTAAACCGTTACCGACACCTGCCCCAATTGCTGCCAACCCTATTGCAATTGCTGCTGCTATTACACCTAAACTCATGATTAAGTTCCTCCTTTAAAATATATAAAAAGTTCTTCTTTCAAATAATGATATAATGAATTTATGTTTAATGGTCTTGGCTGATTTTATGAGCCATGTAAACCATTGTTAACATCGTGAAAATAAATGCTTGGATTGAACCGACAAAAATACTGAAAGCTTGCCATGCAATTGTCGGAATAATGGCCGCAATAGTGCCACCGACACTTGACGCCAAACCACCGGCCAACAGCGAAAGCAAGATTTCCCCCGCGTAGATGTTTCCGTAAAGCCGGAGCCCCAGAGTCAATGTATTGGCGAATTCTTCGATTATTTTTAAAGGGAATAAAAATTTCATCGGTTCAAAGTATCCCCGTACATATCCGCCAAACCCTTTCATCTTTACGCCGTAATAATGAGTTAATACTACAATCATAACTGCAAGCGTAAGTGTAATGGCAGGGTCGGATGTCGGCGACTTCCACCATAACTTGTGATCTACCACAACGGAAAATGGAAGACCTAGCATATTGGATACAAAAATATACATAATCAAAGTAAGGCCGAGAATATGAAAACGCCCGCCCGTTTTCCAATCCATGTTGCTTTGAATGATATTCTTTACAAAATCCATGATCCATTCCATGAAATTTTGCATTCCTGTCGGTTTCAAAGCAAGCTTCCGTGTGGAGATGATCGCAATTAAGAATACAATCACACTTGCCACTGTGATCATTAAAACATTGGACAGGTTAAAAGTAAGACCCATAAATTCCACTATTGGAGCTTCATGTTCCAATTCTTATCACCTCTCTTCCACGTTACCTAAATTAGAATGGATTCATTAAATCTATCATAATGACATTTACTGCCATTATTTCTATATTGAAATATAAGGAGAAGAATTCAACCCGGAAAGCGAAGGGCAGCAATGAGGCTGTTTTGCCTGTTAGGTAAAACGTCAAGGCCTCAGCTTTTTGACAATATCGGACAGGCTCACCGAACCCCCGATAAATTCCAAGCTTGTCCATTGGCAGGCTATGCTTGTATACAAGCTATAGAAAATGCCTTGCGGAGCAGATAAATGGAGAACTGGCAGAATTCACAGTAATAATGCCATTCATAGCTTTCAAATATTTTAACGCACTAATCCCCTGAATCGAAACGGCGTATTGTACGCAGCATCGCCAGTATTCCGGCCGCTAATCCCGATAAAAGCCCAATCACTAAAAACAGAGGTTCTGTTTGGCATTTGCCATCGATCCATCTACCGAGAAATATCCCGATCAAAACAGATCCTGCCAGCTGAGATAAGATGGTGCTGTAGAGAGCCATTGCCCGAAATGGACTTTTATGTTTTTGAGCCATTCATCACCCTCACATTCAAGCGGGAGCTGACCCGAACTTCAAAAAAATACAAGCGTTTTCACCACGCTCAGTTTATTCAAATAACTTCTATTATTTCCTTTGTAAGCATACAATAGAGACCTTGCAATGTCAATGTGTTTACAGTGAAAAAGATCACAAAGCATTCACAAATTTTCACAAAGTTTTCACAAAGTTTTCGCAAATTCTGTGAATTTTTTTCATTTTATTCAACTAAAGAGTTAGGTTACAAATGGCCGATTTGCAAAAAATCCCTTAACTTTCGACATTAAGAAGTCTCGTCCGCTTTTTGTTCCTTCCGACTGCGATGAAAGCGGCATTCATAAAGAGTCTCCTGCTTGGAGACTCTATGAAAAACGATCCGGTTTTTGGCTCGTTCTTTTGAAATAATAGCGCACCGCTTCCGCAATTCGGCGGGATGCTTCTCCATCCCCATAAGGGTTGACGGCTTTTGCCATTTTCTCATATTCATGCGGGTCCGTTAAAAGTTCTTTAGTCAATCGATAAATACGCTCTTCTTCCACCCCGGCAAGTTTCAGTGTACCCGCTTCAATCCCCTCGGGCCGTTCTGTTGTATCACGAAGCACCAAGACCGGCACGCCAAGGGAAGGCGCTTCTTCCTGCACCCCTCCTGAATCCGTTAAGATTAGATGGGCCCTGGCTGCGAAATTATGAAAATCAATCACATCTAGCGGTTCAATTAAATGAATTCTTTCGTTATCTCCGAGAATTTCCATTGCGATTTCCCGTACTGCTGGATTCAAATGAACCGGATAAACCACTTGAACATCTTTCATTTCCTCTACAATCCGCTTAATGGCCCGAAACATATTGCGCATTGGTTCGCCCAAGTTTTCTCTCCTGTGGGCTGTTAATAAGATCAGGCGGTCCGTGCCAACCTTCGTTAAGATCTCATGCTGATAATCGCTTTTGACAGTTGTTTTTAATGCATCAATGGCTGTGTTTCCCGTTACAAAGATGGTGTCTTTCTTTTTGTTCTCCTGAATCAAATTGGCTTCCGCTTTGGCTGTCGGCGCAAAATGAATATCAGCAAGAATACCAGTTAGCTGCCGGTTCATTTCTTCTGGAAACGGCGAGTACTTATTCCACGTCCTAAGCCCCGCTTCGACATGACCAACCGCAATTTGGTTGTAAAACGCCGCCAGGCTTGCAATAAACGTCGTTGTCGTATCTCCATGAACTAAAACGATGTCAGGCTTGACTTCTTTCATCACTTTATCCAGGCCTTCCAAGCCTTTTGTCGTCACATCTGTCAACGTTTGTCGATCTTTCATGATATTGAGATCATAATCAGGTTGAATCCCGAAAATATCCAGCACTTGATCCAACATTTGGCGATGCTGGGCCGTCACTGCCACAATCGTTTCAAAATCTTCCGGATACTTTTTTAATTCAAGCACAAGCGGAGCCATTTTGATGGCTTCCGGCCGGGTTCCGAAAATGGTCATTACTTTAATTGGAGCACTCATATTCGCACCTACTCTACCTTATTTTGTACCGAATAATCGGTCTCCTGCATCTCCGAGACCTGGAACAATATATCCTTTTTCGTTTAGTTTTTCATCTAAAGCAGCGATATAAATGTCAACATCTGGATGGGCTTTTTTTAGTGCTTCAACCCCTTCTGGAGCAGCAATCAGGCACATAAATTTAATGTTTTTGGCGCCGCGTTTCTTCAGGGAATTCACCGCTTCAACGGCAGATCCGCCCGTTGCCAGCATCGGGTCCACCAAAATAAAATCTCTTTCCTCCACATCGGATGGAAGCTTCACATAATACTCAACTGGCTTTAACGTTTCGGGATCCCTGTATAGTCCGATATGACCTACTTTAGCGGCAGGAATGAGCTTTAAAATGCCGTCAATCATTCCAATACCGGCACGCAATATCGGAACAACACCTATTTTCTTTCCTGATAAAATCTTTGCATTTGCTTTTCCAACAGGCGTTTCGACTTCAATTTCTTCCAAAGGCATGTCACGGGTAATTTCAAACGCCATTAAAGTAGCCACTTCATCCACTAGTTCCCGAAACTCCTTTGTTCCGGTATTTTTATCTCGTATAAAAGTTAGCTTATGCTGGATCAGCGGGTGATCAAATACATATACTTTCGCCACGAATCTCGCTCCTTTGATGATTTTCACTATGTAACTGTAATATAACCTTGACAAAGTTCTACATACTTCAACTTATTTTACAAAAAAACATATGGATCATCAAGAAAGGATCACGAAAACGTGATCACTGACGGGAGAGAAAACCATTTTCTTTCTAAATGAGGAAAACACACTTTTTCCCTTTTAATATACAAAGGCCGGCCGAATCGGAAAAGGAGGAGACTTAAGCCCCCTCCTTTTCCATTTATTTTAAACTCTTTTAATAGATTTTTCCTGGATTCAAAATTCCTTCTGGATCAAGCGCTTTTTTAATGGTGCGCATCACATCGAGTCCTTCCGGATGCTCTTTCAGCAAATATTTCTTTTTCCCGATCCCAATTCCATGTTCTCCTGTACATGTGCCCCCTTGTTGAAGGGCATAATCCACAAGCGCCTCATTCATCTTTTGGAAACGGCCCACTTCATCTTGGTCATTCGGATCGATCGCAAGCGACGTATGAAAATTGCCATCCCCTACATGACCAAGGATGGCGGCGTCCAAATGATAGGCTTCCGCCAATTGCCTAGCCTTTTCCAATGCACCTGTCAGCTTGGAAATAGGAACGCAAACATCCGTAGAAACGTGAAGCTTCCCGGGGTATTTGCTTGTAATCGCAACAGCCGCTTGATGCCTTGCTTCCCACAATTGAGCTCGTTTGATGGAATCTTCTTCAAATTCGAAGGAAAGGCATCCGTTGTCTTCCATGATCTCTCTCGTCATTTGGATATCATGCTGAACCATTTCCCGGCTTCCGGCAAACTCTAAAAATAATGTCGGATGCACCATAAAATCGGTTCCTTTATAAAGATTAATCGCTTCTATCGTCCGAGAATCCACAAGCTCTATTCTTCCGATCGGTATGCCTCCTTGCAAAACAGCGGTAGCAGCTCCCCCTGCCGCTTTCAAATTTGGAAACACGACTTTGGCAGCCACAATTGCTTCAGGAATACCATAAAGTTTTAGTGTAATTTCGGTAAAAATTCCGAGCGTCCCTTCCGAACCAATCATCAAGTCCGCCAAATGCAGACCTGCTGATGATTTGACCGTTTCTCCTCCCATAGGAATCACTCGGCCGTCAGCAAGGACACAACGCAGTCCAAGCACATTTTGCTTCATTGCTCCGTAGCGGACTGCGTTTGTTCCGCTCGCATTCGTTGCCGTCATCCCGCCGATCGTTGCGTCTGCCCCTGGATCCACTGGAAAAAAAAGGCCGTATTTTTTTAAGTGCTTGTTTAATTGGATTCTCGTGACACCCGGTTCCACTTTGACGATAAAATCTTCCGGGCGCAGCTCCACAATCCGGTTCATCAAGGAAAAATCGATGCTGATTCCGCCCTTCACCGGAATGACGTGCCCTTCCAAACTAGTGCCCACTCCAAACGGTACAATCGGTATGCTGCGTTCTTTAGCAAAATGGACGATTTTGACGACTTCTTCTTCCGTTTTCGGAAATACCACCGCATCCGGCAAAACGGGTGTATGGTAAGAAAACCCTTTGCTATGGTGATCTAAAACGGTTTCATTTGCGCTTACCCGCGCTTCATCAGGAATGATGCCAAGCAACTCATCCTTTAACACCAACCAGCTCTCCTTTCGCAGCCCCTTATGGATCTCGGCGATAGCCGAATAGAGTAAAAATCATCAGTGGGAGTTCATCTTATCCCCCACTGATGGCAAGTTGACCTATCTGGCTTTTAGCCGCCATACCGCTACCGGATGCTGTTCTTCGATTGAGGCGGAGGTCATCGTCCGTTATGGGCATTAGAAAATGCCCAAACTTTTTAGCGTACAGAAGCCCCTTCGTAAAGCGGGAATTTTTCTGTCAACGCAGCCACTCTTGCTTTTGCCTCGTTCAATTTCGCTTCGTTTTCGCGATTTTTTAGAGCGAAGCCAATAATGGACGCCACTTCATCCATTTCCGCCAAACCAAATCCACGAGTAGTGACCGCAGCCGTTCCAATTCGAATGCCGCTTGTCACAAACGGGCTTTCCGGATCATACGGAATCGTATTTTTATTGACAGTAATGCCGATATCATCTAACACTTTTTCTGCTTCTTTTCCCGTCAGCCCTAATGAACGGACATCAACAAGAAGCAAATGATTATCCGTACCGTCTGAAACTAATTTCAATCCTTCTTTTTGCAGCCTTTCCGCCAGCCGTTTTGCATTATCAATGATATTTTGTGCATACACTTTGAAAGAATCTTGCATGACTTCCCCAAGAGCCACCGCTTTCGCTGCAATCACATGCATGAGCGGACCGCCTTGAATGCCAGGGAAAATGGCTTTATCGATCTTTTTGGCAAACTCTTCTTTGCACAAAATCATTCCACCACGCGGCCCCCGCAACGTTTTATGCGTAGTGGTGGTCACAAAATGAGCATACGGAACCGGATTTGGGTGTAAACCAGCTGCTACAAGACCAGCGATATGAGCCATGTCCACCATTAAATATGCGCCAACTTCATCAGCAATTTCCCGGAATTTTGCAAAATCAATGATACGCGGGTAGGCGCTGGCACCGGCCACAATAAGCTTTGGTTTGTGTTTCAATGCTTTGTTCCGAACATCTTCGTAGTCAATTCGATGCGTTTCTTTGTCCACGCCATATTCCACGAATTGATATTGCACACCGCTAAAGTTTACCGGACTTCCATGTGTTAAATGGCCGCCGTGGGATAAATTCATCCCTAGAACCGTATCGCCATGTTCCAAAACACTGAAATAAACCGCCATATTTGCTTGAGCCCCGGAATGCGGTTGAACATTAACGTGCTCTGCTCCAAAGATTTCCTTTGCCCGTTCGCGTGCGATGTTTTCTACAATATCGACATATTCGCAGCCGCCATAATAACGTTTCCCCGGATAACCTTCTGCATATTTATTCGTTAAGACAGAGCCTTGCGCTTCCATCACAGCTTGGCTGACAAAGTTTTCTGAAGCGATTAATTCAATTTTCGTTCTTTGCCTGTTCAATTCTTTTTGGATAGCTTCATATACAGCTTGATCTTGTTCAGCAAGTTTACCCATTCTTGTTCCTCCTTTAAGTTATAGCAACACAAAGCCTTTTCTCATTTTTCAAATTCTTTTTTATTTTAACATGATTTTTTCGGGTTATTAAAGGCGGTTTTTGATTTTTTGCTTTATCCAAATCCTGGTTTACCGGATGTTATTTTTCTCTTAAATAAAACGGGACATCCTAGTCCTTCCATTTCACCTCACCGTTTGAAAGTGTTAAGCAAAATGGACTTTTTGATAAAATCGTGCCTGTATCAAAGAAGAGACCCAATCGCAGCATCGTGCCTGAAAATCCAAATTTCCGTTCCGCTTTATTTTATCATCCAGCGCACAATGTCTTCATACGTTTCCACATTTGCCCTACTCATTTTATCAAACTCTAAAGAGAACAAATTCTTTAAAGAAAAGGCTGTTCCAAAAGTCCAATAAGAGCCCTTTGGAACAGCCTTTTCCAATAAAATTTCTTCTTAACAATGGATAGACTGCCATCCATCGTGTATAAAACAAAGTGAAGTGCCCTTCTGAACCGATACGATACGGCACGATACGGCGAAATTTTCAACGGCAGGCGCCGTTTTCGCTTGTTTCAACGGTATCATACACGGCCCGCGGACCACCGATCAGCTTCGGACGTGTCTTGGCAAGCGTAACATGTGCTTCGCCCAACGTTTTGACGGATACCCGAACCGGTACAGCCACATGTTTCAAATGCATTCCAATGAACGTATCGCCGATATCTATCCCTGCATCCGCCTTTATAAATTCTACAACCGTAGGGTCTTGTAAATGTCGGTATGCAAAAGCTGCCATAGCACCACCCGCTTGCGGCACGGGAACAACGGATACTTCCTCCAAACGCTCCCGAATGGCCAGCTCTTTTTCAACGACGAGCGCACGATTTAAATGTTCGCAGCACTGAAATGCCAAAAAGATTCCGTTCTGTTTCGCAAAGGATTGAAGCTTGTTAAAAATGGCTTCCGCTATGGAGATTGTACCTGATGTGCCAATTTTCTTTCCCGCTACTTCGGAAGTGGAACAGCCTACTACAAAAATTTGGCCTTTTTTCAACTGCGCTTGTTCTTGAAACTCCCGCAAAATGAGCGAAAGTTGTTTTTCCCATTCAAATCTTTCCTCTTCCGTAGCCTTCCACCGTCCTTCTATTCGTTTTTCCAAAACCTGTTCCTAAGCTGTTATGAGCGGTCATTTTTATCTGTCAAATGTTTTTCTTCATATTCTTTAATTTTTCCAATTCGACGTTCATGGCGACCGCCTTCAAACTCCGTGGTCAGCCACACTTCGGCAATTTCCCTGGCAAGACCCGGTCCGATGACGCGTTCGCCCATGGCGAGAATATTGCTGTCGTTGTGTTTGCGGGTTAATTTTGCCGTATAAACATCATGTACAAGAGCACAGCGGATTCCCTTTACTTTATTGGCCGAAATACTCATCCCAACTCCAGTTCCGCAAATGAGAATGGCGCGGTCAAACTCTCCGTTCGCCACTTTTTCAGCAACAGGCAAAGCATAATCCGGATAATCGACAGAAGTTTCCGTTTCACAATTGCAGCCAAAATCCTCATAATCTATTCCTAGTTCTTCCAGTAATTTTTTTATTTCTGCTCTTATATGAATTCCGCCGTGATCGGACGCAATCGCTACTTTCATGTTTGTTCCTCCTTCTCGGCCAAAGCCGAAGCCACTTTCGCAGAAATTTCTTCTTGTAACTTTATTTTGGCACACCCTGCAAAAAATATAAAGTATATTCGCTCTGAGATCTCTTCCGTCCCAGATGCCGGCTGTTTTCAAACGACAGAAAACCGACAGTGGCAGTATACGTGCGGATGTGTCCTTTCTTTCCACAAAATCTGCCGAATGTCGCACTTTAGATGGCAGGTGACGCCGTTTGAACAAAATAAAAAGAAGAGAAAAGCAGCCGGCTTTGTTGAAATCAGACCTGCTCCTCTTCAATACGGAATCTTGTAATCGTAGATTGAAGCTGTTTTGCCTGTTCTTTCAACTCCCTGGCAACTTGTTCAACCTTTTCCATATCTGCCGCCTGCTCTTTTGTCGACTCTGTCACTTGCTGAGCTCCTGCCGACGTCTCTTCCGCTATCGCTGCTACTTCCTGAGATTGTTGGGAAGTTTTTTGAATTCCTTCCATTTGTCCATCCACTAATGTTGAAATCGTATGAACAGCATTCGCCACTTCGTTAATGACCAATGTCATTTCTTCTATCGCGGAGTTGGTGAGGCTGCCCTTTTCCGCTTCTTCATTAGCCGATTCCACCTGTCTTGTAATTTGTCCGACCACATGCTCCACTTCTTTTTGAATGTCTTTTATCAATTCAGAAATTCCTTGAACAGCTTTAGCGCTTCCATCCGCGAGCTTCCGAACCTCTTCGGCAACGACCGCAAATCCTTTTCCGTGTTCCCCTGCCCGTGCAGCTTCAATAGAAGCATTGAGAGCCAACAGATTGGTCTGTGCGGCGATGTCCCCGACCAACTGTATGATTTGACCCACTTTTACCGCATTTTCTTCCAAGCGCTTTACCGCTTGCAAAGACTGCCTATTATCCAATGCAAGCTGTTGAATTCCGTCGATAAGAGATTGCATCGCTTCCTTGCTGTTTTGCAGTTCTTTGACCATTTCCTCTGCTTTTTGTTTCGAAGATTTTGCCTGAGTTTGAACTTCATGGGCAATTTTGGTGACATCCTCCATCGATTCGGCCGTGGCTTGGATCGCTCCGGCGGAACTTTCTGCGCCCGCAGAAATTTCGTCAATCGTTTGGGCAATGTCTTCCGCATGTTTGGACGCTCTTTCGACTTCTGTTAAAATTTCAAGCACTTTCGTGTTCGTTAAAGTAAAGGTAGTCTCGATTTGCCGTACCATTTCCCGTAAATTTTGCAGCATACCGTTAAACGCCAAAGCCAGCGAACGGATTTCATCATCACTCTTTGGCACTTTTACATCATGGACAATATTTCCCTCAGCCGCCTCAAGAGCCGCTTGTTCCAACAGCTGCAAAGGCTTCACAATGATCCGAGCGGCAAAAAACGCCAGGATGCCTGACCAAATAATTCCCAACAGAAGCGTGACAATCGTGAAGACCCTGTCGTCGGCACTTGAGAAAAATATGGGCCGTATTATGTAAATGAAAAAGGCGGAGCAGGAATATGTGATAAGTGCTACTAAATAGGTAAACAAAACCAACTTTTTTCTCAGCCCGAATTTAAACCGTTTTTTCATTGTTTTCTCTCCCTACCCTTATAGTTTAGCAGCCAATTGACGAATTAAGCTTTC
The DNA here is from genome assembly GCF_038006805.1 of Bacillus sp. FSL W8-0223. Classification (NCBI taxonomy): domain Bacteria; kingdom Bacillati; phylum Bacillota; class Bacilli; order Caryophanales; family Bacillaceae; genus Bacillus; species Bacillus sp. FSL W8-0223. The sequence continues at coordinate 3,458,666 of NZ_JBBOVX010000001.1, forward strand.
CAATTCGTTGTACGTCTTCCTATATAATTCAACGGGACCTCCATAAGGATCGATAACATCTTCATGTCGGCCCAATACAAACTCTTTAATAGAAAACGTTTTATCCGCTGCTTTTGGAAACATTTGCATAATATAATTTTTATGGCTGGTTGTCATCGTGAAAATATAGTCAGCCCATTCAATATCCTCTTTTGTCAGCGTCCGGCTTTGGTGGCTGCAAGGAATATTCTTTTCTTTTAAAACCGTTTGGGCATTCACGGACATGCCGGCGCCATCTGCTGCAAAGATACCCGCAGATTTCACCTCAATCTGTTCGTTGATCTTTTTTAAAATGGCCTCGGCCATCGGACTTCTGCAAGTATTACCTGTGCAAACAAAGAGAACTCTCATTTTTCATGCCACCCTCTCTTACTCTTATTATATCGAATCCTACTTTTTTCATACAGATTGAATTCATAAATTTTCCTAATTTTTCTCCTTTTTTAAAAGAAAAAGGAAGCGGAACCAAACAAAAGTCCTACTCCCTTTATCCCGATCATCTTCTGCCATCTCTCCACGTAAGCTTACCCTATCTGCTCCCTGCCTAAAAAGGGAGAATCAGTTTAAGCCCTATCGCCAATAGTATGCTCCCGCCGATCGCTTCACTGTAAACGCCGATTACACTCTTCGCTTTACTGCCAATCAAAAGACCAAACCAAGTTAATAATGCCGCTGTAACCCCAAAACAAACAAGAGAAACGACCGTTTTTGCGCCTAATATCCCTAGCGTCAAACCGACAGAAAAGCTGTCGAGGCTGACGCTTAAAGCAAATAAAATCAACCCAAAACCAACAGGCGTCACAAACGATTCCTCTTTTTTAAAGCAAGATAGGAACATGGAGATTCCTAACAGAATCAATAGAATCCCTCCGGCATATCCGGCAACCTTTCCGAATGTGTGCGATAAAAAATGGCCCGCTATCATTCCCATCAGCGGCATCCAAACATGGAAGATCCCAACCATCATTCCTATGTAAAAAATTTGTTTAGAGCGGAGCGCAAACATTCCCATTCCCAAACCAACAGAAAACGCATCCATGCTGAGCGCAAACGCCATTAATACTAATGTTATGATTTCCCCCATATAGCTTGTCATTCTGCATCCCCCTTCGGACATCCCCTATTCATGATTATGCATGTCCGAAAGGTTTTAGAATGATAAGCCACTGGTAAGAAAAGAGGCTGAAAATAGACCAATCCCCTTATCTCTTATTTAATTAAATGGCCAGGTCGTCATTACGTCCTTCTTTTTTGAGATTCCGAATGTTTGCCCAATCGTTTACCAAAGGAGGATCGTCAAAACGTTGACAACATTCATCCGTCATCGAATCCATTTATGTCCCGCCGCTTTTTCCAGACGGTTCATCACCGCTGCACCAATACCCTTGTTTGGAAAAACTTCTGAATAGATAATGTCCACTTCCGTCTCGTTAAATTGGCGCAACACGCCATAAAGTTCATGAGCGACCGTGGACAATTCGGATCTTTTTCCACAGGAGAGAACAATATCGGCATCATAGCTGGAAGAGTTCTCCTCTGTCGTTAAGATTCCGACCTTTTTTCCCGCACTTCTTTGAGCATCCGCCAGCTGCTGAATTTTTTCGATCGGTCCTTCCACTAAATACAAAGGTGCGTTCGGAGCATAATGAGTATATTTCATGCCCGGAGCTTTCGGCTTGCTGTCTTTATTTTTTAGAGCAGGGTCGAATTCTACATGGCCAATGACATCTTCTATTTCTTCCTTTGAAAGGCCGCCGGGACGTAAAATGACGGGCGGCTCTACAGTGCAATCAAGCACAGTGGATTCCACCCCGACCCCCGTTTCTCCACCGTCCACGACACCGGCAATTTTCCCTGCTAAATCGTCCCAAACATGTTTAGCAGAAGTCGGACTCGGCTTTCCGGACCGATTGGCGCTTGGGGCAGCGATGGGGAGGCCGCACGCCGAAATCAATTTAAGCGCAACCGGATGGTCAGGCATGCGAATGCCCACCGTATCCATACCGGCTGTAGCCTTCTCGGATAGGCGTCCTGGCATTTTCTTAAAAATAATGGTTAACGGACCAGGCCAAAAAGCTTCCATCAGCCGTTTCGCTTTTTCAGGAATGTCCACAATAAGTGGTTCCAATTGGGATGTATCGGCGATATGAACAATAAGCGGATTATCGCTTGGCCGCCCTTTCGCTTCATAAATTTTGGCAATCGCCTCATCGCTCAAAGCATTGGCCCCTAATCCATAGACCGTTTCGGTCGGAAAGGCCACCACTTCATTTAACCGAAGAGCTTGTGCTGCTTCTTCAATTTGTGGATAACGAGTTTTGTTGTCCACTTCTTTATCCACAATCCAACATTTTGTTTCCATCCTTATTCACCTTACAATTTCACAAAGTTCTTTTTCGTTTTCAACCGCTCTTTATCCTAATTATATTGTGGCGTTCCTTTATTTTATCATAAAAACGCATATTCACAAATTCCCCATTATTATCCACATATGTGGATAATATAATGTTTAATCAGTGGATAACTATGTGGATAAAGTGGATAAATTTCAGAATTTACGCTTTTTTTGCTATTTCATCCGCATCAAAAGTTTAATATTTGTCCTATTCCTATTAAAAAACCGAACCCTTGAGCGGGTCCGGTTCTTTATGACGATATAATTTTGATGTTTGGGCTTCCAATTGAATTCAAAGCATGCCACGAGAAAAGTGGATATTCAAACTTTTTCGCCGCTTTTTCAATCCATAGCCGCATTAAAAAGGAATGTTTTTCTTTCTTTCGGACGCTGGTTCTTTTTTTGTCAACAGGAAGGCGGTTTTTATATTTTTCAGAGAAGAAGAAGTCCCATACATCAGCACTCCCCCTCGATAAATTCGAGCGCCCATGACGGCCAGAATAATGATGGATACAATCATAATCGCAATGCCGACTAAAACTTCCCAAGTGGGAATCCCCAATAGTCCATGCCTCATAAACATAATCATCGGGGTGAAAAACGGAATATAAGATGCAACGGTAACGAAGGCAGCGTCCGGCTGATTCATCCCATACATGGACACCATAAAGCCGATCACTACTAAAAACGTCATTGGAAGCACCATTTGTTGAATATCTTCCACCCGGCTGACAAGCGATCCCAACAAAGCAGCCAATGTAGCATAAAGAAAATATCCAAGAAGGAAAAACACAATCGCGTATCCAATCGTGGAAGCAGCCATGCTGGAAATATGAAAATGTTTAATAAATGACAATACTTCCGAATTCGTTTGAAGTGCTAGAACACCGGCTGCGATTGCGATTATGATTTGCGTCAACCCCAACAGCCCTACACCCAAAATTTTGGCAAACATCTGCTTGATCGGCGACACACTGGAAATCAAAATTTCCATCACTCGAGAGGATTTCTCAACGGCCACTTCTGTGGCAATCATGTTGGCATACATAAGCACAGACATATAAATGGCTATTAACAGAACGTATACGAGCGCACTCGCCGCTCCCTGCTGTTCTTTTGATTGGGCCTTTCGATCAAGAGGCACCTTTTCAAATGAAACAGGGGAGTTTAAAAGAGCCAGCTTATCAGAGGTAAGCTGAAGTTTTCCGGCGACCATTTGCCCCTTCACCGTTTGCAAAGCATTTTTCAACCGATCGGCCGTATTGGAGTCAGAGGATTCCGATCGGTAAACGGCTTTCGGCAATTGTCGCTCATCAAGCGACAAGACCAAATAACCATCTAATTTTCCTTCACTTACTTGTTTTTTCAAAGCGGTTTCGTCATCGCCGGATTTTTCAAGTTTTATGTCTTTGTCTACGGCTGTCAAGCTCGTTTTTAAAGGCGCAAAGATAACGCCATTGCTTTCATCAAGTACAGCAATGTGTTTGACTTCATGGCCGTCAAAATAAGAAATGATTTTATTAATGTTGGCCATCAAAAAAATGGCCGCCACCAAAATGATCGTTGTCACTATAAACGATTTTGTTTTTAATTTAGTTCCATAAGTATGTACGAGCATCATCCAAAACTTATTCATAAGAAAGCCCCACTTTCTCTATAAAAATATCATTCAAAGAAGGCTCGTCTATTGAAAATTTACGAACAAATCCTTTTCCGATCAGACTTTCCAAAATCGGCTGTCCGGCTTCTTCCGTTTCTACTTGAAGAAGTGCTCCTTCACTCGTTTTTTTCCATTTCAATACTCCCGGAAACTCCTTTAAATAATCAAGCGAAAAATCGGCCGCAATGGAAATGTTCTTTTTCCCGAATGAACGCTTGATTTCACGAAGAGACCCTGATAAAACCGGACTGCCTTTTTGCATGATGCATACATGTTCGCATAGTTCTTCCACATGCTCCATACGATGGCTGGAGAACACAATGGTTGTCCCGCTGTTTTTTAAATCCAGAACGGCCTCTTTTAATAGTTCGACATTGACCGGATCAAGACCGCTGAACGGTTCATCGAGAATTAACAGTTTCGGTTTATGAAGAACGGCTGTGATAAATTGAATTTTTTGCTGATTTCCTTTCGAAAGTTCTTCCACTTTTTTCATTTCATATTGAGGCACTTGAAAGCGGTCCAGCCATTTTTTTAATTCCTTCTCGGCGTTTTGTTTGTCCATGCCTCTTAACCGTGCCAAGTACACCACCTGGTCTTTCACCTTTAATTTCGGATACAGCCCTCTCTCTTCGGGCAAATATCCAATGTAAGGACTGGTTTCGTAGTTGATCGGCCTCCCGTCCCATAGAATGGAGCCATTCGACAAATCCAACAACCCCAAAATCATTCGAAATGTGGTCGTTTTTCCGGCACCATTCGCTCCGAGAAATCCGAAAATTTCATTGGACGGAATTTCTAACGATAATTGATTTACTGCTGTCAAAGAGCCAAATCGTTTTGTCACATTTTCCAGTTTCAAAGACATGAAATCACTCCTTTTGAAAACAAACCGTCTATTTAGATCCTTCCTCCAGTGAAGAAGAGTGAAAATCTCTTAACTGAGTAAAGGCCGGAAGCTGGTTTCAGCACCTCTTTCTTCGGGAAAAGGACCCAGACTCGAAAAAATCTTGCTCCAAATTACATTTACGTTTAAGCTGAAAATAAGTTTCTTGTTTTTTTATAATTCCCAATTTTTTCTCTTTTTCCTGCCGATGCTCCCAAAATGGCACATGAAAAAACACCTCGACAACCCATTCGAGGTGCTTCCGATTAAAAGAGCTTTTTCATGACATCCACGATTAAAAAATGAACCTTTACTTTCTCTTCGTCGCCGACATAAACAGGGGGTTTGCTGCTTTTTTTCTTAGAGACGCTGTTTTTCTTGATAGGATCTTCTTCCTTTTTCTTTTTTGTTTCCTTTACGTTTGCCGAATGGTCTCTCGACAACTCGCTTTTATTTTCCATTTGGCCGTCTGCGCCCGCGGCAGATAAAGAAGGCTGTTCGATACCTTCTCCCGTTGAACTTGTTTCTGTTTCATCTTTTTTTCTCGGGGCCTCGATTGGATTCTTTTCAGTCACCGTTGAATCGTCCTCTTTGTCCACTGTCGATGGTGCCGACTCGACCTCTTCTTTCTTATTCGTTTCTCTTTTTTCGGTCTTTTCTTTTTTCTCGTTCACACCCGGATTTGCCTCCGCTTCATTGCGAACGGCCACACTGTTAGAAAAGTCAAGAAAACAAAGCGGAGGATAGAGAACACACCACCAGTTGGCTCCTTTCCCTTCTCCTAATGTAATTAAAACCGCTTCATAGTCTCCCGCCGGATATAAATATTGACCGTACAGTTTGGTTGGAAACTGGATGTGCTTCCCATATTCAACTTTCACCGATTGATGAATTCCTTCCTCGTCCATGACGCGGGAAGCAATACGTTGTATTTCCGGAAGTTTGCTTTTGATCACTTTCCTTGCTTGGCTGATAGAAGTAAGATCTTTCACCCACAACTGAATATGGGCATTCACTTCATCGCGTATTTTTCTTTTCACTGCTTGGTCCTCCGGCTTATCGCTGTTGGCCAAAATCCTTAATCGAATCGCCTGATCCGGGATAACCACTGTTTCCTCCGCGGCTGTTTCCTGCTTCGGTATATATAAACTGAAAATGGTTCCCATTGAAAGAATCAATAAATAAAATACTGCCGTATACTTTTTCATTTTCATCCACCTCTCCCCTCTAAAAAGCAGTGTGGACATAATCACCGGCAATTAAACACGGAAAATAAAATTTCATAGAAACCTATTTTCAGTACAGGCCTTATCAGACAAAACGAAAAAGCCACCCGGGTCGTCGATCTTCCTCCCCAAGTGGCTTCCTACAGGCTTATTCACTTAAATGGACTAACAAAAATCAGAAAGCATGGCGCATAAGGGGGTTTCTTTTTTGATGAGAAATTCAAATAGGATCTCTTTATTCTATCAACTTCAGAGCCTCTGTTTGTTTCCATTCAAGGAACCCTTTCGCCAGCTGCATTCACTGATGATTCTTCCTCTCCATAAATACCATGCGGTCTTTGCCGTTTATATCAAACACAACCTGTATGTCCCCTTTAGGAAACACTTTTTTCAGCATATCCGCTACAACTTGCCCTTGGCCGGCACCGACTTCGAAACCGACAAGAGCCTGTTCTTTTAATACAAGCGGAAGCTGGGTGCAAAACCGGCGATATAGATCCAATCCGTCTTGCCCTCCAAATAAAGCCAATTCCGGCTCATGATCTTTCACGACATCGGCTAATAAATCCTTTTCGGCCAGCGGAATATAAGGAGGATTCGAAAGAATGACGTCCAATTTTATTCCTTTATCAATGAATGGCGTTAACAAATCTCCTTCCACCCATTGAACATCAGCTCCTAAACGGTTTCCGTTTTGGATAGCCACATCGAGCGACGGCCGGGAAATATCCACACCATAAACGATACAGTCCGACCGTTCCAATTTGACGGTAACAGCGATGGCTCCGCTCCCGGTACCGATATCCGCAATCGTCAATCCCTTTTTGCCGTCAAATAAAACAGACATTCTTTTTAAAGCGTAATAAACCAACTCTTCCGTCTCCGGCCTCGGAATCAACACGTTTTTATTCACTGCAAAAGTTCGGCCGAAAAATTCTTCAGAACCTACTAAATATTGGACGGGGACGCCCTCGCTATGACGGTGCACCCAGTCAACAAACTGTTCTTGTTCTTTTCGGCTTAAATCTGTTCGCAAATTAGCCAACAGTTTGGCTCGATCCATTTTCATGACATGCATAAGCAAAATTTCTCCCGCATTTTGATCGCGTTTATGCTCTTTTAAAAAAGAAGAAGCCCAATTAAGGGCTTCGTATAATTTCCATCCCGCCATGTCTAGTCCTCTAAATTTTCCAGTTTTTTCGATTGTTCTTCCAAGATGAGAGCATCAATCACCTCATCCAGTTTTCCTTCCAGCACTTGATCAAGCTTCTGGATCGTCAAACCGATTCGGTGATCGGTAACGCGATTTTGCGGAAAGTTATACGTGCGAATGCGTTCAGAACGATCTCCTGTGCCGACAGCGGATTTGCGTTTTTCATCGTACTCTGCCTGCGCTTCCTGCTGATATTTGTCATAAATGCGGGCGCGCAATACTTTCATGGCTTTTTCTTTATTTTTGATCTGCGACTTTTCATCTTGGCAAGACACAACAATTCCGGTTGGAATATGAGTTAAACGGACTGCCGACATGGTTGTGTTTACACTTTGCCCGCCCGGACCGCTGGAAGCAAACGTATCGACGCGAATATCTTTTTCATTGATTTCCACTTCTACTTCTTCCGCTTCCGGCAGACAAGCAACCGTCGCAGTGGATGTATGAATCCGGCCGCCCGATTCTGTTTCCGGAACACGCTGAACCCTGTGAGCGCCGTTTTCATATTTTAACCGAGAAAAAGCTCCTTTACCTTGAATCATAAAAATGATTTCTTTATATCCTCCAAGTCCTGTTGGATTCGCTTCGATTACTTCTGTTTTCCAACCTTTTGACTCAGCATAGCGGCTGTACATGCGGTACAGATCTCCCGCAAAAAGGGCTGCCTCTTCTCCCCCTGCCGCTCCGCGGATTTCCATGATAACGTTTTTATCATCATTCGGATCTTTCGGAAGCAGCAGGATTTTTAATTGCTCTTCCAAATCCTCCAGTTGACCCTCGAGATCATGCAGTTCTTCTTTTACCATTTCGCGCATTTCCGGATCAAGCTTTTCCTCCAGCATTTCTTTCGCTTCTTGGTATTGCTGCTTTTTCTTCTTATATTCACGGTACGTTTGCACGGTTTCGGCTATATCCGACTGCTCTTTTGAATAATCCCGAAGCTTTTTCGGGTCGTTCACAATTTCGGGATCACTCAGCAGTTCATTTAATTTCTCGTACCTGTCTTCCACTGCCTGCAAACGATCAAACATTCATGTCACCTCTACGTTCAGTCTTAAACGTTCTTATTATAGTATACAGGATGGCCAGCCACAACACCAAAAAATTAAGTGAAACTTTCATAAGCGGGGATTTTGTTAGTTGAACTTATCGAGCAGTTAGGGGCGGTTGGACCCTTTTCTTATACATATAAAAAGGACTCCCTAACGCAAGGGAGCTTATCGCTGCTTGATATCCACCTCGATCCGGTAACGCGGAAGGGCTTGGATGAGCTTTCTATGCAATCTTGCTTCCGCTTTGTCTTCATCGGACAGTTTTCTGTGGGTATTGACTTTTACCCACATCGTCCGTCCGTTGATCCAAACGGAATCAGCCTCATAATGGTTTGTGTCATTGCGAATCACTTGCTTTGCTTTCTCAATATCAGTGCCTAAATTCGGCTGATCGGGCGCTCGATCAATAAAATTAGGATTTTGGTTTGTGTTTGTCGGGTCGTCACGCTCCCTGCGCTCTTGGCCGCCGAGACGATCTCGATGGCTTACAAATTGAACTCCATGACGGTCTTCCCGTTCTCCATAGGTCGAATCCCTTTCAATCATTCCACAGCCGTTCAACAGCAAAAACACCACAGCGGCCATCAGGAAAAAACGCATAAAAAAACACCTCCTTTTCTTAGGATAACCAATAAAAAGGAGGGTACTATTGCTTTATATTTCCTGAGAGGAAGCTAAGCTTTTCTTTTGTTGTTCTTTCTCTGATCCAGGAACGACGTGATGATGGCGGCACCTCGGCTCGTAACTTTCAGACGCTCCCACCAAGATGATCGGATCATCATAACTGGCGGGCGAACCGTTTATAAGCCGTTGTGTCCGGCTTGCAGGCGAGCCGCAAACCGTGCACACTGCTTGTAGTTTTGTGACCATTTCTGCCGTCGCCATTAAAGCAGGCATGGGGCCAAAAGGCTCTCCGCGAAAATCGAGATCCAATCCCGCCACGATCACACGGTGCCCTCGATCCGCTAAGTGCTTTACGGCTTCAACAATGCCTTCATCAAAAAACTGGGTCTCGTCGATCGCTACAACATCAATGTCTTCCGTGACCAATTCCACAATCTCTTGAGAAGATTCTACCGGGATTGCCTCAAAAGAAATTCCGTTATGAGAGACGACCGCTTCTTCGCTGTAACGATTGTCCAATTTTGGTTTAAATACAAGGATGTTTTGTTTTGCAAATTCTGCTCTGCGAACACGACGAATCAACTCTTCCGATTTCCCGGAAAACATGCTGCCGCATATGACTTCCACCCAACCGGAATGTTCCATGACATACATAGAAAGAGCCCCACTTTCCAAGAAATTCCGTTCAAGAATTTAAGAAACCAATGAGCAGCCGGGGCCTGCATCCCGCACTGCCTTCTCAAGATTTCCATAAGCTTTTACGGATCATTTCCCGCAAAAAACGATTTTGTGTTTTAGACACGAAGTCCGATCTAAATAAGTAAAAAACGATTGCAAACGGCAATGATCCTTTTATACCCCGTACTGCCGTCATGCATGTCCAGGATGCAGCCCCATCCATTTTCCCGGCCCCGGAAAGCAGATCCTTCTCCGGGCAAAGCAGCTGCAAAAAAATAGAGGCAATATCGTTCATTGCCCCTATACCATTGTTTCCACGAACAAGAGACTATTATAGCTGCTTCCGCCGGGAACAAAAAACAGGCAAGCAGTTGATAAAACTCGCCTGTCACTCTTTCGATTCTTATTTAAGACCGTATTTTTTATTAAATTTATCAACACGACCGGCTGCAGAAGCGAATTTTTGACGTCCTGTGTAGAAAGGATGGCATTCAGAACAAATTTCAACGCGAAGCTCATCCTTCACGGAACCACTTTCGAATTCATTTCCGCAAGCGCATTTTACTTTTACTTTTTTGTATTCAGGATGAATACCTGGTTTCATTCTTTTCATCTCCTTTTATGCCCTGAGTCATCTGAAACAGAGTTCTATGAAAGTGCGGAAACAACCGCATACTTCTTTTTTCAAAAAACACTAGTAGGATTATAGCAGAAAATGTATTTCATTGCAACAAAAGTGTTTGCCTCTTCTGGTGAAAAAAGCCACCAAATCTTTCCCCAGATCACGTGTTCATTTTCAATGCTTTTACATCAAAATCCGTTTAGACATCCCATTCGTTTTCATTTCCTCAGCAATTTGCTCAAAAAATTCACTATTGGTTTTGGTTTGTTTAAGCTTGCGCAAAAATTTCTCTGCCAAATCCGGAGAATCTGACATCGTTTTTCGAATCGCCCATAAAACATCCAGCCGTTCTTTATCAATCAACAATTCTTCTTTACGCGTTCCGGAACGACGAATATCAATCGCCGGAAAAATTCTTCTCTCAGCAAGATTCCGATCGAGATGAAGTTCCATGTTGCCGGTTCCTTTGAATTCTTCATAAATCACGTCGTCCATGCGTGAACCCGTATCCACAAGAGCAGTTGCCAAAATCGTCAAGCTCCCGCCTTCTTCAATATTGCGGGCAGCTCCAAAAAATCTCTTCGGACGATGGAAAGCAGCCGGATCAATTCCTCCGGACAACGTTCTTCCGCTTGGCGGAATGACTAAGTTATAAGCTCTGGCAAGCCGGGTGATGCTGTCCATTAAAATCACAACGTCTCTTTTATGCTCTACAAGACGCATGGCTCTTTCCAAAACAAGTTCAGCTACTTTTATGTGATTTTCCGGAACTTCATCAAATGTAGAACTGACGACTTCTGCTTGAACGGACCGTTCAATATCAGTCACTTCTTCAGGTCTTTCATCTATCAACAGAACGATTAATTCTGCCTCAGGGTGGTTGGTTGTGATAGCGTTGGCAATTTCTTTTAGAAGCATGGTTTTACCTGCCTTTGGCGGAGCCACAATGAGTCCGCGTTGGCCAAATCCCACTGGAGTGATGATGTCCATGATTCTGGTGGATAGATTGGATGGTGAAGTTTCAAGTTCTATTTGTCGGTCAGGATAGAGCGGTGTTAAAGCCGGAAAGTGCACCCTTTCTTTTGCTGATTCAGGATCATCCCCGTTGACGGCCTCTACATGAAGCAAGCCGTAATAACGTTCATTTTCCTTTGGAGGACGAACCTTTCCGGAAACTTTATCACCATTTCGGAGATCAAATCGTCGAATTTGGGATGCCGATATATAAATATCTTCAGAGCTTGGCGAATAATTAATGGGACGGAGAAAACCAAACCCTTCTGACTGGATGATTTCAAGAACGCCTTCCATGAAGAAAAAGCCCTCTTGTTCTGCCCTTGCTTTCAGTATGGCAAAAATTAATTCTTTTTTGGTTAATTTGCTGTAGTAGGAAATTTTATACGTTTTCGCTAACTCATACAATTCTTTCAGTTTCATGTTTTCTAAGCATGAGATTGTTAGTTCTTCCATTTTGACACCACACTTTTTATTATTCAGTTTTTCACAACATTTTATTCTTCATCAAATGGCAATAGTTTTAATCAAATATATGAGGAAGAGATAGAACGGAAAATTCGCGAAAGCCATATCTATTTTAACTGGTTCATAGGGATGTATCAATAAGAGAACAAAAAAGGAAGGAATAAATCGTACAAGCCGGGAGCCTGTACGATCAAAAGGAAGAACTGTTCAATTCTCTGGGCGGTTCCTTAAGGTTTTATGACGAGGTTCGGCTTTTTGTTTAAACTATGGCGTCCTTCAATAAAACGAACCGTGCCTGATTTTGCTCTCATGACCACAGAGTGTGTTGAACCATAAGTGCCTTTAAATTGAACTCCTCGTAATAATTCTCCATCCGTGACGCCGGTAGCAGCAAAGATGGCGTCATCGCCCCGCACCAAATCTTCCATGCGGAGAACTTGATTGACATCGACTCCCATGCTTTTGCACCGATTCAATTCTTGATCATTTTGCGGCATAAGTTTTCCTTGAATTTCTCCGCCTAAACACTTTAAGGCTACGGCTGCAATTACTCCCTCAGGCGCCCCTCCAATTCCGAAAAGAATATCAACGCCTGTATGGTCAAAAGCTGTATTGATGGCAGCTGCTACATCTCCATCGTTGATTAATTTAATGCGAGCTCCTGCTTCACGAAGCTCGGCGATGATATGCTCGTGACGCGGGCGGTTCAAAACCGTTGCCACGATATCTTCAATGTCTTTGTTTTTTGCTTTTGCTACTGCTTTTAAATTGTCGATGATCGGAGCGTTGATGTCAATTTGTCCAACAGCTTCCGGACCGACCGCAATTTTATCCATATACATATCGGGAGCGTGCAAAAGGTTGCCATGATCCGCAACGGCAATGACCGCTAAAGCGTTCCAGCCGCCGGATGCGACAATATTCGTTCCTTCCAGCGGATCTACTGCTACATCCACTCGAGGGCCATAGCCTGTCCCTAATTTTTCTCCTATATAAAGCATCGGTGCTTCGTCCATTTCGCCTTCGCCAATAACCACGGTGCCTTTCATTGGAACCGTGTCAAACACATCTCTCATTGCCGTTGTAGCAGCGTCATCCGCTTCGTCCTTTTTTCCTCGTCCCATCCACCGCGCTGAAGCAAGAGCAGCCGCTTCCGTCACGCGGACAAGTTCCATCGATAAGCTTCTCTCCATAATGGGTTCCTCCTGTATTACACATAACTAGAATTTGTATAACATAATTACAGATTTATTGTAACACATTTAGGAGGAAAATAGAGTGAATCAGGAACTTTTTATTTGTTCTAATTCTTCTTCTGATAATTTTTCACGCCAAACTGTCGCACCGAGGCCGTTTAATTTTTCCACTATATGGCTGTATCCTCTATCAATATGTTCGACACCTGTCACTTCCGTAATGCCTTCCGCGAGCAAGCCAGCGATCACAAGTGCAGCACCGGCGCGTAAATCGCTCGCTTTTACTTTCGCCCCTTGAAGCTTAACCGGACCGTCAATGATGGCGGAACTGCCCTCAACTTTAATTTTGGCGTTCATTCTTCTCAGTTCATCTATATGTTTGAGGCGTGCGGAATAGATGGTATCTGTCACAATTGATGTGCCCTTAGCTTGAGTAAGAAGAGTGGTAAATGGCTGCTGCAGATCTGTTGGGAATCCTGGATAAACAAGAGTTTTAATATCAACTGCTTTGATTTCGCCGCTTTTCCCGACAAATATTTGGTCATCTCCGATATCAATGGGTACATTCATTTCCCGAAGTTTGGCTGTGACGGACTCTAAATGAGGGGGAATGACATTGTCGATGAGAATTCCTTCTCCAATCGCCGCAGCCAAAATCATGTATGTGCCTGCTTCAATTCGATCAGGAATAATGGTATGCCGACACCCGTGCAAATGTTCCACTCCATCAATTCGAATCACGTCTGTCCCGGCTCCTTTGATTTTGGCTCCCATATTATTCAGCAAGGTGGCTACATCAATAATTTCCGGCTCTTTCGCCGCATTTTCGATCACTGTCCGCCCTTTCGCTTTCACTGCTGCCAGCATGATATTGATCGTGGCGCCTACACTGACCACATCCAAATACACCCTCGCCCCTCGCAACTCTTTCGCACGTAAGTAAATGGCTCCTTGCTCGTTTGTTACCTCAGCACCGAGCGCTTCAAAACCTTTAATGTGTTGGTCGATAGGGCGTGGTCCAAGATGACAGCCTCCAGGGAGTCCAACAACGGCTTTTTTAAACCTGCCCAACATCGCACCCATTAAATAGTAGGAAGCGCGCAGCTTTTTCACCCTGCCGTTGGGGAGCGGCATGGAAACCATTTCTGTTGGATCAACTGTCATCTCATTTTTTTCAAAGGTAACCTTACCGCCAATTTCCATCAATAAATGTTTTAAAATTTGGACATCAGAAATATCAGGCAATCCTTCAATGGTTACCGGAGACTCTGCTAAAATCGTTGCCGGTATAAGAGCCACAGCGCTGTTTTTTGCTCCGTCAATTTTTACCGTTCCCTTTAGTGGATATCCTCCTGCGATTTTTAGCTTTTCCATGGTAGACTCCCTTCCGATTACCTTGTTGAAAAAATTAAACGAAACTCCATCACATTATTGTTCATCATTCATTGATGACAAGTGTGATTGATCGGGATTTTTATTTCATAGGATGGCTCTATCATCTTGCAACACAACTGTTCTGGTGCCGCAGTTTGCTGCCTTCCTGCTAAAACAAAAGATAACGATTTCACTACTTTTAAGAACTTATATTTATCCATTCAAACAGAGGATTTCATGGATTCTTTTTTAGTTTAAACAAAATATCATTTTTCATGTATAAATATTGGAATTTTTTTCAAATCATAGATTTTTGTCTTTTGATGCATTCTTTGGGATTACCGCTATTCCGCTAGAAGGTGCTCCGGCTAAGCAAATCAAGGAAAGTCAGACTTTCCAAAAACTTATACATCAGCAGGGGAAGCGCCCCGCTGATGAAAAATTTATTTTATTTCAGCGATCTTCCGCCCCAATCGGCAAGAAAAGCAGCAATACCTTTGTCAGTAAGCGGATGATGGAACATTTGCTTCAATACTTTAAACGGAACAGTGGCGATATGAGCGCCTTTTAAGGCAGCTTCGGTGACATGCTGAGGATGGCGAATAGAAGCAGCAATGATTTCGGTTTCAATATCATGGATCGCAAAAATATTAGCAATTTTTTCGACCAATTCCAAACCATCATGCCCAATATCGTCCAGTCGTCCCAAAAACGGAGAAACATAGGAAGCTCCGGCACGAGCGGCTAAAAGGGCTTGATTGGCGTTAAAAATAAGGGTTACGTTTGTTTTAATGCCTTCTTTTTTAAAAGTGGAAACGGCTTTTAATCCATCGGGAGTCATAGGTACTTTAATCGTAATATTAGGAGAAATTTGAGCCAATTCCCGTCCTTCCCGAATCATTCCTTCCGCATCCGTCGCAATCACTTCTGCACTGACAGATCCATCCACAAGGGATGTAATCTCACGAAGGCGATCTTGAAAAGAAACGTTTTCTTTCGCTACTAAAGAAGGATTGGTTGTCACACCTGATAGAATCCCCCATGAATGGGCTTCTCTAATCTCTTCTATATTAGCTGTATCAATAAAAAATTTCATGACGCCACCACACCTCTTCCATTATTTTCAATTGAGTAATGTACGGAAACCGCCCTATTAAGATAAGGCGGTTTCAAACTGACTATTCATGATTTTAAAATGCTTTTCCTGAAGAACCAAATTCGCGGATTTTGCCGATAACCGTTTCTTTAATGGTATCGCGGGCCGGTCCCAAGTATTTACGTGGATCGTACAAATCCGGTTTTTCTGCAAGAACTTGGCGAACAGTTTTTGCAGAAGCTATTTGGTTTTCTGTATTTACGTTAATTTTGGCAGTGCCAAGAGAAATGGCTTTTTGAATATCTTTTGTTGGAATTCCTGTACCACCATGAAGCACGAGCGGAACTCCTGTTAAATCTCTTATTTCTTTCATACGGTCAAAACCAAGTTTCGGCTCTCCTTTGTACGGACCATGAACAGATCCCAGTGCAGGAGCAAAGCAGTCTACACCCGTTTCTTTCACAAGACGATCGCATTCAGAAGGAATAGCGTACATTGCTTCTGCCTCTTCAACAACAAGGTCATCTTCTTGTCCACCAATGCGGCCAAGTTCCGCTTCAACGGATACACCAAAAAGATGGGCAAGTTCCACTACTTTTTTCGTCAGCGCAATGTTTTCTTCAAGAGGGTAGTGGGAACCGTCAAACATAACGGAAGTGAAACCAGCATGAATCGCTTTTGCGCATGTTTCAAAGCTGGAACCATGGTCAAGATGGATAGCCACTGGCACCGTAATTTGATATTCTTCCATCAATGCTTTAACCATGTTTACAACCAATTTAAATCCGCCCATGTAGCGAGCTGCGCCTTCAGAAACTCCAAGAATAACAGGAGATTTTTCTTCTTCAGCTGCTTGTAGAATCGCTTGGGTGAATTCTAAGTTGTTAATATTGAATTGACCCACAGCATATCCTTCATCTTTAGCTTTGTTAAGCATTTCAGTCATGGAAACTAAAGGCATAATTTTTCCTCCTTAACTCATTCCCTGGAAGTTTAATCGGCAAAGGACCCTCCCTTACCTAAACCAACGGATGGAATTTACATTGTTTATGATACCAAATTCATATCTTTTTTACCAACATGGGTACGTTTTCACAAAAAAAATTCTTCACTTGTTCAAATATACCCGAAATTAAGAAATATATTGCTTAACGGCATTGCGTATATCATCAATGTCAAACGGCTTTGCGAAATGTGTGAGAACTCCCAATTCTTTTGCCTCTTGAATCATATCCAGTTCTCCATAAGCGGTCATAATAATCACCCTGATATCCGGGTCTTTTTGTTTCATTCTTTTGAGTATTTCAATGCCATCCATTCCGGGAATTTTCATATCCAACAACACTAAATCAGGAGAATACCGGTCGACAATTTCAAGAGCTTGTGCGCCATTGGAGGCTTGGTACGTTTCATACCCTTCTTTTTGCAAGACTTCGTTCAACAAAATTCTAATCCCAAATTGATCGTCGACGATTAATATTTTCTCTGCCATATGGATCCCACCCCTTACAATGGTTTGAATTCGTACCGGTATGTATATTGATGCCCCATCCCAACTAAATAAACAATGAAACATGAACAGCGAAAGAGGTACCTCCTCCTATCCTGAACCACATCTATCTCTCTAAATCAAAACTATACTTCTCTTTTTTACGATTAAATTCCTTCTTTCTGGAGATGTTTAAAACCATAATTTTGCCATATTGTATTATAAAAGTAGATTTTAAACAAAAAATATCCTCCACAAAATTAAGGGCCCTTTTTCACGTTTCATTTTCCATTCATTCCATCCGTTTGTCTGCGACCTTTCTGAAAGGATGAATGGCCCATTCACTCAAAAAGGAAAAATAATCCATAATCGTGCTGATTGACTGTTTGAAAACGATCCAAAAAAACAAAACTTCTGTGCAGAAGCGGCTAGCCACTTTCTGCACAGAAGTTCGATTGGCCATTATTCTATTGATCTTTTTAAAAAGCCTTGGCCTCTTTTAACGATTTCATGTCAAATGATAGATGTGTTTTTCCACACATTCATTCGATCTCTCTCTGAATAAGATCCTTTCTTATGCTTGATTTTCTATAGCGGCTTTTACAAAGTCACGGAACAACGGCTGCGGACGAGTAGGTCTTGAAGTAAATTCAGGATGGAATTGGCTGGCGACAAACCAAGGATGATCTTTTAATTCGATGATTTCAACCAAACGCCCATCCGGACTTGTACCGGAAAAAACAAAACCATGTTTTTCCATTTGTTCCCGATATTCGTTATTAAATTCATATCGATGGCGATGACGCTCATAAATGACTTCTTCTTTATAAGCTTCATACGCTTTTGTCCCTTCCGAAAGCTTGCAAGGATACAATCCAAGCCGCAAAGTTCCGCCAAGATCCACTACATCCTTTTGTTCCGGAAGCAAATCAATAATCGGATATTTTGTATCAGGACGAATTTCAGAAGAATGAGCTCCTTCCAATCCCAGTACATTTCTAGCAAATTCCACCGACGCCAGCTGCATGCCAAGGCAGATGCCCAAGAATGGAACCCGATTCTCTCGGGCATATTGGATGGCAACGATCTTTCCTTCAATTCCCCGATCGCCAAATCCGCCCGGAACTAAAATTCCATCTGCCTCTTTGAGCAAATCGGATACATTTTCCGAGTTCACATGTTCCGAATTGACCCATTGAATTTCAATTTCTGAATCAAAAGCGTACCCAGCATGTCTTAAGGCCTCAACAACGGAAATATAAGCGTCTTGAAGTTCCACATATTTTCCGACCAAAGCTATCTTTGTTTTCCGCGATAAGTTTCTCACGCGGTCGACAAGTTCTTTCCATTCCGTCATATCCGCTTCATGACATTGCAATTTCAAATGTTGGCAAACAATTTCATCTAGTTTTTGTTCTTGAAGAGCGAGCGGAACGGCATACAATGTATCGGCATCTCTTGACTCAATGACAGCTTTTGGATCTATATCGCAAAACAAAGCAATTTTATCTTTCATTTCTTGCGATATCGGCATTTCTGTACGCACGACAATCACATTTGGCTGAATGCCGAGGCTGCGCAATTCTTTTACGCTATGTTGGGTCGGCTTCGTTTTCATTTCACCAGCTGCTTTTATATAAGGAATCAACGTACAATGGATGTACATCACATTGTCACGCCCAACATCATTTTTAATTTGACGGATTGCCTCTAAAAATGGCAGCGACTCGATATCGCCGACTGTTCCGCCGATTTCTGTGATCACCACATCCGCGTTCGTCGTTTTTCCTGCCCGAAATACCCGATCTTTAATTTCATTCGTTACATGGGGGATAACTTGCACCGTTCCGCCTAAGTATTCACCGCGTCTTTCTTTTCTTAATACAGCCGAATACACTTTCCCGGTTGTAACGTTGCTGTATTTATTTAAATTAATATCAATAAAACGTTCATAATGCCCAAGGTCAAGATCCGTTTCCGCTCCATCATCCGTAACAAACACTTCTCCATGCTGATATGGACTCATTGTACCTGGGTCCACATTGATATACGGATCAAATTTTTGAATCGTCACATTTAATCCTCGGTTTTTTAAAAGCCTGCCTAAAGATGCAGCCGTAATTCCTTTTCCCAAAGAAGAAACCACACCGCCAGTTACAAATATATATTTTGTCAATTTAGTTCCCCCTTCATAATGTTCGCTGATATCTGAAACAACTGTTGTATATAATGTTCCTTAGTTTTTTGGGTAAAATACAAAAACGCCCCTCTTACCTATGAACAGTAAGGGAGCGTTCTTTCTTCTTTATATACAAAAAAGTTTTTATAGAGCCCAGATAACATACTACAATTCTCATTAAAAGAAGTCAAGCGCAGAATTATAATTCCTTTTCTTTGTCAATAGTGTCTAAATCCTCGTCCAATTCGTCTTCGTCCAAATCATAGTCTTCATCCAGAAGATCGTCATCAAAATCTTCTTCTTCATCCAAATCGTCAAAATCCTCTTCGTCATCCAGATCTTCTACTTCGTCGAGGCTGTCATCAAAATCATCCAGATCTTCGAAATCACCATCCTCCACCGTATCATCGTAATCTTCGAGTTCATCTTTCACCGCTTTTTTCGCCTTTTTCTTTCGTACTTTAACCGTCGGAGCGGTTTCTTCTTCAATTTGATCAATTGGATACCACGCTCTTAACCCCCATTGGTTTTCACCTAAGGCAAGAAAACGACCGTCAATATTTAAATCCGTATAAAACTGAACCATTTTATCCTGAATTTCTTCATCGGACAACTCTAATATTTTTTGAATTTCGTTCAGTAATTGTTGGAATGGAATGGCTTGTTTTTTGTTTTCTAGAATGGCAAAGGCCAGCTCAATAAAAGACATTTCATTTAACTCATCTTTCGACAACTGTTCAAGATTCACTGTTCGCACTTCCTTTCTCTATTTCCACACTCTTTAAGGAGCGAAAAAAACAAAGTGTTGATCCATTCGGGTGCTTCCTGCTCAAGAGCACATAAAGAACACGGATTAAAACCCGGCCTTTTCTTATGCTGAAATTACGCTCTGTACATTATTGAACACTAGAATACATATTTTCCATTATAAACAATAATGCTTTGTTTATGCCATATATAATCCGCTTATTCACTCATTTTTTCACTCTTATAAGAAGTTCCCCAGATGCTCACATTCATTTTCTTCCGATCTTTTGTCTTCACTCGATAAGCAGCCGTCAGGAAAAAAATAGATAAAAACAAAAAAGGAACAGCTCCCAATTGTTTTTCATAAAGAAAGGAGGAGACAGCTACAAAGGAACCGATTGCGACCCATCTTCGCAAAATTTTCATCGTTCCACGCCCCAAGTTATCTTTCGCTGTATTATTATAGCGCGAATATTCTTCATATACTACTCCCTACTGCAGCTTCAGCAAAAGAGAGGGACCCCTCTTTTGATCATCACTTGACGTGCTTGGTCCCGTCTTTCGAAGAGATGAGCAAAATATTGAAATGTCTTATGAATGATCAGAAACCGACCGGCCTTTCCATCCGTACGACAAAATTGATTTCATCCTTTCCTCTTCTTCTTTTAACACCCTTTCGTTCCAAATGAAAGGGTGGTTTGTAAAAAAGACAGATATTCACAATTTATGTTTATGTCTTGGACAGACGAAATTGATTTGGTTTTTTACAATACGCAGTTTTTTATCGGAAAGAATACACAGAAACCTGCCAAATCTTTTTACTCTTTCCTTGTTCCAACGTTTTTAAAATCCATTTTATGTACTGTGAACTACCCGCCACCTTCGCTTCGCTTAGAGGTGAGGGCTTCTAAGGTAATCGCACCTAACGGTACGAAATTTACTTAGCTATCGAGCCTGTTCCATGCTCTATTTATGATGATGCTAATGCCAACAGTCGCAATCCTTCACGCTTGATATTGATAGAAGCATTCCAATCTCTATCTGCTACAAAACCACAATCACAATGGAATATGCGCTCAGAAAGAGATAGAGACTCCTTTACTCGACCGCAACATGAACAAGTTTTGGATGATGGAAACCACTTATCTATTTTGATAAGCTTTTTCCCTTGCTCCTCTAACTTGTATTGGAGAAATTTCGTGAACATGCCCCATGCATGATCAGCAACGCTTTTGCCGAAATTGAGTGCTTGGGACATTCCCTTCATGTTGAGGTCTTCGATAACCACGCAATCATATAGTTTCGCTAATTTGTGCGATTCCTTATGTAGAAAGTCTTTTCGTTGATTCGCAATTCTTTCATGTAGCTTCGCCACTTTTAGTCGTTGCTTGTGCCAACGATTAGAACCTTTCTTTCTGCGTGATAGAACACGCTGTTCTTTCGCTAATTTTCCCAAGGCTTGGCGATAGAAACGAGGGTAATTGGCTGTCTTACCTTCTTCACTATCGACCAATAAACCGTTCATGGAAAAATCTAAGCCAACCACAGCTTGTACTTCTTTTTGTACAGGTTGATGTTCGTATTCAGTGAGAATAGAAACATAGTATTTTCCTGTTTTTGTTCGAGAAACCGTACAAGACTTGATGATATGATGTGACGGAATTTCTCGATGTTGTTTGATTTTTACAAGTTTCAGTTTCGGTAATTTGATATAACCATCCAAAAGCATAATGTTTCCGTTGACCACGTTGGTTGTGTAGGACTGTCTTGCCTTTCGGCTTTTGAACTTCGGAAATTCAGCACGACCAGATAAGAAGTTTTGGTATGCCTTCTGCAAATTCAGTTGAGCGTTTGCCAACGCAAGGCTGTCTACTTCTTTGAGCCATGGAAATTCCTTTTTGTACTTTGCAGGAGTCGGGAATTTTTTTTGCTTTTTCAAGACTTCTTTGTCGTCCTTGAATGGTTCATATGTTTCCATTCGTTCAGCCAACATTTTGTTGTAGACGAAACGAACGCAACCGAAGGTTTTTGTAAGAAGTCGCTCTTGTTCTTGTGTTGGGTACAGACGAAATTTATATGCTTTGTTTGCCATATCAAATCACCTCACTTCCTCCCTTGATTTTCTATATACTGCTTTATCACTTCAATGGGCGCACCACCTGTTGTAAGTAAGCAAAAGCTTCTTGACCAAAAATACTCTTTCCAAAGTTTTCTTTTCACTTGTGGAAAATGCTTTTTGATAAGTCTTAGAACTTGCACTTTTATAGGCATTGATGAACTTTGATAGTTCACTATTCGGATGTGCTTTGAACAAAATATGCACATGGTCAAGATCGTGATTCCATTCGACCAAGGAAATATTGTAATGTTCACCAAGTCGAATAAACATATCTTTTGCATAGTCAGATAGGGTATCATCAATCACTTGTCTGCGATATTTTACGACCAGAACAAGATGATAATACAAACGGAATACCGAATGATTATTATTATCTAATTTCATTGATATAACAGCCTTTCATTTATATAACACTGATTCTATCATAGCGCAAAAAAGAGACAACTTTAGGCTACGCCTAACCGAAATTCATCTCCCACTTTCACTGGTGCTTCCGCACTTTCACGTTTAGAAGTAGGAGACTTCTTTCGGAGGGAAGTTAAATTCACTTGCCATTTCTTTAGTAGTTGTGCGATGAAACTCTTTTTTAAAAAAAGGACCGTCCCTCTAATCATCTCATTTCGCCTTTTTTGAATCAGTTGTTCATCTTTTACAGAAGCATGAACTTTTCTTCCTTTCATACGATCGACCGCCTTTTCATCAGGCATAGTTTGTTCTAGTCTTGGCTGCTTTTGACCATTTGCGGTAAAAAAAGTCTGCGCTCCTTTGCGTATTCTGGCGCCCTCTTTGACGGAGACCTTTTGATACTGTGCAAAAAACGCAGAGGAGTCAGACTTCCGACTTCTCGTCCAATTGGGATCATGGTTATTTTATAGGCAAGCTCTTGCCGTTGATATTTTTTTCGATTTTTATTCCTTTGTTAACATTCTGGAGATAACCAGTTTTTGAATTTCTTGTGTTCCTTCATAGATTTGGGTGATTTTGGCATCACGCATAAAGCGTTCCACCGGATAATCTTTTGTAAACCCGTAGCCTCCAAAAACTTGAACGGCTTCGATTGTGACTTTCATCGCTGTATCTCCGGCAAAAAGCTTCGACATGGCGGAAGCCTTTCCGTATGGAAGACCTTGCGATTCAAGCCAAGCAGCTTGATAGGTTAATAATCTGGCTGCTTCTACACCGGTTGCCATATCCGCTAATTTAAAAGAAATTCCTTGGTTGGCGATGATCGGCTTGCCAAATTGATGACGCTCTTTCGCGTAGGCTATTGCGGCATCCAAAGCGCCTTGAGCAATACCAACCGCCTGAGCGGCAATCCCATTTCTCCCTCCATCCAACGTCATCATGGCAATCTTAAAGCCATCCCCCTCATTTCCAAGAAGATTTTCTTTTGGAACCCGGCAATCTTCAAAAATAATTTCCGTCGTAGGCGAAGAGCGGATTCCCAGCTTTTTTTCTTTTTTGCCAACGGAAAATCCCTCAAATCCGCTTTCCACAATAAACGCGCTAATGCCACGGTGCTTCTTTTCCGGTTCCATCATGGCAAAGACGACATATATATCCGCTTCACCGCCGTTCGTGATAAAAATTTTCGACCCATTTAAGATGTAGTCATCTCCATCCCGCCGCGCAGTGGTTTTCATTGCACTGGCATCCGATCCAGATCCCGGTTCCGTCAAACCGTATGCTCCGATCTTTCTTCCTTCCGCCATTGGTTTTAAATATTTTTGTTTTTGCTCTTCACTGCCGAATTTATAAATCGGCCAACCGGCAAGAGATGTATGAGCCGAAAGGGTAACGCCAATAGAAGCGTCTACTCTTGACAGCTCTTCTATCGCAATACAGTACGCAAGATAATCACTGCCGATCCCGCCGTATTCTTCCGGCCACGGGATTCCAGTAAGGCCTAATTCTGCCATTTTTTCAAATAAAGTCCGATCAAAACGTTCTTCTTCGTCCCGTTCACTTGCAGTCGGCTCTACTTCCTTTTGGGCGAAATCACGTACTGTTTTTCGAATCATTTCATGCTCTTCCGATAATTGAAAATTCATTTTCAGCACCTCTTCTCACAACCGTTTACTAATGACGATTCTTTGTATTTCATTTGTTCCTTCATAGATTTGGGTGATTTTGGCATCTCGGAAATAGCGCTCAACGGGATGGTCTTTCGAATAGCCGTCTCTCCCGAAGACTTGGATCGCCTCTGTTGTGACTTCCATGGCGATATTGGATGCGAATAGTTTTGCCATGGATGCTTCCTTCTCGCATGGAAGCCCCCGGGAATGCAAAAACGCCGCCCGGTATACTAACAATTTTGCCGCTTCCACATTCGTTGCCATATCCGCCAATCGAAAGTCCACGCCTTGCTCGGAGATGGACGATTCACCTGTTGACCGCTGCTCTTTGACATAGGAGACCGCTTTTTCCAAGGCAGCTTCCGCAATTCCCAACGCTTGGGCCGCAATGCCGATGCGTCCGGCATTGAGATTGGTGATCGCCACCTTAAACCCCTCGCCTTCCTTTCCGAGTAAGTTTTCTACTGACACTTTCATGTCTTCGAACGTCAATTGGACGGTTCGAGAGCCGTGAAGCCCCATTTTCCGTTCGTCTTTTCCTATATGAAAACCGGGAGTCTCCCTTTCAACGATAAAAGCGGAAATCCCTTTCCTTCCCGCTTCGGGATTAGTGGAAGCAAACACAATGTATGTATTCGCCTCCCCTCCGTTCGTAATGAATATCTTTGAACCGTTTATAATATAGTGATCCCCTCGTTTGACCGCTCTCGTTCTTAAACTAGCCGCATCTGAACCGGAACCTGGCTCGGTCAGGCAAAAAGCTCCCAAATACTCTCCCTTTGCCAACTTCGGAATATACTTATGTTTTTGTTGAGGAGTTCCAAAATGCAAAATGGGATTTGTGCCAACGGACGTATGAACGGATAAAATAACTCCAATGGTTGCGCTGACTTTGGACAGCTCCTGAATTGCCAAAATATAAGAAATAAAATCCAGTCCGCGGCCTCCATATTCTTCCGGAATAGGAATGCCCATTAGCCCCTTTTTTTTCATTTTGTCTACAATAAGCCTCGGAAACTCCCCTTGCTCCATTCGGTCCAAATACGGCTCTATTTCTTCCTTGGCAAAATCATGAACCGCTTTTCGAAACATTTCCTGTTCTTCCGTGAAATGAAGCTTCATCGCTGTCCCCCCAAGAAAGTAGTGATGACAGCCTACACAGCTCTTCCCGCTGTCCCTGTTTTAAACCCCTTTGTCCTTATTCAAACAATGTTTAAGAATATTCATAAAATCCTTTTCCCGTTTTTTTGCCTAGCCACCCAGCTTTTACATATTTTCTTAAAAGCGGACATGGACGATATTTATCATCGCCGAACCCTTCATGAAGGGTTTCCATAATATACAAGCAAGTATCAAGTCCGATAAAATCGGCCAACGTAAGCGGTCCCATTGGATGATTCATCCCCAATTTCATCACTTCATCGATGGCTTCTTTTGTTGCGACCCCTTCATATAATGCATAAATGGCTTCATTGATCATCGGCATCAGCACTCGGTTCGAAATAAATCCAGGGAAGTCATTTACTTCAATCGGCA
This sequence comes from Bacillus sp. FSL W8-0223, assembly GCF_038006805.1. Taxonomy (NCBI): domain Bacteria; kingdom Bacillati; phylum Bacillota; class Bacilli; order Caryophanales; family Bacillaceae; genus Bacillus; species Bacillus sp. FSL W8-0223. The sequence continues at coordinate 3,484,354 of NZ_JBBOVX010000001.1, forward strand.
CTTTTTGAAGAGATTTGGTCATGGACTCAATGGATTGATACACTTCCTCCGATGTTTGCAATCCGCGAATAATCTCCACAAGCCTCATTACCGGCACCGGATTCATAAAATGCATGCCGATTACTTTTTCCGGCCTATTCGTGGCCGCAGCGATTTCCGTGATCGGCAAGGATGAAGTATTGGAGGCCAAAATGGCGTGCTCCGGCGCATATTTGTCTAATTCAGCAAAAATGCTTTTTTTGACTTCCATATTTTCTACTGCTGCTTCAATGACTAAATCCACATCACCGGCATCTTGAATATCAATCGATTTCCTTAATCGGGAAAGCGTTTGATCTCTCTCCTCATTTGTTATCTTTCCCTTTTCCGCTTGCCGGGCTAAATTTCGGGCAATGACTGCGAAACCCTTGTCTAAAAATTCTTCCTTAATGTCGTTTACGATAACTTGATAGCCGGATTGCGCACAAACTTGTGCGATTCCGGATCCCATTTGGCCGGCGCCGACAACCATGACCGTTTTGATATCCATTCATTTCACCTCAACCATTCATTCGGGAACCAGACACTTCCAAATCTTCTTTTTCATTAGGAAGACAGCCTCCGTCCCCTTCACGCCAGCTAAAAAGGCGCAAAAAGGAGCAGCTGCCGGAGGCTTCCTTCTCCGGTTGCCAAAACGGTATCCCCATTGTATTCGTGTAATCTTTTCTATAGAATTTGAATCCCTCGCTTTTAAAGTGAAAACGATATCTGAGCCGCATCTGTCCTGACGAAAGGTCCATCAACCAAACAGGTAAAACCACGCTTTATTGTTTGGGAACGTCAATCATAACGGCATCACCTTGACCCCCGCCGCTGCAAATGGCCGCCACTCCTATTCCGCCGCCTCTTCTTCTTAACTCGTATGCCAACGTGAGAACTATCCGTGCTCCGCTTGCCCCGATCGGGTGGCCGAGAGCAACCGCCCCGCCATTGACATTGATTCTATCTAGATCGATCCCGGCTATTTGACTGCTTGCCAGCGCCACTACGGCAAAAGCTTCATTAATCTCAAATAAATCGATGTCATCAATTGATTTTCCGGTTTTTTTCAAAAGCTCATTAATGACCAATCCGGGAGTTTTCGGAAAATTTTCCGCCTCTACCGCCACAGCCTCATGAGCAATAATCCGAGCAAGGATGTTTTTGCCTTCTTTTTCGGCGCGCTCTTCGCTCATCAGAACCAGAGCCGCCGCTCCATCATTTACACCCGGAGCATTTCCCGCCGTGATCGTTCCGTCTCGATCAAAAGCCGGCTTTAATTTGGCCAGCTTCTCAATGGACGTATCTTTACGCGGCGCTTCATCATCGGACACCAACACCGGTTCGCCTTTTGGCTGCGGGACTTCGACAGGAACAATTTCCTCGGCAAACTTTCCTTCCTCCATTGCCTTAATGGCCAACTGATGGCTGCGATAAGCCCATTCATCTTGTTCTTCGCGGGAAATGCCCAGTTCTTTTCCGGTCTTGTTTCCGAACGTACCCATATGGACTCCTGAAAAGGCGCACGTTAAACCATCATAGATCATTAAATCCACCAATTTGTCATCGCCCATTCTCAAGCCGGAACGGACGTTTTGCAAAACGTAAGGAGCATTGGACATCGACTCCATTCCGCCTGCTACCACTACTTCTCCGTCTCCCGCACGAATGATTTGGTCCGCCAATGTGATGCTTCTTATTCCTGATGCGCAGACTTTATTGATCGTTTCCGTTTTGACGTTCCAAGGAATTCCCGCTTTTCTCGCGGCCTGTCTGGACGGAAGCTGCCCCTGCCCCCCTTGAAGAACGGTCCCGATGATCACCTCATCGACTTCCGCCGGTTGAACATTTGCTCGAAGCATCGCTTCTTTCATCGCGACCGCTCCAAGTTCGGGAGCCGTTAAAGAACGTAAACTCCCTCCAAGTTTTCCGATCGGCGTCCTTGCTCCCTCAACAATCACTGTTTTCACCATTTTTTCCATCTCCTTTCCCTTATAAAGGAAACGCTTACACACAAATGAACATTCGCTCAATGTATGGAATAAGGAGAAATGGACAAGTGCCCCTTATCATCTTTTCTTTATTTTAAATGAAATTCGGATGAAAGGTAAATACATTTTTGAAAATTCAAAATTTAATGCATTATATCGTCTTTTGATCAAGATGAAATTGGCATTTCTGCTTCTTTCGGACCAAACACTGCTCTTTCCAGAATTTCAGCAATATCCAGTGTAGCCACTATCTCTTCCACTTCTTTAGCCTTTGTACCATCAGACAACATCGTCAAACAATAGGGACATCCTGAACTAATCACTGTCGGCCGGACAGCTAACGCTTGCTCAGTGCGAGCCACGTTGATACGTTGACCTGTGTCTTCTTCTGTCCACATCAATCCTCCGCCTGCCCCGCAACACATTCCCGTTTCACGATTGCGCTCCATTTCCACCAATTTTACCCCTTTAATGGACTTCAAAATATCCCGCGGCGGGTCAAAAACATCATTGTAACGGCCCAAATAACAAGAATCATGGAATGTGATCGTTTCATTCACTTCATATTTCGGCCGGAGTTTCCCTTCCCTTACCAGCTTGGCCAGAAGTTCAGTGTGATGATAGACTTCCGCTTTGAATCCAAAATCCGGATACTCATTTTTGAATACATTGTAAGCGTGCGGGTCAATAGTGACGATTTTCCGCACTCCAATCTTTTCAAATTCCGCGATATTTTGTTGAGCCAGCTCTTGGAATAAAAATTCATTTCCAAGGCGGCGTGGTGTATCGCCGGAATTTTTTTCTTTATTTCCGAGAATGGCAAACTTAACGCCCGCTTCATTTAGCAATTTTGCAAAAGACAAAGCGATTTTTTGGCTGCGGTTGTCAAATGAACCCATCGATCCAACCCAGAATAAATACTCGAATTCCTCTCCCGCTTTCTTCATTTCTTTTACAGTCGGAACATGAACATCTTCTCGAGCATCCCGCCAATTTTCTCTATCTTTTCTGTTTAATCCCCACGGATTTCCTTGCCTTTCTATGTTCTGCATAACTCTTTGGGCATCAGGCGCCACTTTCCCTTCTGTCAAAACAAGATAGCGGCGCAAATCAATAATCTTGTCGACATGCTCATTCATCACCGGGCATTGGTCTTCACAATTGCGGCAAGTGGTGCATGCCCAAATTTCTTCTTCCGTGATGACATCGCCTATTAAAGATGGGTTATAGTCTACAGCGGCTGCGGCTTCTATGGACCCTTCGTTTTTCGCGGCCAAAGCAAGCTGATTTCCTTTCGTATTTTGAAAAGCGAACGCCGGCACCCAAGGCTGTTTGGAGGTGACCGAGGCTCCGTAATTCGTTAAATGATCCCGAAGTTTGACGATCAAATCCATCGGTGACAACATTTTTCCTGTCCCTGTCGCCGGACACATATTTGTGCATCTTCCGCATTCCACGCAAGCATAAAGATCAACAAGCTGAAGTTGTGTGAAATCTTCAATTTTGCCGACCCCGAACGATTGTTGAGATTCATCTTCAAAATTGATAGGGTGTAGTTTTCCTTTATGGTCCAGCCGATTTAAATACACATTTGCGGGACCGGCGATCAAGTGAGCATGTTTAGATTGAGGCACATAAACAAGGAATGTCAGCAGAACGAGCAAGTGAATCCACCAGAAAATATAGAATACGGTCACAGCAGCTGTCTTGCCGATCCCCGTTAGAGCCACCGCTATGGCGGAAGCTACCGGCTCGTTCCAAGTCCAGCTAATGGATGGTTCGTGCCAAATGATGTCCATGCCGTTACCCGCCAATACGGATATCATGAGCGATCCAATAAAGAGAAGTACGAGTCCCGCTTTAAAATTTCGTTTTAAACGAACAAGCTTTTCAATATATCGGCGATAAAACGCCCAACCTACCGCAAATAAAATCAGCAAACTGACGATTTCCTGAAAAAAAGTAAAACCTGGATACACCGGACCAAGCGGCAAATGGGACCCCGGGGCAATTCCTTTCCAAATAAAATCGACCGCCCCAAACTGCACAAGAATAAATCCGTAGAAAAAAATCACATGGTATATTCCGCTTTTCTTGTCTTTCAATAATTTTTGCTGGCCGAAAACATAAACCCAAATCTTGTTCAAACGCTCTTTAACACGGTGGTCAAACTCTGTTTTTTTTCCCAGTTTGATGTATTCTATTCGCGTTTTGACCACATAGGCAAACAAATACACAGCGTAAGCAGTGACAAGAATGGCCGCAATCAAATTTACCCATAATAATCCATTCATATCTTCTTCAGCACTCCCTTCCCCTATCTTTGAACAGCTCTTCTTTTCAATTATATTAGAGTAAAAATATATAATTTTCTGAATTTACTTATTTCTATTATATAATGAATGAATGTTCAGTCAACCTTTTTCTCGAACAAACTTTTTCAATCAACCAAAAACAGACAGCGGATCGAGGCTTTCATTCCTGGAATTTTATCTTCAATAACAGGCTAAATGCTTCTTGAAGCAACAAGATCCTTTCATTCTCGCACGTAAAATGGCTAGGAATGGGACAGACTAAAAAAAGATGACGACATATGGAAAGGGGATGGCTTTATGATATGGATGTGGGCTGTTGGATTGGTTATCGTTCTCATTATTTGGTTGACCATCGATTTTTACTTCGGAAAAAAATGGTTTAGAAAACGCGTCGCGCTGCGAAATTATCCTATACAGACAGGAGATCTTGAATTCATTACGGATGGACAGGATTTTTTCAAACGTTTGTTTAAAGATATAAACGATTCGACCAGTTCTATTGATATCCTCTTTTATATCGTAAAAAACGACGCCCTTAGCGAACATTTTTTAAAGCTTTTAGAGCAAAAAGCGAAAGAAGGAATACAAGTCCGTCTTCTATGCGATTGGGTCGGAAGCTTCGGTTTAAAAAGAAAAAGGATCAAACAGTTAAAAGCCAATGGCGTTCAGTTTGCTTTTTCTAACCGCCCGAAACCCCCTTTTTTCTTTTTTACTTTTCAGCAGCGGAACCACCGCAAAATCACCATCATTGATAAAAAAATTGCTTATATCGGCGGCTTTAATATCGGCGGCGAATACATCGGGAGAAAGCTGCGTTTATCCCCCTGGCGCGACTACCATCTTCGCTTGACAGGCCCTGGCGTTTCAGATCTCCTAAAAGAATTTAGGATGGATTGGCAAGCGGCGGGTGAAAAAGATACGGAACCTGCAGACTCGTCTGTTCCAAATGCAGGAAATGGCGGAATCATGCATCAATTTACCTTTTCGGACGGAGTCGGCCTTGATGAACAATTAGAAAATGAGCTGTTGAAAGCAAAAAAGTCTATATTGATCGGCAGCCCTTACTTTATTCCAACGAAACGCCTTTTAGATGCTTTATTAAAAGCTCTCAAACGAGGCGTCCATGTCTCCGTTATCATCCCTTGTAAAAAAGACCATCCGCTTGTTCGGGAAGCCGCCTATCCTTTTCTTCAACAAATATTGAAAGCAGGAGCAAACGTTTACGAATTTCAAGCCGGTTTCTACCACGCAAAAGCGATCATCATTGATCGTGAGAAAGCCATTATCGGAACGACGAACTTTGACCAAAGAAGCGTCAGCCTGAATTTTGAGTGCAATTGCTTTATTTACAACCCTTCTTTTATCCAAAACGTGATCATGAAAGAGATTCAAGAAGACATACGTCAATCGAAAATCATGACGTATAAAGAAGCCAAAAAAATGGATCCGGCAACCTATGCAAAAGCCACATTGGCTAAAACGCTGCTTCCTTTGCTATAAAATGAGGCGTTCAGCTTCTTCTTTCCATGAAAAAAGGGGGTATACCCCCTATTGCATGAAAGGCTCTCCATTCCTCCAGTTTTGGCCCGTTTTTTGGACGAAATCGCTGTTTCTTCCGAAAAAACGCCTCGAGGAATGGGCAAGCCGAATGAAATAGCAAAAAATGTTCTTGAATCGCTTTTTTCTCACATTTTTTCCGGTGCAGAAACACCGATCAAGCTTAATGCATTTTTAAGCGTTATTTGAACGGCTTTCACTAAAGAAAGTCGAGCCTTGGATAAAGGAAGATGATCTTGATCCAAAACTTTATTGGCATTGTAAAAGCTGTGGAAAGCAGAAGCCAACTCTTGAATGTAATTGGCTACCCGGTGTGGCGTCCGCTTTTCTGCTGCGTCAGCGATAACTAGTGGAAAATCTCCTAGTTTTTTCAATAAATCAATTTCTTTTTCCGTTCCAAGCAAAGATAAATCTACTTGATCATCAATAGAAATTTGCTGTTCTTCCGCTTGCCGCAAAATGCTGCAAATGCGCGCATGAGCGTATTGTGCATAATAAACCGGGTTTTCATTAGACTGAGAAACGGCAAGATCCAAATCAAAATCCATATGAGTGTCCCCGCTTCTCATCGCAAAAAAGTAACGAACCGCATCCAAACCCACTTCTTCAATCAGTTCACGCATCGTGACCGCTTTTCCGGTACGTTTGCTCATTTTCATCTTTTCGCCGTTTTTGTATAAATGAACAAGCTGAATGATTTCTACTTCCAGATTCTCTGCATTAAAGCCAAGCGCCGAGATTGCTGCCTTCATTCTCGGAATATAGCCGTGGTGGTCCGCTCCCCAAATATTGATCACTTTATCAAACCCGCGTTCGAATTTATCGCGGTGATACGCGATATCCGGGGTCAAATACGTGTAAGAACCGTCGCTTTTAATGAGTACACGATCTTTGTCATCGCCAAAAGCGGTAGAGCGAAACCAAAGAGCACCGTCTTTTTCATATGTGTAGCCGCTTTTGCGCAATACTTCCAACGCTTCATCGATTTTTCCATTTTTATAAAGAGATGTTTCCGAATACCAAACATCGAAAGATACACGGAAGTTTTCTAAATCTTTTTTCAGTTTTTCCATTTCATATTTCAAGCCGTATTCTCTGAAAAATTGATAGCGTTCTTGCTCGTCTACATGAAGATATCGATCCCCGAACTCTTCTGCTAAACGTTTCCCGATCTGGACGATATCTTCTCCATAATAGCCGTCTTCCGGCAAATCTTTATCTTTTCCGAGCGCCTGAAAATAACGAGCCTCCACGGAAAGGGCAAGATTATGGATTTGGTTTCCGGCATCATTAATATAATACTCGCGCGTCACTTCATAACCGGCTTTTTCCATTACGTTGCACAATGAATCGCCGACTGCCGCCCCGCGGGCATGTCCAAGATGTAAATCGCCTGTTGGGTTAGCCGATACAAATTCCACTTGAATTTTTTGTCCAGCTCCCGCGTTGGACTCGCCGTAGCGGTCTTTCGCCTCTAAAATGGCCGGAATTAACTTTGTTAAATAATGATGATCCATAAAAAAATTAATAAAACCCGGTCCGGCAATTTCGATTTCTTTTACCGATGCCTGGGAACGATCGAATTGATTCTTAATTTCATCCGCAATTTGGCGAGGCGGCTTTTTCGCGATTCGAGCCAACTGCATCGCAATATTGGTCGAATAGTCGCCGTGCGCTTTATCTTTTGGAGTTTCTAACACAATAGCCGGCAACTCTTCCTCCGCTGCCAGCCCCGCTTTTAACACAGCCGCTTTAATTTCCGATTTCAACTGTTCCTGAATCTTTCCTACGATATTCATACATTCTTTACCTCCTCAAACGTGATGGTCAAGGAATATATTCCGAGGAACTTTCCTTGCATAAATAAATCGTATGTCAAAGCCAAACGGCCGTTCAACGGCTTCTCGCTGTATGTATATCGATCCATGTTCCGGGTGATCGTATTTAATAACAGTGTACCATAAGGGCTGTCGTAAGAACCGCTCATCGGGTGATTTTTATCGAAAACAAGCCTGGATTTTACCGCTCCATTTCTTAAAATGACGGCTTCTTCACCTGACATCTTTACAATCGTTCTAACGGTCCCTTCTTCTTGGACTTCCGTATATTTTAAGTAAACGGATCCGCCTTTTTCAAAGTATTCCCCAAATAAAACCAGTTCAAATTCTTCCTTTTCCTCATCGTTCGTAATCACTGTAGACAGATGAATTTTGACTGTTCTTTTTTGGTCGATCGAATCCGCCAAACCCTCCACATCCCTTTCAAAAAGACTCATTCCATTTATTTGCATCTTTAAATCAATGTCAACAGTCATGTCGAGCGGCACTTTTAATCCTCTTGGGACAATATTCTGGAAAGTGCAATGACTCGTTTTCACTTTTGCGGTGCCATGCCCAATGTTTTCATTCCTGTTCAATCAAACTAAAAAAACCGTTCCGTTTTTCGTTCACTATAACTTTATCATTATAAGAGGGATTTCTTCAAAAGGCAATGTAGGGAGTCTTTAAAAAATTTTTCCACACCTTTTCTAATTAAAAGCTTGCTTAACGAAATCAAATTTTATAAAAAAAAGATCTGCCCTAAAACAGCTTAGCCGGGAAGTTTTCCTTCCCCCAGCCGTCTTGAGCAGATCCTTTTTTATAAGCCAAAATGATATGATTAAAACCAGCCCAACAGCATTTCGCGAATCAATTTGCTGGCTGTATTAGCCGTTTGCTCAGAGTGGTCGTACACAGGCGCCACCTCGACAAGGTCGGCTCCCACCACTTGAACTTCGGAACGGCTGATTTCCAAAATGGATGCGAGCAATTCTTTTGAAGTAATCCCGCCGCAATCTACCGTTCCGGTTCCCGGAGCGTGAGCCGGATCCAGCACATCGATATCAATCGTCACATAAACCGGCCGGCCTTTTAATCGTGGCAAAATCTCTTTTAAAGGTTCAAGAACTTCAAATTTGGCAATGTACATACCATTTTCTTTCGCCCATTGAAATTCTTCTTTCATTCCGGAGCGTATGCCAAACGAAAATACATTCTCAGGACCGATCAATTCAGCTACTTTTCGAATCGGAGTCGCATGGGATAAAGGCTCTCCTTCATAATCCGTCCGCAAATCCGTATGGGCATCCATATGAATCACCGCCAAATTTGGATAGCGCTTATAGACGGATTTAATGACCGGCCACGATACGAGATGCTCTCCCCCCATTCCCAGAGGAGATTTCCCGTCTGCCAGCAATTGGTCAATATACTCTTCGATTATTTTTAAGCTTCTTTCTGCATTCCCGAAAGGAAGGGGGATATCGCCGGCATCAAAATAGCGGATTTCCTTTAGTTCTCTGTCCAAATAAGGGCTGTATTCCTCAAGTCCAATCGACACTTCCCGAATCCGGGCCGGCCCGAACCGGGAACCTGGCCGGTAACTGACCGTCCAATCCATCGGCATACCGTATATGACGACTGAACTTTCCTCGTAATTTGGATGGCTGCCAATAAACACATTTCCCGAGTAAGCTTCGTCAAAGCGCATGTTTCAAGACCTCCCTGTGGCACCTCTTATTTTGTCAAATCTTGCACAAATTTCGGCAAAACAAATGCTGCTTTATGAATTTCTTTCGTATAGTATTTTGTTTCAATATCAAGAAATTGTTCATCAGGCACCGCAAGCGGGTCATATTTTTTCGAACCGATGGTAAATGACCATAAACCGCTTGGATACGTCGGGATATTGGCAAGATACAATCTCGTAATCGGGAAGATTTCCTTTACGTCCTTCTGAACTTTGCGGATTAAATCGGCTTTGAACCAAGGGTTATCGGTTTGTGCGACAAAAATGCCGTCCTCTTTCAGCGCTTTGGAAATTCCGGCGTAAAAGCCTTTTGTAAATAAATTGACTGCCGGTCCGACCGGTTCCGTTGAATCAACCATGATGACATCGTATTCATTTTCACTTTGTGCGATATGCATAAAACCGTCGTCGACTTTTACTTCCACTCGTTCATCTTCCAACCCGGATGCAATCTCCGGCAAGTATTTCTTGGAATACTCAATGACCTTGCCATCGATATCGACTAAAGTCGCTTTTTTCACATTCGGATGCTTGAGCACTTCACGGATTACACCGCCGTCTCCTCCACCCACGACCAGAACGTTTTCCGGGTTTGGATGAGTAAACAACGGAACATGCGCCACCATTTCATGGTACACAAATTCGTCTCGTTGAGTGGTCATCACCATTCCGTCGAGAAGAAGCATGTTTCCCCACTCTTCCGTTTCAACCATTTCCAAGTATTGGAAGTCCGTTTTCTCTGTATGTAAAGTCCGTTTGACCTTCATCGTAATTCCAAAATTTTCCGTCTGCTTTTCAGTAAACCAAAGTCCAGCCATTAACCTGCTTCCTTTCATTTTAAATTTGTTCTAAACATTTTCAGCCATTTTTCTCATGAAACGATAGATTTTATCCATCGTTTAGCTTATTAGAATTCCCCATTCTTATCAAATTTACAAGATGGGAGTTTTCTGATTAAAAGAGTGGAAAAACAATAAATCCTAAAAGAAAAAACCAAACATGTCAATCAGTATATTGGAAACTGCCAAAATTTCAAGAGTTTTTTTCTGCCTATGCCGCTCCTTTCACCTGCCGATGTTTAAAAAGCTGACTTTTTTTTCATACTAAAAAATGAGAGAAAACTGCTTTTATATACAAGCGGGGTGAAAATATGGAAATTATCACAAATTCAAGATCCAGTAAAACCGTGAAATACTTTCGAGCTTTCTTCTTTATTTCCCTGCTTTTATTGATATTATTTTCGGCCGGAGTTCTCGCCATATTCTCCTATGCAAAACTTTTAGGTCCTCCGCCGCTTTCAGTTCCTCAATCTACTCTTTTGTATGCGGACGACGGAACGTTAATAGGAGAATCCAACCGCGGAGAAAAACGATATTGGGTGAAAATAGAGGACATTTCTCCTTACCTCCTCGATGCCACCGTTTCGATAGAAGACCAAAAGTTTTACGAACATCATGGGTTTGATTTAAAAAGAATTGCCGGAGCCGCTTTGGCTGATGTAAAAGCGATGTCCAAAGTTCAGGGAGCCAGCACCATTTCCCAGCAGTATGCCCGCAATTTATTTCTTCATCACGACAAAACGTGGAACCGAAAATTGTTGGAAGCATTTTATACGATCCGCTTGGAAATGAATTACACAAAAAAACAGATTTTAGAAGGATATGTGAACACCATCTATTATGGCCACGGCGCATATGGGATTGAAGCAGCCAGCAAATTTTATTTCAATAAAGATGCGAAAGACCTTTCTCTCGCGGAAGCCAGTATGCTGGCCGGCATTCCTAAAGGCCCCAGCATCTACTCGCCGCTTATTTCTTTTCAAAAAGCGAAAGAACGTCAATTATTAATATTGCGCAAAATGGAGAAAGACGGCTATATTACTGCCAAACAACGCCAACAGGCAGAAAAAGAGAAACTAACGATTGTCGGAAAACAATCGGATCCGAAAAACAATATAGCCCCTTATTTTCAAGATGTCGTCAAACAAAAGCTGAAAACGGATTTGGGCTTGGACGATCGAACGATTGAATTCGGCGGGCTTCGAGTCTATACAACCTTAAATTTGAAACAGCAAAAACTGGCAGAAAAAGTAATCCAAAATCAAATCTCTCCAAACTCTCAAATACAGGTAGGGCTCGTGGCAATGGAACCGAAAACCGGCTACGTCACCGCGCTTGTCGGAGGGCGCAATTATGAACAAAGCCCTTTCAATCGTGCTGTGCAAGCCATCCGGCAGCCGGGTTCCACTATGAAGCCCTTTCTCTACTATGCTGCTTTGGAGCACGGCTTTACACCTGCCACAACGTTAAGAAGCGAATATACTGTTTTTCATTTCAACCATGGTCAAAACACCTACACACCGCACAATTTTAACGACCAGTATGCCAACCGTGAAATTACGATGGCACAAGCTTTAGCTGTATCGGACAATATTTACGCCGTCAAAACCAATATTTTTCTTAAGCCGAAAACATTGATCGAAACGGCCAAAAAATTCGGAATTACAACCCCATTGGAAAATGTCCCTTCTTTGGCACTTGGGACTTCCGGGGTCAAATTAATCGAAATGGTGAACGCCTACTCGATGTTTGCCAACGGAGGGAAACAAATCGAGCCCGTTTTTATCAAAAGAGTAGAAGACTCCCACGGAAATGTGATTTATGATAATCACCCTTTGCAAAAGCAAATATTGGATAAACGTCTCGCTTTTGTGATGACCCATATGATGACGGGCATGTTCGATAAAAAATTAAACGGCTACGCAACGGTCACAGGAGCATCAATGCTGAAAGATCTGACAAGACCTTATGCCGGCAAATCAGGCTCGACTTCCGCCGATCATTGGATGATCGGCTTCTCCCCTCAGCTGACAACAGGGATATGGACGGGATACGATAACGGAAAAGAAATAACATTAACAGAGGACAAGAAACTCGCGAAAAAAATTTGGGCCGCTTTTATGGAAAAATCGTTAAAAGGGCAGCCTAAGAAATCATTCAAACCACCAAAAGGAGTGAAAGCGGTCGCCATCAATCCGCTGAACGGAAAACTGGCAACCAAAGACTGCCCCGTTTCCGTAAAGACTTATTTTGTTGCCGGAACCGAGCCGACCGAATATTGTACGGAACACTTGAAGAAAAAAGATCATTCAAATCCAACCAAAAAGAAAGAAGAAAAAAATTGGTTTCAAAGGTTGTTTGGCTTGTAACCAAACGGCCTGCCAACAGAAAAAGCCCGGAATCTGTCTACCGGGTTTTTTCGTGTCTTCATTATTCTTAGTGGCAAACGGTTCGAACATCCTTGTTTTTTCTAACAACTATCTTAGATTTATAAAATAATCGTCGTTCCACACAAAAAAATTATTGCAAGCCATTTTTCAATTGTTCGCTGGATCGCTCCCACATGCCTTTATCATGGCTTTCCAAAAAGTCTTTTAACACTTTTTTGGATTTGGCATCCATATGATCCAATATAAAATGTCCCTTTAACGATTTATCCAATCGGTTCACATGTTCGGGCAAAGATTTGTAGCCTCTTCTTGTTTCTTGATTGACGGTCATTTCGCAAGCGGTCGCCCCGTAATAATAAGGTCCTTCTTCTCCTTGCTGGACGGTCACCCAAACGATCCAGTACGGTTTCCCATCCGGCACTTCTTCCTTATGAGGAGTAAATTTGATTCTCTTCTCTACTTCACTGCGCGCATGCATGGCGCCTAAATCGACAAACGCTTCACCCGCCTCCACGTCAATGATGACCGGTGAAACATTGTCTAGGCTTACCGCTCCTTTTCCGAATCCTCTATGGCCATCCAGTGGATCATTTTTGATAATATGAAACCCGATATTTTTCTTTTTCTCCATGTATCCAACCTCTCCTTGAACAAGATTTTATTCTCAATATATCGCAAACGCTTTCCATATCCAAACAGAGATTTTTTTCATTTTGAATTTACAGTTGAATCAAGCGGCTGCGCCATCCAAGCTGTGATTTGTCAACCATGCCTTCTCCATCGAATCTTCATCTTTCAAGATCATTCTTTACTTTTTATCCCAGCTTCTAATTCTTCCATTTCTAAATTCCATTTATCTCGTGTACTATACAATATTTCAAGGATGAAACTAGAAAAAGAATCTTGATTTTGATCGATTTCTTTTTTTAGTTTTCTGAGATCTTCTCTCAATTTTTCGACTGCTTCTTTTTTCTCATCGATGGACAGATATTCATAAATTTTTCTCATTCCATAACCGCCCTTTTTCAGTCAATGAACATAATAGCGGCAATCAAGCCATAGCCTTGCAATGGCATCTACAATTAGCAACGACTATGTACTTGTTATTCGCACATTTTAAAAAAACGGAGAAAACAACGAACTAAACCCTTGCAAAATCGCCGGCACTACCATATTGAAGAGGGGATGAATCGTATAACGGTCAAGCGGAGTAATGACTAAAATTAAAAAGATCAGCGCCCCATATTGCTCATACTGGCTCATTTTGACCCGAAAAGACGGTGTTGCAAGATCTTCAATAATGCGATATCCATCCAGTGGCGGAAACGGCAGCAAATTAAAGACAAAAAGAACAAGATTCAGCCACAACATCATATTTAATAAATCCACGAAAAACTGCGGCAATGCGGAACCACTTCCGGAACGGATGAAAAAAAACATGATCACATAAGAGAGAAACGCAATCAAAAAATTGCTCAAAGGTCCGGCAATCGATACGAGAACACCGGCCAGCCTTGGGTTATGAAAGCGGCTGCGGTTGACAGGTACGGGACGCGCCCATCCGAAACCAGCAATCAAAAGAAACAACGTTCCGATCAGGTCCAAGTGCGATACCGGGTTTAATGTTAATCTTCCTTCATCTTTGGCCGTAGAATCACCAAATTTATAAGCAACAGCAGCATGTGCAAATTCATGCACCGTAAAAGCCACCACTAAAGAGATAATGACAAACGGAAGTTCCTGAAACGAATAAGCAAAAAAACGATCCAAACTATCGACTCCTTTATTTGATGTTATTTTTAGACAGCCAAACTATTAGGAAAAATGACGGATGCTTCCCCTATTCAACGTGCATCTTTTGTTTTCCTGCCTTTTGAAAAACTTTCCTTTATCAACATCTTATACTAAAACTTTGAAAATTTTATCACAGATTGTTCTTTCCTTGCTGTTTCCAAAAGAAAAGCATAAAATCTGAGATAAGAAAGTATAAAGGAGTGATACATATGCCTTATGTAACCGTAAAAATGCTGGAAGGTCGTACAGATGAACAGAAAAAAGCGCTGGTGGAAAAAGTCACGGAAGCAGTTTCAGAAACGACAGGAGCTCCGAAAGAAAAAGTGACTGTTTTTATTGAAGAAATGTCCAAAAACCATTATGCCGTCGCCGGCAAACGCCTGAGCGATGAAAACTGATCCCGGAACGCCAAGCCTCACTGGGGCTTGGCGATTCCTTTTAATTCTTCAATATACTGGTACGCTTTTTCAATTTCTTCTTCCGTATAGTTTTGCTTCTTTTTTAAGGTGAAAATTTTCTCCTTTACTTCTTCCTCGGACAAATGATCGAAATACAAAACGGTAGATACCAGCTCCAGAAATCGGGCGCTTTGCTCATTCATATGGAGCACGCATTCTTTTAATTTAGGTATCTCCTCTTCATAAAGCTTTAAAAAATCCATTCCTTCTTTTGTAACGGTGTAGCGATATTGGTAATAGCCGCCTTTCTTTTCCTTTTCTTCATGAACAAATCCCATATTGCATAATTCTTCCACTCTCAACGTCAGCTCTTCTGAATAGGGTCCATAAAAATGGAACTGAAACTTTTCTTGAAAAGGAAAGGATATTTTCTTGGCAATGTAAATCATTTTTTGCAATTTTTTTCGACCGATAATTTCCCCACAGGCGGAAAAGGCACTCATCAATTTGACATGTTCTTTTAACAACGTGGTCATCTCCTACTCCAAAATTCCTTACTTACCATTTAAATGTCCAGTATCTCGCGAATTTTTCGTTTGATCGACGGTTTTGAACGGTCATCTTTGAGGAAGTCGGCAGGATAATAGAGTTTATGATCCGTCCTCCTCTTTCCGGATATCGCGTCCACAATATCCGATTCTCTTGACAGTTCTCTTAATTCCCCGTTCCTCATCAGCAAATGAATGGGCAAACGTTCCTCTTCTTCACCTGGGCGATAAAAATCGTAAGGAAGATCTGATGACGAATCCAACACCAAGTAATAATCCGGATTGATTCCGGCCTTTCGAAACAACGACTCTAATTCACTGTATTTCTTATATTCTTTAGCCGGATCAAACTCGATATATTTGAAAAGATTCCTGTTGACAAAGCGATTGGCGAGATCCTTTAAAATCGGATCTTCCTCTTCCTGCCATATTTGGAAATAATAAAGGATAATGGATTCATCCAGCTTCAAATAATCTTCAAGGGTAATATCGCCTTGAAACAAAGAATAGAAGTGAACGGGATCCTGTTTAAAAGAATAACCATTTCGATACAGTTCTTTTGCGCGGTGAAGAATTTTCGTCAACACCACTTCCGCACTTCGAGTCACAGGATGAAAATAAATTTGCCAATACATTTGATACCGGCTCATTATGTAATCTTCTACCGCATGCATGCCGCTGTATTTAAACACCACTTGATCTTCCCGAGGCCGCATAACCCGCAGTATCCGCTCCATGTCAAAATGACCGTAGCTGACGCCGGTAAAATACGCATCTCTTTGCAAATAATCCATGCGATCCGCATCAATCTGACTGGAAATCAAACTGATAACCAACTTATTATGGTACGTTTTGGCTATCACTTCCGCCACTTTTTCAGGAAAATCGCTTCCCCCTCTTGAGAGGACTTGATGGATTTCCGTATCGCCGAGAATGATTTCTCTCGTAAATTGTTCATGATCCAAATCAAAGACTTTTTCAAACGAATGAGAAAAAGGTCCATGTCCGACATCATGGAGCAAGGCGGCGCAAAGCGAAAGTAGACGTTCTTCTTTATTCCACTCAGGTCGGCCATCAAACACATCATCGACAATTCTGCGGACGATTTCATAAACACCAAGTGAATGGCTGAAACGGCTGTGTTCTCCGCCGTGAAATGTCAAAAACGTTGTACCAAGCTGGCGGACTCTCCGCAGTCTTTGAAATTCTTTCGTTCCGATCAAATCCCAAATCATTTGGTCTCTTACGTGAATATACCGATGAACCGGGTCTTTAAACACTTTTTCTTCATCTAACTTTTTTTTGGAATAGTCCATCTCACTGCGCACAGAAGACCCCCACTGTTCCATAATAGCCAGGATAAAGCTCCGTAAAAGCAGGGGGAGGAATGAGTGTTGTGCAATGGCAAAACACTCCTGTACTTCCTCCTTTCAAATTAAAATATGGTGAAATAAAAACGGATTGAACAATGACGTATGATCCGTTCATTAGATAAACGGGAGCAGCACTAGTTGTCCTGCAACCAAAAATGGAAAAACATCCTTTATAATCCCAAAAAAACGAAAAGACTTTGCAAAGATCCTTTTATATACAAAATATCCTATCGCGGGACATCAGGATGTTTGCATCAAAAGCTTTTCTTATGCCAACACCCACGTCATTTGAACGAAACGCAAGGAATTCTCTTTCCTCATCAAACCTATTTCTATTGTATCAGCAAACAGACTTTTGCGAATCCCCCGTCTTCCATCCCAGATAATGAAAAATCACCTTTTCCGTTTGGAATGAGGTGACACGTTTCATCTATTTTAGTCTTTTCTTTACTTTTTCTATCAATTCATCTTCCGTTAATGCTGCAACCGGGCGGTTATTCACAAAGGTGAACGTTTTTTTGCGGCCTGGACCGCAGTAGGATTGGCAGCCGATTTTAATCTCTGCATCGGGATCCAAGGCTTTTAGCTTAGGCAGCAACGTTTTCAAATTGACAGCCTGACAGTCATCGCAAACACGAAATTCGTTTGCCATTCCATACAATCCCTTCTGTTTTGTCTCTTAAAGCTATCGGTATTTTACCCCTTAATTTAGCAGTTTGCAAGTTCAACGGGCAGCCTGTCTCGTTGGAAAAATCGTGATTTCTTATCATGTTCTGCGAATGGGAGACGGGATGATAGACATATGAAAAGGACTTTGATTCCCTCTCGAAAAACATGCCGGGCTCCTTTGTCTGAATTGAACGTGCTTTCTCTTTTTCATCCATAAAAAATCGTATCTGCTTTACGAATTCGTTTTATGATCCTGTTTCCCGGCTGTCGGCATCGTCAACAATAAAAAAATCCCCATTTATATGGGGACCTCAGACTGTCGACAAATCCGAAAAAACCGGATTTGCCGACAGTCTTTTTTTGTATAATTAAGATACCGTAATGAATTGAGGTGGATGAAGTGCTAACAAAAAATACACAGATGAATCGTGATCAAATAGAAATGATAGCTTTAGACCAACTTGTACCTGCAGATCATTTGGTTCGTAAAATCGACGCTGCTATTGATTTTTCATTTATCTATTCGCTTGTTCAAGACATGTATTCATCGGAAAGAGGTCGACCAAGTATTGATCCAGTTGTATTGATTAAAATGGCTTTCATCCAATATACCTTCGGTATTCGTTCCATGCGAAAAACTATAGAGGAAATCGAAACGAATCTGGCTTACCGTTGGTTTCTTGGATTTGGTTTTTATGATAAGGTACCTCACTTTTCAACGTTTGGGAAAAACTACGAGCGACGCTTTAAGGATACAGACTTATTTGAACAGATATTCTATCGCATTTTGAAAGAAGCTGCAGATAAGAAGCTGATAAGCAGTGAGCATGTCTTTATTGATTCTACTCATGTCAAAGCGAGTGCGAATAAGCATAAATTTGTGAAGAAAGTGGTTCGAAAAGAAACGAAAGCCTATCAAGCACGTCTACAAGATGAGATAAATGCTGATCGAGAAGCACATGGAAAAAAGCCATTTCCTCCAGATAAATTTGGGAAAGAAGAATATAAAGAAATAAAAGAAAGTACCACTGATCCGGAAAGTGGTTACTACGTAAAAGACGAGCGAACAAAACAGTTTGCTTACTCATTCCATGCTGCTGCGGATCGAAATGGCTTTGTTTTGGGGGCTATTGTAACGCCAGGGAATATTCATGACAGTTCCGTATTGGAGCCACTTCTTGAAAAAGTCATAGAAAAACATGGAAAACCGGCTGTGGTTGCTGCTGACGCTGGATATAAAACTCCCGCCGTTGCCCAATACATATTTGAAAATGATATGACCCCTGCTTTACCTTATACTCGCCCTCGTACAAAGGATGGTTATTTCAAAAAACATGAGTATGTTTACGATGAATACTACGATTGTTATCTTTGTCCGCAAGGACAAGTGTTAAAATATGCAACTACGACGAAGGAAGGCTATCGTCAATATTTTTCTGATCCAGTCCAGTGTAAAGATTGTCCATTCCTTTCGAAGTGCACCCAAAGTAAGGAGCATAAAAAACTGATTCAGCGACATGTATGGGAATTTTATTTAGAGGAAGCTGATCATCTTCGGCATACACAAGAGAATAAGAGCATTTATGCAAGACGGAAAGAAACCATTGAACGTGTTTTTGCTGATGCAAAGGAAAAGCATGGTATGCGTTGGACAACTTTAAGAGGTTTAAAAAAATTGTCCATGCAGGCGATGCTAACTTTTGCTGCAATGAATTTGAAAAAGATGGCTTGCTGGACATGGAAAAGTCCAGCAATAACATAAAATAGACCCCTGGAGGGGTCTATTCCAAACATTTGAAAGCATAAAAGTGACAAAAGGCATCCGAAAGCGCACATTCGGATGCCTTTTGTCTACACTCTGAAATCCCCATTTATATGGGGACCTGAAAAGCAAATATTTATTTCATTTTTGATACGTTCTCTTTTGTAACGAGCTTTAACGGTACAGCAATTTTCTTTTCTACTTTCTTTCCTTGTAAAACATCAATGGCTGCCTGTACGGACTTTTGACCAATCAGTTCCGGCTGTTGAGCCACGGTAGCAGATAATTTCCCTTTTTTGATGGCTTTGATCGCATCGTCATTTCCATCGAATCCAATGACTACAATATCGCGGCCTGAACTTTTGATCGCCTCGATAGCGCCTAATGCCATTTCATCATTATGCGCAAATACCGCTTGAATATTTTTTTGAGCTTGTAAAATATTTTCCATTACATTTAAGCCTTTGGATCGGTCGAAATCGGCAGCTTGCCGCGCGACAATATCCAGTTTTTTATCTGCAATACTATGGAATCCTGCACCGCGTTCACGTGTAGCAGAAGCACCTGGCTGACCTTCAAGTTCAACCACTTTTGCCTTTTCCCCAACTTGATCGATGATATAGTTTGCTGCCATTTTGCCGCCTTTTATATTATCAGAAGCTACAAATGTTGCGACATTTCCCTCGTCAGCTGAACGGTCGATCGTAATAACGGGTATCCCCATTTTATTAGCCGATTTCACAGCAGTCGAAATGGCTGCTGAGTCCGTTGGGTTAATGAGCAAAACGTCAACGCCTTGTTGAATTAAATCTTCGATATTATTGACTTGTTTGGTGGAATCATTTTGGGCATCTACGACTATGACATCCATTCCTTTTTTCTTGGCTTCTTTTAAAATGCCATTTTTTAACGTGACAAAGAATGGGTTATTTAAAGTGGAAATACTGACGCCAATTTTCATGTCTTTTAAATGGTCTTTTTTGGCTGGTTTGGCCCAATTAGGAGGCTCAAGTGAACATGCGCTTAACAAGAGAACGATACACATCATCATTATGCCTGCTAATTTTTTCATTTTGATTTTCTCCTTCAATTACGATGTTATTTTCAAAACTTGATAGGTTTTCAAAAGATTGTTTCCTTATGCTTTTCTCCGATCAATTAAAACCGCTATTAATATGACGACACCTTTTACAACTTGTTGGTAAAAGGAGGAAACCCCCAATAAGTTTAACCCGTTGTTTAATGTTCCAATTATGAGTGCTCCAATTAAAGTTCCGAAAATTCTACCTCTTCCCCCGGATAAACTGGTTCCACCTAAAACAACAGCGGCGATCGCATCCATTTCATAAGCCGTTCCCGCTGTCGGCTCTGCTGAATTTAATCGAGACGTTAAAATCGAACCGGCCAAAGCAGACATCGTACCTGCTAATCCATAAATCATCCATTTTACACGATTGACTTGAATACCAGAAATAATGGCCGCTTTTTCATTACCGCCAATGGCATATGTTTTGCGACCGAATGACGTCTTATGAAGAACAAACCATAAAATGGCGAAGGTAATGATCATCGTAATCGCAGGAACAGGGATTCCCAGAAAGTATCCTTGCCCAAATAATTGAAAGGTGTAATGGTTCCCTAATCCTGTGATAGGGTTGCCGTCTGTGTAAACGAGCGTAAGTCCTCGATAAATCGTCATCGTTGCTAAAGTGGCAATAAAGGGTGCCATTTTTCCTTTCGTAATAAGCAATCCATTAAACATCCCCATGAGCGTACCGAGTAAAACACTAACGATGATGGCCAGAATAGGATCCATGCCTGATACAATCATTCCCGCCATTAAAGCACTTGAAATCGCTAACATCGATCCAACCGATAAGTCAATGCCACCGGTCAAAATAACAAACGTCATTCCAAAAGCAATTAATGCATTAATAGATACTTGTCGCAGTAGATTGAGTATATTTAATGGTGCTAGAAAAGATGGATTTAAAATGGCTACAACTACGAACAATAGAACAAATGCAATCAACGGACCCAATTTTGAGAACACTTGCGACAATGGGCGTTTAGTTGTTTGTGTGTTCATGTAATTTTCCTCCAGTCGCTAACGTCATAATCGTTTCTTGGTCAGCTTCTTTTCCTTGAAGTTCACCTGCGATTTTCCCTTCATGAATGACAAGAATGCGGTCGCTCATCCCTAATATTTCAGGAAGTTCCGAGGAAATCATAATAATCCCCATTCCACGATCGGTTAATTCATTCATGAGCTGGTAAATTTCACGTTTGGCGCCAACATCAATTCCTCTTGTCGGTTCGTCCAAAATTAAAACTTTCGGGCCAATGCCAATCCATTTCGCAATGACCACTTTTTGTTGATTACCGCCTGATAAATTTCCTGCAGCTTCTTCTATTGAAGATGTTTTAATTTTTAAACGCTTGCTCATCATGTCGACGAACTTTTCCTCTTCTTCACTTTGAACGATTCCTTTAGGTGCCAAGCTAAATAAGTTAGGAAGGGAAATGTTTTCTCTAATCGAAAAGTCTAAAATTAATCCTTCCTCTTTTCGGTTTTCCGTTGCAAAAGCCATATGTTTTCGCACAGCATCATATGGATTTTTAATCGTTACTTTTTGGCCGTCTATGAATATTTCCCCTTCATCCAGCGGATCGATGCCGAATAGGCTGCGCATGATCTCTGTGCGTCCCGCACCCATCAAACCGGAAATACCCAAAATTTCCCCTGAACGAAGCGAAAAATGAATGTTTTCGAAGTAGCCTTTTCTTGTTAAATTTTTGACTTCAAACACGATCTTCCCCGGTTTAGGTCGTCTCTCCGGAAAACGATCTTTTAGTTCACGCCCCACCATTTTTTTCACTACTTCATCAAAGTTCGTTTCTTTTATCGGGGAAGTATGGACGGTTTTCCCGTCGCGCATAATGGTAATGCGGTCGCAAATCGTAAAAATTTCCTCCATACGGTGAGAAATGTACACAATCGATACGCCGTCTTTTTTCAAAGATTCCATCAACTGAAAAAGTCTTTGAATTTCCCTGTCTGTTAAAGCAGAGGTAGGTTCATCCATTATGATCACTTTGGCATCGGTCATCAAGGCTTTGGCAATTTCGATCATCTGTTGTTCTCCAACAGAACAAAGACCCGCTTCTTGTTCCAAGGGAAGAGTCATCCCAAGGCGTTTAAAAACATCTTTTGCTAGCGCTTTCATTTTTTTCGTATTTAAAATTCCGAGTTTATTCGTTGCTTCTTTCCCAATAAACAAGTTTTCTAGCACGGTCATTTCCGGCCAAATATTTAATTCTTGGTGAATAAACATGATTCCGGCATCTTCTGCCTCTTTTGGACTTTGAAAATCCGTTTCTTTTCCATCGATGACAATCTTGCCGTTATCTTTTTTATGAAGACCTGTCAAGATGTTCATTAATGTTGATTTTCCGGCTCCGTTTTCCCCCATCAGTGCATGTACTTCGCCGGGTTCTAGCGTAAAATAAACACCATCAAGTACTTTATTAGCACCAAATGATTTATGAATATTTTTCATTTCAATCCGCACTTTTTTCACTCCTTTCCTGTTGAAAAAATGACGCCTGCTTGCAATATACAGTTGGAATAAGGAGTTGCTTCTCCTGTTCGGATGACCGCTTTTGCTTGTTTCATGAACTGTTTCAATTGTTCATGGGAGATAAAATCCACCATTCCGCTAAATTCAGATTCTAAAAATTGAAACTGAGCGGGATTATTCGTTTTGATTTCTTCAGCTGCAATGGCTTTTTCGACGACCATATCATCATGTATGACCTTCACAACCTCTTGAAAGGTAGGAGTTCCGATTTTTATGGCTAAATCAATTTTGGGAATATCTTTTGGCACCGGAAGGCCTAAATCACCGATGACGATCCAATCGGTATGGCCGAGATCCGCAAGGACTTTTGCAATAGAACTGTTCACGATTCCATGTCGTTTCATTTTGCAACCACCCTTTCCACTTCTTCCCGCGTCGGCATTCCACCTTGTGCCCCAAACTTGGTAACCGATAGGGAAGCAGCGCAATTCGCAAATCGCAAGCTTTCTGTTATCGATTTTCTTTCTGCCAAAGCGACTGCAAATGCGGCATTAAACGTGTCCCCGGCTCCTGTCGTATCGACCACATCGACTTTGTAAGACGGAATGACGACTTCCTCTGTTCCGTTATGATAACGCACCCCATGCTCTCCTTCCGTAATGATTAATTTATTCGGTAAAGCGGCAAGCATCTCAGATCGTTCTTTCCCGTCAAATAAAACTTGATATTCATGTTCGTTTGGCGTTAAAAACGTTGCTTTTGATATCACTTCTGGATTAATTTTTCTGGCAGGCGCCGGATTTAAGACAAGCTTCACTTCATTCGAAGCACAAACGTCTGCCACATATTCTACTGTTTCTTCCGGAATTTCTTGTTGAATCAACACTACATCCGCTTTCTTGATGGACTCTAAGGCTATCTCTACATAGTCTGGAGTAATGAAATCATTCGCCCCTTTTACGACAATAATGCTGTTGTTTCCATCCGCCAAAGTAATGTGGGCTGTGCCTGACTCCACGCCTGTAACCGGTTTCACAAAATCGGTTGAAACACCATTTTTTTGTAAATTATCGACGATCAAACTTCCATAATGATCATCACCGACACAACCAATCAATGTCACTTCGGCGCCAAGTCTTGCCGCTGCCACGGCCTGGTTTGCTCCTTTACCGCCCGGCACGGTTTTAAAAGAAGTACCAATAATGGTTTCTCCTGCTTCTGGTCTTCTTGGTGAAGTGACCACTAAATCCATGGACGAACTTCCGACTACCACTATTTTAATCATTAAGACTCCACCTTTCTTGTCGTTTCTCTTTCTATTAATTTTACGGGCAGTTTTATCTGAGTATCCATACATTTTTCTTTTCTTAAAATAGCCAACAAAAGCTTGGCTGCTTCTTCGCCCATTTTATAGGCTGGTTGATGAATGGTGGTTAAGGGCGGAAAAACTAGTTCACTAATGGGGACATCATCGTATCCGATTATTTGCAGATCTTCCGGTATTCTTTTGCCGATTCTCAACGCCTCATGAAGGACAGCGGTTGCCACCACATCATTACATGCCAATATTCCGTCTGTTTTAGGATACTTTTGAAAAACTTCCTTTGCACTGGCTTTTGCTCCATTAAAAGTAAAGGACGTATCCATGACGTAGAAGCAAGCACTGGATTGGCTTAAAACGTCAAGAGCGGCTAGAAAACGTTCTTGTGCAGGACGTATATGCTGCGGTCCTCTTAACACCGTAATCTCTCTGCTCCCGCGTTCCAATAATGTTCTAGCTGCCAATCTCCCTCCTTGCTGATGATTGGAGTAAACAGAAGGAAATTGATCTGTCGTTCGATCGAGCAGCACGACAGGAATTTTTAAATTCAAAAAACGATCTGAATGGATCGTGGATGCAATGATGCCCATTACATGATTTTGAAGAAACGTTTCAATATAACGAAACTCCTTTTCCATATCTTCATCGCTGTTGCCAACGATCAAACGATATCCCTCATGTTGAACAGCATCTTCCACACCACGGGCTAATTCGGGAAAAAAAGGATTCGTGATATCTGGAAGCAAAAGACCGATTAGTTTGGATTCCCGCTTGTATAAAGATCTAGCCACTTCATTCGGCTTGTAGTTAAGCTTTTGAATGACTTCCAGAACTAATTTTTTCGTATCCTCCTGTACATATCCGCTCTTGTTTAAAACACGGGAAACCGTTGCTACAGAGACCCCCGCCTCTCTCGCAACGTCTCTAATCGTCACCAATTGGTTTCACCTCTACGAAAACTGTAACCGTTTACATATATCTTACTCTTTCATGCTAAAAAGTGCAATCCTTAATTTTTTGTAAAAAAATCATGATAAATTAGTTTGTTCTCTTTCTCCAAGTTGAACGAATACATTCTCTCTTAAAACGGCTTTGCTTGCTCAGAATTTTTTAATGAACTCGAAATAGCCTCGTTCTTTTGGAAGGTTGATAAGGTTGATCTTCCCGGTCTCATGAATGCCTTCTTCTTAGCAGAGTGATTTCTTTTTGATCACCAATAAAACAAAGAAAAATTTTGCCATTAATCCTTCATTCCCAAAATCCGCAGAGTGATGATTGTCGCCGAAACGGTCATTTACTCTCCTTTTTTCGCCGTCCAAAATTCCATATCAAACTATTACTCAAAATATTTTCTTGCAAATGTATAAAACTATTCGTTATTGACCAAGATGTAAATAAGAAAAAAACATTTTTACAAAAGGGAGTTGAGAACCATGAAAACACGCCAGGATGCCTGGACTGAAGAAAATGATCTGCTTTTAGCAGAAACTGTACTGCGTCATGTAAGAGAAGGAAGCACTCAATTAAACGCTTTTGAGGAAGTTGGGGACAAGTTAAACCGGACGTCTGCTGCTTGCGGCTTTCGCTGGAACGCTGTCGTCCGCCATCAATATGAAAAAGCTCTTCAGCTTGCGAAAAAGCAGCGAAAACAGCGGCAAAGGCTGTTAGGCAAAGACCAAGGAGGCAAAAAGAAACTTCTTTATCAGCCGCCTGTGCCTTCCATAGAGGAAGTGGAAGCGATGTCCCTGCCCGTGGCAAACGATAATCTAAAAACCGGAGAACAAGAAGCGGCATTGCCTGCCGTTATCGCACCAAGCGGTGAAATCACGCTGGAAAAAGTCATTGCATTCTTGCAAAACATGACCCATTCCAACTACCACGCAGATATTTTAAAAAGCGAGAATGCCAGATTGAAGCAGGAAATTGCGACCTTAAAGCAAGAAAAAGAAGAATTGGAAAAGAAAGTGAAAGAACTAGAAAAAAATTCTATGATTATGCAAGAAGACTACGAAACTTTAATAAAGATTATGAACCGCGCCCGCAAACTAGTCTTGTTTGAAGACGAGGAACCCGCTCCGACTACTTTTAAAATGGATCGAAACGGAAATTTAGAAAAAGTGGCTGAATGATTATAGAAAGATCTGTCCTCCGCCGATGCTTTGGCGTTGAGGACGGATCTTTTTTGCATTAGCAGGAGGCAGCCAAGAGCTTTTCGTTGCGTTCAGTTACCCGATTTAAGTAGTACTGATAGAGCTCTATTTCTTCCCCTTCCAATTGGCTCATATAAAGGGTTTCACTGACCGTTTTTAATGCCGTGAAAAATCGGGTCATCACTTTCGTCATCGATAAAGCTGGGTCGATTAACTCAGCGAGGGAGGCCATCACTTCCGGCCGAATTTCGGGGTACTCCCACTTGGTTACAACGTCTTTTTTCCCAGCTTGGTAAAATTTTCGAATCAACTCCGCTCGTTCTGCCCCGCTTCCGGTGACGCCTATATAAATTTGGACGGCAACGCCATTTTTTATTCGTCTTTGCGATATCCCGGCAAACTTTTTTCCGCGAATGCTCAAATCATAGCTTCCGGGACAGTAAGAACCTATGATTTCTCTCGCTTCGATTTCTTCAGGATAATCGTGAAACATTAATTGAACCAGCTTCCACACGGCATCATACCCTCTATCAATATCGATGCCTTTTTCCGTATCCGGAAATATTAAAGAAAGATTTAAAACTCCTTCATCAAGCAATACAGCCAGTCCGCCCGAGTTTCGGACAATATAGCGGTAGCCCGCATTTTCTAAGACTCTTAAACCATCTTGAAGAAAAGGAAGTTTCGTATCTTGGGTGCCAAGAACTACCGTCTGATGGTGAACCCACGCTCTTGCAGTCGCAGGGGAAGCACCTGCTCCAACGGAAGTGCAAAGCGTATCATCAGCCGCGAACGATTGCAAAGCGTCAAACATCGGCCCTAAACTCGATTGGTCGATAATCCTCCACGCTTTCTGTTGTAATAGAGCCAAAGCATTACTCATCAAAAAATTCTCCTTCAGTCATCGTTTCGTGATCCTATTATATCACCGCTATTTCACGGATGGAAAGAATAGAATGCGATTGTTCGCCTGCCTAAAATAAAGGTCCACTTCTAGGAAATTTTCGGTTTCTCTCATTGTAATCCCACTTTCTAAATGAAGCTTCAAGAATTAGCCACAACTGCACAGGTTTCTTTTCAGATGAATAGGGACAAACTATGGTATATTAAAAAAAGAGAAAGTTGAAGCATTTTGAATAGGAGTTGATATCGTTGAGTGAAGCTGCGCAAACACTGGACGGCTGGTACGTCCTTCATGATTTTCGAACCATCGATTGGGCCCTGTGGAAAACTCTTTCCAGCGAAGAACGTCAATTAGCTCTGGCTGAACTTAACCGTTTCTTAGAAAAATTAGAAAAAACACAAGCTGAACAAAAAGGCAGCCATGCGCTCTACTCCATCGTGGGGCAAAAAGCCGATATAATGCTTATGACATTGCGCCCAACAATGGAAGAATTGAACGAGCTGGAAAATGAATTTAATAAACTAACAATCGCGGAGTTTACGATCCCGAGCTACTCATATGTATCCGTCGTGGAACTAAGCAACTATCTCCCTTCTGATTCCGATGAAGATCCATATGAAAATCCATATGTGCGTTCTCGGCTTTATCCCATTCTGCCAAAATCGAAATACATTTGCTTTTATCCAATGGACAAACGCCGGCAAGGAAACGACAACTGGTATATGCTTCCAATGGAAGAACGCCGTGAATTGATGAGAAGCCACGGATTAATCGGACGTAAATATGCCGGCAAAGTCAAACAAATTATTTCCGGTTCGGTCGGTTTTGACGATTACGAATGGGGAGTTACCTTATTTGCCGACGATGTTCTCCAATTTAAAAAATTGGTCTATGAAATGCGTTTTGATGAAGTAAGCGCCCGCTACGGCGAATTCGGTTCATTCTTCGTCGGTCCGTTGTTGGAAAAAGAAAAACTTCCTCAATTTTTTCATATCAATGAATAAATCGAGATAGGTCCTTAAGAGCCAAACTCTTAAGGACCTTTTTCTTTCTCTCCGTTTATGAAAACCTGTATTCTTTCCCCCTAAAAAACTTTGTCGCAAAATTTGTACAATTCATTAAGAAAGCTGTTCATTTTTTGAAGATGCTTGCATAAGTATGAAAATGGGCTATTTCATTAAAAAACATAAAGACGCTCTTCAAAAAGTGAGGTGAAATACAGAAAAACTGCCTATAGCGAAGATGGTGCTTTTTCTGTCTGTTTTATAGGAAAGGTAAGCCTATAATCCATAAAAGATGGATGTTCCAATGCCATTGCTTTCCTGTTTGCAACTGATAAGACCTATTGGCAGCGCCATGCTTCCAACCTCCGAAGACATATCAGAAGAGCCAGAAATAGAAAATGGTTGGCAAAAGAACCATTTCACCCGTCAACTAAAAAGTGGTTGTTTCATGAACAGTTTCCTGAATAGAACCAGGCAGGTCTATTCCTTTTACTTTCTATTAAACCTCTTGCCCAAGGTGTATGAATATTAGAATAAGGAGGATCTCGAATGAGGCAACAACCAAGTGGTAACCAACAAGTGTATTATACTTATCCGCAAGGATATCCGGCTCAAGCGGTCCAGCCAAGCCCATATCCTCATGTACCCTTTTACCCTGGAGCGAGCCAGCAACAGCAGCAAGTAGGAGGTGCTGCTCCAAGCCAACAAACTCCAACCAGCGTCGCTCAATATATTCCGGGAATGCTTCCCCTAGAGCAATCGTATATTGAAAATATTTTACGGCTGAATAAAGGGAAACTCGTCACCGTATATATGACATTTGAAAACAATCGAGAATGGAATGCCAAAATCTTCAAAGGAGTTATCGAGGCAGCCGGCCGCGATCATCTTATTATAAGCGATCCGCAAACAGGCACACGCTATTTGCTTCCTATGGTATACGTGGACTACATTACATTTGAAGAACCGATTGAGTATGAATATCCGTTTGCAGGCGGAGGCGGCGGACCAGGCGGATCGTACCAGCCAAGATAACGTGCCCTTTATTGGGGTGTTTTAAGCGTGATGATCCTGCTCGTTTAACGATTCAAATGCATGATTTCTATCCCTAGCTTCGCGGATATCACAAGCACAAAACAGAAACAATCAAAAAAAGAAGAGGCCCCTACAAAAGCGGATGGGATCGCCTCTTCCTTTTAATATTTGATTGTATTGACAATCCAATCTTTTTACATCCACTTGGTTGCTGCCAAAACAAGCAAAAACCAACCTATTAAAAACGAGATCCCGCCTAAAGGAGTAATGGCCCCCAAAATATGAATTTTCGTCAAACTGAGTACATACAAACTTCCCGAAAAGAGCACAATTCCAATAAACAAAAGCCATCCCGACCAAGAAATAAGTGAACTAGCCGGATATTTTCCCGCTAAAATGGCGACAATCAACAGCCCAAGTGCATGAAACATTTGATATTGGACGCCGGTTTTCCAAATATCCATATACTTTTGTTCCAATTTTCCTTCCAGTCCATGTGCGCCAAACGCCCCCAACGCCACAGCCAGCAGTGCATTAATAGCCCCTATTATGACAAAAATTTTCATCCTGTTCCCTCTCCCTTCAAGGTTTTGCTGCCACTTATCTATACAGCCATCTGCTTAAAAAGCATTTTAGTGTTTCCATCTCCGGGTCCAGCGGCAAAAAATTCGTTAAAAATCAAAAATGGAATCTCCGTTGGCTCCATCATCCGTTTCCAGCTTGTTTCCTTGCAAAGGCAAAGCCCTTTCTTCAGCAGGACTGACAGGCGTGCTGTTCTCTTCCAAAAATGCCGCAGGGTTCAATTGTGAATCGAGCACAACTTCACACAGAGTTTTTATGGTATAAAGATGCTGATATAATGCATCGCTATTTTCTTCTTGGCGCGCCTTTTTTGTTTCCTCTTCAATTTTCTTTAAAAGTTGATAATGGCTGATCTGCAAAATCTCCACCTCCCTAAGCCCATTTTTAAACCCTTCTCTGTTTCACGGATTAAAAGTCCTCTATTGGCTTTATCGGTATGCTTTCAAAATGAAAAGGACATCATAATTCCATTATGATCGTTCTGAAATATGTAATTCAAGCGAAAAAATTCTTCTGTAAATCGTCGCCACTTTTTCAAATAATCCGTAAAACAAGGCCCGAAAACCGAGTATTTTCACAGTATGCTTTGTTTTGCTACAATATGGGTCGTATAGATCTATTCTATCAAAACAGGTCTAATTTTTACATTTGTATGGGAATCAAAAAAGAAAGGAGACGATCATGATGAACACTAATCTCGAATGGCTGCAAGAAATAGACGGGAGCCTATGGCTGACAGAAAATGACCGAAATACGCTGAAAATCAGTTATAAACTAAAAGAGATTCTTTTCTCAGAACAATCCCCCTATCAACATGTCATGATTGTAGATTCGTATGATTTCGGAAGAATGCTGGTTTTAGACGGGGTTGTACAAACGACTTCCTTGGATGGACACATTTATAATGAAATGATTACCCATGTTCCTATTCTGCTTCATCCCCATCCTAAAAAAGTGCTCATTATCGGAGGCGGCGACTGCGGCGCAGCAAGAGAGGCAGCCAAACATCCCGGCATCGAACAAATCGATATGGTGGAAATTGACGAACTGGTAGTGAAATCTTGCAAACAATATTTACCGGATGTTTCAGGGAACTTATCCGATCCCCGCGTTCAATTTATTTTTGAAGACGGGATTGAATTCGTGAAAAATCGCCAAGACGAATATGATGTGGTCATCATTGACTCCTCCGATCCTGTCGGGCCCGCAGAAGCATTATTTACACATGACTTTTATGCAAGCGTAGAAAAAGTATTAAAAAAAGACGGCATTATAGTATGTCAAAGTCAATCTCCTTTGTTCCATCAGGAGATTCTTAAACAAACGTTTGATCATATTCAAAATTTATTCCCTTATGCCGGTGTCTATAAAGCTGTTGTTCCAACCTACCCAGGAGGAATGTGGAGTTTTACGCTAGGATCAAAAGTCTATCCGATTGATACTAACAGCAAACAAGTACCTAACCTTGATACCAAATATTTCAACGCCGAAATTTTCCAAAGCTGTTTTCTTCTCCCTCAGCAAATGAAAAACCTGCTGAAATAAACTTCTTTCTATATCCATGCATGCAAGAAAAGCTGGAAATTCACAATAGATTCGTTTGGATGATAAAAAATCCTTCAAGCATTTTGTCGAAATGTTTCACGTGAAACATTTCGACTTTTGTTGTTATTTGTCAAAAGAATGAAAGATGGTTTATGAAAGATTGGGAATTTGCCAGTCAATTTCTGTCTCACCTATTTCCCGCAAAAAGCGATTTGCTTTTGAAAACGGACGGCTGCCAAAAAATCCTCGGTTTGCGGACAATGGACTAGGATGCGGCGAGCGGATGATAAAATGCTTCGTCTGATCAATCAGCGGCAATTTGCTTTGAGCCGGACGCCCCCACAAAATAAATACCGCCGGTTTTTCTCGATTATTGATGAGCGAAATCACCCGATCGGTAAATTGCTCCCATCCTTTTCCGCGGTGAGAATGGGCTTCTCCTTGGCGAACCGTTAAAACTGTATTTAACAGCAAAACGCCTTGGCGCGCCCAAGGGATCAAACAGCCGTTATCAGGAATATAGCAGCCTAGATCATCATGCAATTCTTGAAAAATATTTTTTAAAGAAGGAGGGATTGGAACATTCGGTTTGACTGAAAAACTTAAACCGTGGGCCTGATTAGGTCCATGATAAGGATCTTGCCCTAAAAGCACTACTTTTACGTTCTTGTAGGGAGTAAAATGAAGGGCATTGAAAATATCATACATGTCCGGATAAACAATTCTTGTTTGATATTCTTTTTTTAAAAATTCACGCAAGCGTAGATAATATTCTTTTTCAAATTCTTCCTCCAATAACGGAGCCCAGTCATTGGATAGAATTTTCTTTTTCATTCGTTCCCACCTTTGCCTTTTCCATGAAATGTTTATTCTTGATTCAACTATACCTTATCAATTTTTGTCGAAAAGCGCTACTTCCAACGAGCAAAGAAGGATTCGGTTATCTTCGCCATCAAAAAATTTTTCGAAGTTGCTGTATACACAACAGAAAGCGCATCATCAGAAAAATAAAGATTTCAAAAAATTTTTCAAACATTCGTTTAAGAAAAATACAAAAGTAAAAGAGCGGCCGGATGTTGAAACGGGCCGCCGTTTGTTTATGTTCATTAACAGCTATCCTAAAAGAGTTTGATAGATTTTTTTTGCCGTGGCTTCATCTTTCGTGCCGTGAATCAAAGCTCTGCCATCTTGAAATAAAACGATGCGAAGATCCTCTTTTTCAATGGATAATAAATAAGGATTCCCCTCTACATTCCAGCCTGCTCTTCTCCATTGAAGAGCGAGTGCAGATAGCTCCATGTCTCGTTTTTTCCCCGGCCTTACCTGCACTGTGTCCCTTCCGCAAAGAACAGTTGTTTTTGTGCGTGCTTCCCGCGACAAGAAAGGATAAGCAGGCTGTGCCCCGCAAGATAAGCAGCTTTCATCCTTTAATGCCCCCGCTTTGATTTCCAAATGATCGTTTTTCCAAAGATCAAAGCTTACAAAAGACGGACGCAAATCTTCTTGATGGTCGGTTAAAATCTTCAACGCTTCCGCCGACTGATAAGCAGCCACCATTTGAACAGCCGGTCCGATCACTCCCACCGTGTCGCAAGTCAATCCTTGCATCGGCATTTGCTTTAATAAGCATTGAAGACAGGGAGTTTTTCCGGGAACAATCGTATAAGTCATTCCAAAACTTCCCACACAAGCTCCAAAAATCCAAGGAATTCGATATTTTTGGGAAATGTCATTGATTAAAAAACGAGTTTCAAAGTTATCCGTACCGTCCAATATGAGATCGACTTCCTGCGCCAACTCTTCCAGCAATGCAGCATCTGCCTCGCCGACAATGGAATTTACATCAATGAGACCATTGATCTCTCCAAGCCTTTTTTCTGCCGCGGCCGCTTTTGGCCAGCGCATGCGAGCATCTTCCTCACTATATAAATGCTGCCGTTGCAAGTTGCTTTCTTCCACGTAATCGCGATCAATGACGGTCATCCGGCCTACTCCCGCTCTAGCCAATATTTCGGCTGTTGCAGAACCTAAAGCTCCAGTCCCCACGATCAAAACATGCTTTTGGGAAAGCTTCTTCTGTCCTTCTCTCCCAATTGGTTCAAACAGTATTTGCCGGGAATACCGTTCCATTGCTGCACCTTCTTTCCGTTAAAATAGCATCCTGTGGCGCTTGTTATCCCCCGCTAACAGGTGGAATAAAGGCAACGACATCTCCCTCTTTTACTCTGTAGTCTTCCGGAACGAATTCTTCATTGACAGCTGTCATAGCAGAATCGAGCCGGCTGGCGTGAAACTGTTCCACCACTTCTTTTTTTATTTGTTTGATCGTTTTTCCGGCTCCTTCTATTTCTGCTTCGGATTGCCCCGTTTCTTCACGAAGATGAGCAAAAAATAAAATACGAATCATCCTACATCCTCCATTTCTTCCTTCATGCCTGCATTGCTTGCACGTTTACTTCATCCATTTCACCAGGGACATTATGATTCCTGCGGTGGTTTCCCATCGGAATAAGCAATCGTGCCTTGCTGATTTCCAATCCACTCTTCTCCGTCTTCCCAATGCTCTTTTTTCCAAATCGGCACCATTTCTTTTATTCTTTCAATAGCATAGCGGTTTGCCTCATAGGCGTCCTTCCGATGCGGAGTGGAAACAGCAATCGCTACCGCAATATCAGAAATGTCCAGCCGGCCGATTCGATGCACGATCGCCGTTTTAGCCCCCGGCCATCTTTTTTCAATTTCCTCTCCAATTTGTCTCAATTTCTTTTCTGCCATGGATTCATAGGCTTCATATTGCAAATAAAGGGTCTTTTTCCCGTTTGTCAATTCTCTTACCGTACCTAAAAACGTCACAACCGCACCTGCTTCAGGCCGGACCACCTGCTGGACTACCTCTTCCATTTTGATTGGCTGTTTTGTAATCTTAAACATCGTTTCTTTTCATTCCTTTTATTATCGTTTTCACCACTTTGAACGATTCGGGATCATTCATATTCCAAAAAGCATTCGCATATTCTGCTTTTAAAGCATCAGGAACATCGTGTTCCGCCACGATCTTCATATCCAACAAGCGGAGGAATTCTTTCAAACGATATTGCTTGCGCTTAAGCTGAATTTTGGCCGCTTCTTTCGCTGATGTCTTATAAACAGCGAATAAAGGATGAAGAATCCCATCCGTCATAGGGATAATGGCATCTTGATCGGTCTTTGCCAATTCGTCTATCATCCATTTCCCGATACGTCTGGAAGCGAACGGCATATCACAAGCCACAAACAAGTTCATCTCCGTATCCGAATGAAGAAGACCCGTATAAATTCCTGCAAGCGGCCCGCATCCTCGAAAAGACGCATCGTCTGGCAGCTGGGGAAGATCCATAGAATAAGAATGACTGCCCGTCAGCAACACCATTTTAGAAGTCAACGGTTGAAACTCATCCTTTAATCGCTCCAGCATGGTTTTCCCATCGACTTCCAAAAGTGCTTTATTCATCCCCATTCTGGTCGATTGACCGCCAGCCAACAAAAACACCGTTGTTTCCACTTGTCTCGTTCCCCTCTATTGCGCTGCTTACATTGAAGATTCACAAAATGAAAATCACAGATTAAAATTTATTCCGATGGTTTTTGCCTCTTTGACAAATAAACATTCTTCCCAATAGTGTAATGTAGCGTTGCATCCGTTCAAAAGTTACATGAACATCTTTCAGTTGTTCTTTTTCCTTGATTTTACTATATCGTTAAACAACGAACAAACCTTTTGACAGAAAAGAGTCAGTCAAGACTTTGTGGGAATTTTTTTGGTTCGCTGAAAATAGATGTAAGTCATAGGTTAGCGAACCATTTTTTTGAATTTCATCCGTAAGCGCTTTCGGACTCTCATCCCTTGCCATGACAGACGAATATGTATACCTTTTTTTACCATCCCTTGAATTCAGACAGGGCATGATAGATCGGAGTCCCGGACGATTGCTGTAAATATGGCACGTTATTCCGCGTTACCTCTGGAAGAAGACGGCGGATGCGTTGTTTCGCCTTGTTCACGATCGTCTGTTTGGTAGATGCCGTTTCCTCCGCCGGATGCGACGATTCTTCTCCTAAACGATGTCCGAAAAGACGAATCCCATCCATCCGGGCAATCATTGCCTTGAAAAACGCCCTGAGTCCCTTGTCTGTCCAACTGCGGCGGTATTTCACCCGATACGCCAGCTGGCTCATCACGCTTTCAGCCCTCCCCATCGGATACATGCCCGTTGTGTCCACTCCTTGCTCCTTCAGCCATTCCCGGTAATCACGGATGCATCCCGGCATCGATTCGATCCGGTGGATCAAGGCAGCCAGCTGTTGTTCTTTCGCTTCGTCCCCCAGCGTGCCGAGGGCGCTGTTCAGTTCCACAAGCAGCTTCTCTTCATCCTGCTTCGCCAGCTTTTGCCGAATCGCCTGCCACCGTGGATGGCCCGAGAGGCATTGGCGCAACTCACGCGCCACGTGGAATCGATCCAATTGGAAGCAGACCCGTCCTTTGAAATACTCCCGGCACGCGGTAATCCATGGAGCGCCGTCCCCGTTGATGACAAGAAGATCCCGACACGGATCATAGGCATATTCGTTCATCAAAAATTCCTCGAAGCCTTCCCACACCTCCCCCTTGCCTTCATGGACGTAATGGCGCTGATTCACGAATTCGATCCGTGAGCCGTTGCGCTTCCATCCTTCGTGAACGGTCAGGATTTTGTCTTCCTTGGCCCGTTTTCCCTTCCCTTGGAGAGAGACAAACAGTCCATCGGCCTCCACAAACAGCACCCGTCCATATCGCTGGTCAACCGGGCAGTGCAGCGGAACTTCAGCCTCGAGCACCAACTGGCGGATCGTCTCATGGCTCATCACCGGATACCCGACCATCTGGGCAAGCGTATGAGCCGCTTTGCGATAGGAAGAGCACTCCACAGCCAATCCCATCGCCGTTTCTTCTAGACAAGGGCTGATTGACTGCGATCCATCAAACGCTAAAAAGGAATCAAGCAAAAACGTGTAACGGTTTTGTTCTCGGTCTAAATAGTAGTTTCGCTCAAAGGTAACTTCGCCAAACAAGGTTTGAATCGTGGTGCGTCGTTTGTCTTTCAAGTGGTACCGGCGCTTGTCCCGGGTTTCCGCCAATTGTCGGTCGATGTCCTCCAACAGAGCCGTAAACAGCTCGGTGAAGGCGTTTTGCAAGGCTCGAAACAAATCAAGTTCGATCTCTTTCCATGTCAACGAATTTGTGGTAAGATGTTGTTGAATATTCATGGGACTCTCTCCTCCTGTTTGATGGTGTGAACAATGATCATCTTACCAGGGAGAGAGTCCTTTTTTCATGTTTCCTGCTTGGGATCCTACCGCGCTTTGCTTGGTGGCCCCGATGAGGGGATTGCGAACCTACGTTCCCAACCCCCTCATCGGGGAATTCTAAGAATTTCTCCCACAAACATTTTACTCACACGACAGAAAACGCTTTATTTTTCCGACAGCGTCAAAACGTCCAAAAGTATTTTCTCCCACAGCGGCATATGGAAACGATCAGAACTTGTGTAAGCGGAAGCCTTTGCGGTCAGCCGCCGAATTTCGGACTCTGTTCACTCGTCAGCAACGCTTCTATAGTAAGCACCGTTTGAAAAGAAGTTCAAACAATTAGTGTGAAAGAAAAGAAATTTAGAAGGGGACAATCGACCGTTACGAACATTTTGCAGAGAGTCTTTCATTGCCCAACTCTTTTCGCAATTCTATCTGTTTTCTAGTACAATGAATCTATATATTTTTGTATAGAGGTGAAGAAAATGGAGCCGATTCTCGCTGACAAGGTCCAAGAATATATCAATCAATTCGCCGGCAAAGATGTGTATATCCATGTGGAAACGACGAACGGCGCTTATGCTTCTCATTTTAACGAAGGCTTTTTTTCGGCCGGTTGTTTTATCCGGAATGCCAAAGTAAACTATGAACATGGCAAAATCGCAGGAACAGGTCCATATCGGATCGGTTTGAAGTTGGATCTCGGATGGATTTACGTAGAAGGCCTCACCCATTTTGAACTGGATGACCAAGGACGACTGCTTCTTTCGGGGCATGGCCATGACGGAAAATTAGCGGCTGCTTTGGAAATCAGCCACACACCGTTCGACTAAGGAAAGGAGCGATTTTAGAACATGAACAAAATCGAAAAAGAGCGTCATGTGCTGGTTATTTATCCACATCCGGATGATGAAGCACTGGGGGTTTCAGGAACACTTGCCATTTATGCGAAAAACAACGTTCCTATCACCTATGCGTGTCTGACATTGGGCGAAATGGGAAGAAATTTAGGCAATCCGCCGTTTGCTACTCGAGAAACATTGCCCAAAGTCCGTAAAAAGGAACTCGAGAAAGCAGCTGAAGTGATCGGCATTCAAGATTTGCGAATGATGGGGCTTCGCGATAAAACGGTGGAATTTGAAGATGACGAAAAAATGGTCAAACTGGTGACTGATTTAATCGAAGAACTGAATCCATCGTTGATCATTACTTTTTATCCCGGCTACTCCGTCCACCCGGACCATGAAGCTACCGGACGTGCGGTTGTAAGAGCGGTGCGCCGAATTCCAGTGGAAAAACGGCCGAAGCTATACTGCACAGCCTTTTCCAAAGACTGCGAAAGAAATCTAGGTGAACCCGATATTGTAAACGATATTCGTGAAGTACAGGATATCAAGATCGCTGCTTTAAAAGCGCATATCTCCCAAACCGCTTGGATGCTGAAGGGATTGGAGGAAAGCATAGCTCAAAACAATCCGATCAGCGAACGGTTAACAACAGAACGTTTATGGAGCTATCAATGGGATCGTGACGAAGTAGATTGATCCTATCTTTGTCATAAACGCTCGTCAAAGAGCAGCACTTTGCCTTTCATCTCTAAGCGATTGTTTTATTTTAAAAAGGCAATGATCGCAAGAAAGAGTTCGATCGCAACCAATACCTATCAAACCAATTCTACACAAAAAAGCCAGCCCACTTCTTTCACGTTGGTACTGGCTTTTATTATTTTTCTTATCCACTCATCGCCTGCATCAAAACAGGAAAGAACCGATCCTATGTAAACTCTTTGGAGCGTCTTCTCTTTGACTTTGATCATCATCCCTTAATGAGGCGCCATGAGCTGGATGAAGATAGTGAACTACCCGCTACCTACGCTTCGCTTAGAGGTGGAGGCTTCTAAGGTAATCGCACCTAACGGTACGAAATTTACTTAGCTATCGAGCCTGTTCCATGCTCTATTTATGATGATGTTAATGCCAACAGTCGCAATCCTTCACGCTTGATATTGATAGAAGCATTCCAATCTCTATCTGCTACAAAACCACAATCACAATGGAATATGCGCTCAGAAAGAGATAGAGACTCCTTTACTTGACCGCAACATGAACAAGTTTTGGATGATGGAAACCACTTATCTATTTTGATAAGCTTTTTCCCTTGCTCTTCTAACTTGTATTGGAGAAATTTCGTAAACATGCCCCATGCATGATCAGCAACGCTTTTGCCGAAATTGAGTGCTTGGGACATTCCCTTCATGTTGAGGTCTTCGATAACCACGCAATCATATAGTTTCGCTAATTTGTGCGATTCCTTATGTAGAAAGTCTTTTCGTTGATTCGCAATTCTTTCATGTAGCTTCGCCACTTTTAGTCGTTGCTTGTGCCAACGATTAGAACCTTTCTTTCTGCGTGATAGAACACGCTGTTCTTTCGCTAATTTTCCCAAGGCTTGGCGATAGAAACGAGGGTAATTGGCTGTCTTACCTTCTTCACTATCGACAAATAAACCGTTCATGGAAAAATCTAAGCCAACCACAGCTTGTACTTCTTTTTGTACAGGTTGATGTTCGCATTCAGTGAGAATAGAAACATAGTATTTTCCTGTTTTTGTTCGAGAAACCGTACAAGACTTGATGATATGATGTGACGGAATTTCTTGATGTTGTTTGATTTTTACAAGTTTCAGTTTCGGTAATTTGATATAACCATCCAAAAGCATAATGTTTCCGTTGACCACGTTGGTTGTGTAGGACTGTCTCGCCTTTCGGCTTTTGAACTTCGGAAATTCAGCACGACCAGAGAAGAAGTTTTGGTATGCCTTCTGCAAATTCAGTTGAGCGTTTGCCAACGCAAGGCTGTCTACTTCTTTGAGCCATGGAAATTCCTTTTTGTACTTTGCAGGAGTCGGGAATTTTTTTTGCTTTTTCAAGACTTCTTTGTCGTCCTTGAATGGTTCATATGTTTCCATTCGTTCAGCCAACATTTTGTTGTAGACGAAACGAACGCAACCGAAGGTTTTTGTAAGAAGTCGCTCTTGTTCTTGTGTTGGGTACAGACGAAATTTATATGCTTTGTTTGCCATATCAAATCACCTCACTTCCTCCCTTGATTTTCTATATACTGCTTTATCACTTCAATGGGCGCACCACCTGTTGTAAGTAAGCAAAAGCTTCTTGACCAAAAATACTCTTTCCAAAGTTTTCTTTTCACTTGTGGAAAATGCTTTTTGATAAGTCTTAGAACTTGCACTTTTATAGGCATTGATGAACTTTGATAGTTCACTATTCGGATGTGCTTTGAACAAAATATGCACATGGTCAAGATCGTGATTCCATTCGCCCAAGGAAATATTGTAATGTTCACCAAGTCGAATAAACATATCTTTTGCATAGTCAGATATGGGGTCATCAATCACTTGTCTGCGATATTTTACGACCAGAACAAGATGATAATACAAAAGGAATACCGAATGATTATTATTATCTAATTCCGTTGATATAACAGTCTTTCATTTATATAAATACTGATTATATCGTAGTACAAAAAAGAGACAACTTTAGGCTACGCCTAACCGAAATTCATCTCCACTTTCACTGGTGCTTCAGCGCCTTCACATTTAGAAGTAGGAGACTTCTTTCGGAGGGAAGTTAAATTAAAAAATTAAATAAAAGCGGGTCATTGTTAATTTCCATATACGGGAAGCCTTTGCGATTCATACGCTCAATCAGCGGGTAATAGTCTTCCCGTTTTTTCAATTCAATGCCTACAAGCACCGGTCCTTCATCACGGCTATTCTTTTTCGTGTATTCGAATCTTGTAATATCATCATGCTCGCCTAGCACATCAGACATAAATTCCCTTAATGCACCAGCGCGCTGCGGGAAATTGACGATAAAATAATGCTTTAATCCTTCATAAATAAGAGACCGCTCTTTGATTTCCTGCATTCGCGAGATATCATTGTTTCCTCCGCTTAAAACGCAGACAACATTTTTTCCTTTTATTTGATCTTTGTAAAAATCCAAAGCGGCGATAGGAAGAGCCCCTGCAGGTTCGGCCACAATCGCATTTTCATTGTATAAATTCAAAATCGTCGTACAAACTTTTCCTTCCGGCACCACCACGATGTCGTCCACAACTTCTTTGCAAATTTCCATTGTTAAATCTCCTACTTGCTTGACCGCGGCACCGTCAATAAACGGATCAATATTTTCTAAGTTCATCACTTTTCCGTTTTCCAATGATTTTTTCATACTTGGCGCCCCCTCCGGTTCAACGCCAATAATTTTTGTTTCCGGGCTGATGCTCTTTATATAAGAGCCGACGCCGGAAACTAATCCTCCCCCACCTATTGCAGCGAAAACAAAATCCACCGGTTCAGCACTGTCATTCATAATCTCTACCCCAACCGTTCCTTGTCCCGCAATAATGCGAGAATCATCAAACGGATGCACAAATATCATATCTTCTTTAGCACAACATTCTCTTGCTTTCATATATGAATCATCAAATGTATCTCCTGTTAAAATCACTTCTACATAAGAGCCGCCAAATAATTGAACTTGGGAAATCTTTTGCCGTGGAGTCGTCGTCGGCATAAAAATTTTTCCGTAGATTCCCAAATTTTTGCACGAATAAGCCACTCCTTGAGCGTGATTGCCGGCACTGGCGCATACGACTCCTTTTTTCCTTTCTTCTTCTGTCAAGCTCTGGATGAAGTGGTAGGCACCGCGTATTTTGAAAGAACGGACGATTTGCAAATCTTCCCTTTTTATATAAATATTGCATTGATAACGTTCGGATAATCGTTCATTTTTTTGTAGAGGTGTTTTTTCCACTACATCCTTCAGCATTTGATTGGCTACTACGATGTCTTCCACACTGATTTTTGTCAAAGCTTTGCTCATCATAACGCCCCTTCTTAATATTTGAATTTTAAAAATAATTCTAACACATTTTCGGTCAAATAGATGAACAAATTTTCTTAAAATGATGATTTTTATGATAGCTCACCTTTGAATCAAGCGCGAAAATAAACATAACATCATCTTAGCCAATGCCACTGATGATAAAAGAAAACTTACCACCAGCTAAGAATTTACATTCCCTACTGACGGTAAGTTCGATAAGCTGTTTTTGGATAGCTTATTGTCTCTATTGAATTTATTCGTATCATTCGGTCTTGGGAACTTTTAAAGAACTTCCAGTATTGCTTTTCCAACCCCATCTTCGTCATTCACCGCTGTCTCATGGCTGCAAATTTTTTTGATATCCGGATGGCCATTTCCCATCGCAACAGAGCGCCCCACTCTCTCAAACATAGAGAGATCGTTCAAGTTATCGCCGATCGCCATTGTTTCTTGCATAGATATGCCCATTCTTTCAGTAAACCACGTCAATGCGATTCCTTTTTGAGCTTTATTATGCGTCACTTCCAAATTCTCGCTTCCAGATGAACTTACCGAAATTTCCGGAAGCGCTTCTAATTTCTCTTTGACCCTCATCAATTCACTAGGATTTTTTGAAACAACAAGGAATTTATAAACAAGCTGATCATTGCTTTCGATAACGTGTTCATAGTTTTCTACAATCTGAATATGTCCTTTGGAGTATCGGTTTTTGGCCATTTCATAAATTTGATCCTCCGGCATATCTGGATTTGCCGTTTGAAAGATGTTCATTAACGTCTGAACGCCTTTTTCATAATGATCCGTATATATCCCTTTGTTAGTAAACACTTCGTAATAAGTATCCGAATGATAAAGAATTTCATAAATATCGAGGGATTGTTTGGCCGATAATTCATTTGTATGAATGATTTCGCCTTCTTTTGTTCTCACTTCCGCTCCATTCACACAAATAATTGGGCACTGTAAGCCAGCTTCCGCTAATACTGTTTGGGCTTCATCGTACGAACGCCCTGTGGCAATCACGACTTCTATTCCCTTTTCTTGGGCTTTTTTGATGGCTGTACGGTTACCCTCGCTAATCATCTGCCGGCTATTTAACAGTGTTCCATCCATGTCTGTAGCAATACATTTAATCATGCATTTCACCCTTATCTATTTCCTCATTACACTTTCAGCAATTCATTTCTATCTTACCATTTTTTAAAGACAAGATCAGTTTTCCGCACCCGTTTAAAGGCTGTCGAAACTTCAGTCCATCGAGTAGGAGGGAGCGATTAACTCCCGTCCTCTCACACCACCGTACGTACGGTTCCGTATACGGCGGTTCAATTAAGATAATTGACGCAAGTCTTTATAACTTCCGTGAATAGCTGTTCTCTTTATGCCAGTGGTCACTCCACCCTCCAAGAGGTCTCCCACGGGATTCACCGCTTCCTCCCTCAAGTGAGGTACTACGTTTTCTGTGTTCATCATGACTCACTGAATACCAAGGGCTATTCTCTCTTAATTGTTCGGTCCTTCTTAGTTGTTCTAGACCAACTAATACTATGACCTCTGCTGACTTCTGACGGTTCAGCTACTTATCACTAAGTAGGTTATGAAGAGTACTTCACATATCCGCCAGACCTCCCCGGGTAAGTACATGCACTTTCACACCATCTATCCGCCTCATTTACTCGATATGACCTTCGACAGAAAGAGCTTTGTTTTGTTATGCAAACTCACTCAATCATACCTAGCCTTATATGAGGTTCGTGTTCCTCGGACCGGTGTTTTGCCTCCAGCTTCCTTCAGATTCCGCGTCACCACGGACACCCTTGCTCTTGGCTAACCTCTACTTCTGTCTTCGGGGTTCGGGACTTACACCCTATAGTTCATGTACATGCCAGGCGCACATAAAAAAAACGTATGTCCCTATACATACGTTTTTGTGAAATCATTAATGAATAATCTGCCTTAATTTTTCATATTGTTTATCAGTTTTACTTTTAATTTTTCTTCGTTCGATTTCCATTTCCAGCAATTGAATAAAATCTTTAGAGAGATTTTCCGTTTTAGCTCGTTCATATACTTCCATCAACTGTTCATCCCTCAGCAAAACAAGCGATGGATTCACCTTTCCCAACCTCTTTTCCCTTTTTGATTTCTTTTGAATCATGAAAAGTTCCTCAAAACAAAAAAGGGGACCCGATCCTTAAAAATATGGCAACATTCCCGTTTTGATCAAGTATTCACCATTTAAGAA
The DNA here is from genome assembly GCF_038006805.1 of Bacillus sp. FSL W8-0223. Classification (NCBI taxonomy): domain Bacteria; kingdom Bacillati; phylum Bacillota; class Bacilli; order Caryophanales; family Bacillaceae; genus Bacillus; species Bacillus sp. FSL W8-0223. The sequence goes on from NZ_JBBOVX010000001.1 coordinate 3,528,176, forward strand.
ATAATTCAAAATTTCTGGGTAATGATCGTTTTTTCTGGCCTGATCCTCATTAACATCGATATTTTAATATGATTTTTAATAGAAATAAAGGGTTTTTCAAAAAATTCAACAAAATTTTCTTTCGACTTTATTAGCGTTTAGCCAGCATTCACTGTTCCACTCGTATTCTTGACATCCATCGATCCATTAATTTCAAATTTTCACCTTCTATTTAGTCAGATTTCATCGGGCTGTCACATTTTTTGCCGAAATGCGTCTTCATCATTTAGCAGCTTATGTTCAATTGATGTTCCCTCTGTATGGAATGCATTAAGTAGAAGCGATTTTTCGTTAACGAACAAGATTGCATGTTATCAGCAAAAAAAAGCATTCCATGGCCGAAAGAATTTTCAACATCCTTCCTTTTGATTTGAATAGCCATTACGATCACGCATCTGTTTGTTTGTCTGACCATCGTTTCTTACATGAAAAGTTTGCAAAAAACGCAAATCTCCTTTTTAATCGATAAATCACTTCTATATTTATTTTGCCATCAAAACAATAAAGCCTTTCTCCTCCCCAGACACCTTTTAAAAATCCACCCAAAAAACAGAATTCTTTGCGCCATTTCCAAAAAAACTCCCTCATTCACCATCTTCTGTCTATTATTGCCACCAAAAACACATGACCCAATCGAATGCTGCTGGGCAAAATAAATTTTGAAAAGATCAATGCCTGACGGTGTTTTATACCAAAAATGAAATGTTCGAATGTACATCTTATTTTCAATTTTATATAGATATGATACAATGCACACGCATTGGAGGGTCAAAAATGAGTAAAAGCGGTAAAAATATACCTTTTTTATTGTCACTTTTACTGTTATTAGCTTATATCAGTTTTCAATTATTGAATCGGTCCGAACCGGTCAATTCGCAAAATCAAACCTATATCGATCCACCGACCATTTTTGTTCATGGCTATAAAGGAACTTACAACTCTTTTAACGGAATGCTGAACCGCTTTGAATATAACTATCATTGGGGTCATCGTGTGCTGATTTGCAAAGTGGCAAAAAACGGACATCTTTTCGTGAACGGGCATATCCCAAATGACAGCCATAGAATGTTCATTCAAGTCGTTTTTGAAAACAACCGAGCCAGTTTTCAGGACACTTCCCATTGGCTTTCTGAAGTGATGCTTTTGTTAAAAGAACGATACGGGATTGAAAATGTGAATATTGTCGGCCATTCCATGGGGGGAATTATTTCAACCAAGTTTCTCCTGGATCACGGCAACCAGCTTCGCTATCCTAAAGTAGAAAAATTGGTCACCATTGGCAGCCCTTTTTTGGGGATTGACCAATCCTCTTACTTTAAAGTGAATAGCGGACCAGCCGCTCTCGATTTAAAACCTGGATCTAAAGCTCTACAAGACCTATGGAGAAAATCGAACCACTTCCCACCAGACGTCAAAGTACTCGCTATTGCCGGAAAAGGCGACCAAGTAGTCAACATTTCAAGCGCCTTGTCTATCCGAAGAATGGTCCCTCGCCACAATTATCAAGACAAAATCGTCCAGAATGTACAAGTGACACATAGCGGCCTGCATGAAAGCACCGAAGTCGACCATTTTATCGGAACATTTTTATGGGGCCTGACCCCTTTCACACATTAAAGTGTGAAGGGGGTCAGGCCCCTTTAACTAGATCTTCTATTTTGGCGTTGACGACTTTTTGCAAGTCTGCGGGTGACAATTCTATTTGAACTCCAATTTTTCCTCCGCTTACTATAATTTCATGACAGTTTAACGCCTGCTTATCGATAAAAACGGGGTAATGCTTTTTCATGCCGATGGGCGAACAGCCACCGCGAACATAACCCGTCCACTTTTGCAGCTCGTTGACAGGGAGCATCTCTACCTTTTTTTCTCCTGCTACTTTAGCAGCCTTTTTCAAGTCCAGTTCAGACGCTACCGGAATGACAAACACATACAGCTGCTTTGTTCCGCTTTGAACCACCAGTGTTTTAAACACACAATGAGGATCTTTGCCGAGGTTTTCCGCTACCGAAACACCGTCTATTTTTCCGCCATGTGGTTCATACGTATAAACCTTATAGGGAATCTTTTTAGTATCCAGCATCCTTATGGCGTTCGTTTTTGCTTTTGACATCTTAATCACCTTTCCGTCTAGTTGCTTACTCCGCCGGCGCGTCAGCCACTCATAAAAGCAACGAGAGATTCCATTCTTCCATACGCCGTCTAATACATATCGCTGTTTTCATATCTCCTGTTCCCCTGGGAAACCGCTTCTTCGTTGATTTCTTCACTCTTTATTATCCGACAAATTTCGAGCATCTTCAATTTTTTGAACCTTCAACCGGTGGAAGACCATCATATATATCAAAAATAGATCAATTTTAATGTAAACGTTCTTTTAAGCACGGAATCAAGTTGGTATAATAAATGGTAAAGGTTTTACGATTTTCGAAAAAACCTAATATTTCGACATCGTTCATACAGAAGTACAAAGTTGGAGGAGTTGACACCTAGTGGACAAATTTACCGTCGCTTCTGTAATGGGAATTCTTTCTGAATACTTGCCTAAAAACACTTCAATCGCGATTTCCGACCACAAACAATATATTTATTATAAACCAAGTAAAACAGTTGATTTAAAAATAAAGCCCGGGGACCCCGTAAAACAAGGGACCGCTGCCTACAAAGCACTGTCAACAGGCCAAAAAGTTTCTCTCTATATTGATGAAGAAGTGTTCGGCGTTCCTTATTTCGGCATGAGCATCCCTATTTTTGAAAAAGATCGTCCTGCTGGAGCGATTACAACCATTCTGCCGGCTAAACCTTCACCCATTTCTGCGAATTTCTTAACCATTAAGTTTAATGAGAGATGGTATCCTATTCCTTATGAGCAAATTGTCTATTTAGAAGCGCAAAATCGCAAAACGAAAGTCCAGTCGGAAACATTGGAAGGAACTCATAAACTGAATTTAACGGAACTCGAATATCTATTGCCAAATAACTTGTTTATTAGAGTTCACCGTTCTTATATTATTAATGTTCATTTTATTAAAGAAATTCATCCTGATTCCCATTCCACTTTTTTGCTGATTATGAAAAATAACGTAAAGATTCCTGTCAGCCAAACGTACGCTAGCATTTTTCGCAGATCCCTTAACTTTTAAAAGAACAATGAAAATTTTTTCCATTTTCTTTTATATGACCCTCTTGCGATGTCAAAAGGGAAGCCTTTTTTTAAAAATGCATCTAGCATTAAAGTATCTAAAATTCTTTTTTGAGAAATTTTTTTCTGCTTTACAACAAAATTAAGGCTTTTCATACAAAAAATAATGAGATTTCCCCCTTAAATTGGTAGAATGTTTTAAACAATCAAAGGGGGGATTTTTGGTGGAGAAACGTATTGCAGAACGCTTACGTGATCCTAGATTAGCTGATCGAATTGTTCCAGCTCACGAGGCTGCTTCATGGATTCAAGATGGGATGACATTGGGGTTGAGCGGTTTTACGCGCGCTGGGGATGCAAAAGCTGTTCCACTAGCTTTAGTGGATCGTGCTAAAACCGAAAAATTCAAAGTAAACGTTTTCACAGGAGCTTCTCTCGGATTTGATATCGATAAACTAATGGCCGAAGCAGGCATTATCCATAAACGCCTTCCTTTCCAAGCAGATCCAGTAATGCGTAAAAAAATAAATCAAGGAGAAATGCTGTTTGTAGATCAACACCTTTCTCACGTAGCCGAATATGTCCGCAATGATGTGTTAGGCAAAATTGATTTTGCTATTATTGAAGCTACAGCGATTACCGAAGACGGAATTCTCATTCCAACTACATCAGTTGGAAATAATTCTATTTTTATTGAAAAAGCAGATGCCGTTATTGTGGAAATTAATTTGGCCCAACCTGCAGAATTAGAAGGGCTTCATGATGTTTATAATCTGGCTCCACAAGGAAAACGCGAACCTATTCCGTTGACAAAAGTGGATTCAAGAATTGGTCAAATCGGCATTCCTCTTGATCCGGAAAAAGTAAAAGGCATTGTGATTACAGACGCTTCTGATTCTCCTTCAACCATCGTGCCGCCGGATGAAGAGACGGCTGTTATGGCCAATCATTTAATCGATTTCCTCAGAAAAGAAATTAAAGCCGGCCGGCTGGATAACACTTTAGCTCCTATTCAATCAGGGATCGGATCCGTAGCCAATGCGGTGCTGCACGGCTTGCTAGTTTCCGAATTTGAAGATTTGGAAGTATATTCTGAAGTTCTTCAAGACGCCGTATTTGATCTAATTGACAGCGGTAAAGTACGCTTTGCTTCAGGCTGCTCCATCACGTTGTCCGAAGAAAAAATGAAAGCCGTTTTTTCAAATTTGGACCGCTATAAAGACAAGCTCATTTTGCGGCCACAAGAAATTTCCAACCATCCAGAAGTTATCCGCCGCCTCGGATTAATTTCTATTAATACTGCGTTGGAAGTTGATATTTATGGCAATGTCAACTCGACACACGTGACAGGAACAAAAATGATGAACGGTATTGGAGGCTCCGGTGATTTTGCAAGAAATGCCCGTCTTTCTATTTTTGTGACTAAGTCCATCGCCAAAGACGGCAAAATCTCTAGTATCGTGCCTTTTGTCTCCCATGTAGATCATACCGAACATGATGTGGACATCATCGTAACCGAACAAGGATACGCTGACTTAAGAGGACTCGCTCCTCAAGAACGTCCACGCTTGATCATTGAAAACTGCGCTCATCCAATGTATAAAAAACAACTGCTTGCATACTATGAAGAAGCCCTAAAAGTAGGTGGTCAAACACCTCATGTTTTAGAAAAGGCATTTTCTTGGCATGCCAATTATTTAAAAAACGGAACCATGCTGTTTGATCACCAATATATCAATTCTTAATCTTAAACTCCCGTTTCCAGACGGGAGTTTTTCATTTTCACTTTATCAGTTGAACTAGCGATAGCGTGCGAAGCAATAAACCACTGTGGGTGGCGACGATTGGCGCTTAGGATCGTCCGCAAACCTTCCCACCGAATATCTAAAAACAAAAGCCCTCCTTTTACAGATTGGTAGAATCTATCTTATAAAGGCCGTCAAAACCGTTAGTCATCCATCGTTTTTATAAAAGATCTTATTATTTAGGGATGCATGGGAACGCTTTTGTTGTGTCGATAACCAAAAAAGTGCATCGTTTGGCAATTAAGAGCATGCACAAAATACTGCATAACCGCTGCTTACATGGAGCGGAGGGCATAAGGCTCTCGAGTGCCTGCAAAGCTTCTTGAGGCTGTCATTTGCCAAAAATCATGACCGCAGAGGCTCCATGTCAATCATTGAAGTAGTATTTAGTTTGATGAATACACTTATTTGCCATTTTACTACATTTTTTAATTGCCAAATACGCTTTTGTTACCCCGTTTTCTCCGCCCGCAAACATGATATTCTTCCGCCTACCAACTGATGATCCCTAGATTCATATGCCTCTAATCGTTCCATCATAAATAACCCACACTCTTCCCCGGTACCGTCAAGAATTTTGTGTAAGAGAGTATTCTCAGATACGTTTTTTTAATCTTGGAGGAGGTGTTTAGTTGTCTTATATGAGACTGAATATTCAGTCTCATATAAGACAACTTAGTCTCCCTAGACTCTGTTCTTCATGAACAAAATTTGGTCTTTCAGTATCTTTCTTCAAACATATCTTGAAGTGCCTTGTATGCCGTAGAAAACCCTTTAAGTTTTCTAGTGGACCATTTTTCATTCAAGTCCTGTACCGTTAAGAACGTGATTTTTTCTGCTGCTTCAATACTGGTTAAGCTGTTCATCGTTTTGAGTCGTTTACGTATATCTTTAATCGTTCGTTCAATAGCATTGGTCGTGTAGATGACACTACGAATACTGGTCGGATATTTCATGAATGTTAGGAGGACATCTAAATCCTGTTCCCAAGATTGGACTTCTCTAGGATACTTTTTAGACCACTTGTCTTTAAACTCATGAAAGGCTTGAATGGCTGCGTCTCTTGTCATCGAACGATAGATCAGCTTTAGGTCTTCAGCCACTTCAAATTGGTCTTTTTTCCTTACCTTGTTTAACGTATTTCTTACTTTGTGGACCACACATCGTTGAACATCGGCTTTCGGATAGACGGCTTTAAAGGCTTCTTCAAGACCTGGGAGTCCATCAAAAACACCAAGTAAGACTTCATGAGCACCGCGTGTATAAAGGTCTTGGAGAATCTCTTGCCAGCCATGCGCGCTTTCTTGACCTCCAACGTAAAAGCCAAGAATTTCACGATAACCTTCTTCATTGACACCAAGAACAACGTAAATGACTTCTTTGGCATACGTATCACGACGAACTTTTATATAAAACCCATCAAGATACAACACAGAATACCGTTTGTTTAATGGACGTTGTTGCCATTTTTGAATATCCTCCAACGCGGCATCTGTAATATGACTAATCGTGGTAGGAGAGTAGGTTGAACCAAGAATTCTTTCGATAAACTTCCCAATTTCTCGAGTGCTCATCCCACTTTGATACATTTTAATAATCGCCTGTTCCAGCCAGCCGTCTTGACGTTGATAAGGCTCAAACAGTTGAGTCTGGAAATCCCCGTTGCGATCTCTTGGAACCGTAAGAGCTTCTATTTTCCCGTACTTTGTATCAAGAGTACGGTGATAATAACCATTTCTTGAGTTTTGAACGTGTTCCTGTTCCACTTGGAGGAAATTTTTGATTTCTTCTCTCATGATGAATTCAAGCTTTTCTTGAACAAAATCTTTTATCATATTTTCCAGTTGATTTGCGAAATCTGAGTTGAGTATACTATTACTCATAAGGTAGGGTATCTCCTTTCAGTTTTGTTTGGTCGCAAATCTGAGAATACCCTGCCTTTTTCTTTTTTTCTAGTAGAAAAATTTGCTTACACAAAATAATTTACATCATCTCTTCCCCTCCTCCTTTTCGCAAGTCAAAGATATTAAAAATCGAGTTGGATATTTCAATCACATAAAACTTAAAGGACCTTTACTTCATTCAGTACAGAGTCAAAAAAATGGCTTTTGTTTCATTCTGCTTCACAAAATAAATGAAACAAAAGCCGATTCCTATAGATGATTATGATCACGGATACAGAAAAACAAAATCTCCCTCCCTTAACAACTTGAATTGTTGCAAGGGAGGGAGACATATTCAACACATCATCAGCAAGGTGATTTCTCATCTGATGAAAGTTTTAATCCTTTATTTATTTATTTTCTTTTATATTTTGTTCTGTTTTTTTGACAGAGTAATCATAATCTGCACGATTTACGGGTTTAAATCCTTTTGGATGGTGGAAACGCAGCAAGTCTCCGTATACTACTCGGTCGGAAAAATCCAGCATAGCTTTTACTTGTTTGTTTGGACGCGAACATGCATTTTTGTTTGGCACTTGTTTTCCAGTAGCATTGCTGTAGCATTTTCCGCTTACATACGTATATTGAGGTGTTACAAAGTCGCCGTTTCGGAACGGAACGATTTGGCGATGTTGTTTAGAAAGCAAGTCCGTTCCAAACTCGATGTAATCTTTCGTATCAATTCCCAACAAATGAAGAATCGTTGGACGAACGTCAACATCACCGGCATATTCATGCATTACTCCACCTTTAACACCCGGCACGTGAATGAACAATGGCACACGTTGCAATTGGGCATTTTCGAAAGGAGTAATTTCTTTACCCATTACTTTAGCCATTGCATCGTTATGGTTTTCGGAAATTCCGTAATGGTCACCATACAACACAATGATGGAATTATCGTAAAGACCCGATTTCTTCAGATCGTCAAAGAATTGCTTTAACGCTTCATCCATGTAATGAGCTGTTTGGAAATAATGGTTGACAATCGAGTCTCCAAAATCTCCTGCTGGAAAATCCGTATCCCCCTCATCCAACGGGAACGGAAAATGGTTCGAAAGCGTGATGAATTTCGCATAAAACGGTTGTTTCAAGCTCTTTAACAGAGGCATGGACTCTCTAAAGAACGGCTTATCTTTCAAACCATAGTTCAGCACGTCTTTATCATTCATATCATAATAGGCAGAGTCAAAGAAATAATCGTACCCTAACGATTTATACATTTCATCGCGGTTCCAGAACGTCTTTGTATTGCCATGGAATGCCGCGGAAGTGTACCCATGCGTTTTTAAAATGGCCGGAGTGGCTTGGTACGTATTCAAAGCTTTATTCGTGAAAACTGACCCTTGAGGTAACGGGAACAGCGAGTTTTCCATCATAAATTCTGCATCAGACGTTTTCCCTTGTCCAGTTTGATGGAAGAAATTATCAAAATAAAATGTATTGTTGTCGTGAGCCAACGAATTTAAAAACGGTGTTACTTCTCGTCCATTTAATTTATAGTCAATCATAAAGTTCTGGAACGATTCCAGAGAAACGAAAATGACATTCTTTCCTTTTGCTTTACCGAAATATTGCGGGTTCGGCTCTGCATAATTGGATTTTACGTAATTCTCAATATCCGCAATATCCGAGCTGTCCGCCAGTGCTCTTTGTGCAGAAGAACGGACGTTTTGAATCATGTCATACACAGCGTAGTTGTACATACCTAAGTATTTCACAATATAGTTGCGGTCAAACGTACGCTGCAGAAGCTCAGGACGATCTGATTCCGCCAGTCCCAAGTTGACCATAAAGATGATAAAACCGGACATAAAAACACCAACAACCGGGCGCCATCCAATTTTCCCTTGTGGTTTTACCACTTTGAAGACAACCAGTAAAATCAAAATGATAATGTCCAAGAAATAAAGAACATCATACGGCTTCATCAACGCAAATGCGCTGTCTCCCAAATTTCCGATGCTATTCGTTTTTGCCTGCGTCAAAACCGGCACTGTAATAAAGTCATTGAAAAACCGGTAATAGACAATGTTTGCATACAGTAAAAAGGAAAGAAGAAAATTGATAACTATAATCGCAATATTTCTTCCTTTCCCTTTAAAAAACAATCCAAAGGCAAGAAACAAGATAGCGGAGCTAATGGGGTTTATAAAAAGCAAAAATTCTTGTATTTTATTGTTAATGCCAAGGTTGAATTCTACTTTGTAAGCAATATACGTCTTAATCCAGAACAAAATCACAGCTAAAAAGAAAAACGAGAGTTTCATATTAAACAACCCTCTTTTTCCTATCTTTTCCATATTCAACTTTGTTTCACTCCTTCGGATTAAAACTCTAATGACCATTATAATACATTGTTTAAGAAATTGAAAATATATTTTTAGACAAAATTTACAAACTGTACTTGCAATTTTACAAATAGGAAGCATTGTATGTAATTACTTCTTTTAATCTCATTTATACAACGTTTACAGTCATTATGCAAACAAAAACCTTTAGATAATTTTTCCTTTTCGAAATTCAGCCATACAGCGGACGTTATGGCTGAAAACTGCAAACCAATGTTACGGCCCTTTTAAATGATCATCCGCAAAACGTATCACTCTAAGCGGCTGTTCTTCATAGCATGATGATATATTTTGCGCTAACGGGGTGAAAATAGTGAAACCAACATATCAAGACGCTCTTGCCGCTTATGGAATTGGCGGTGCTCATCCGGGGGGGCTTTCGTTAACGAGAAAGATTCTGAAGAAGGAGAACATCAGCCGGAGGTCAAAAATTTTGGACGCTGGCTGCGGGACGGGCCAAACGGCCGCCTTTCTTTCGAAATCTTTTCGATGTTCGGTCACGGCTTTAGACAATCATCCGACAATGATTCAAAAAGCCAAACAAAGGTTTTCCGATGAACGACTTCCCGTTCATGCGATTCAAGGGAACGTAGAAAGCCTTCCTTTTTCAGATGCCTCCTTTGATTTTGTGCTTTCCGAATCCGTTACGGCTTTTACAAACATTGCAGATTCTCTAAAAGAATACTGTAGAGTGTTAAAACCAGGCGGAGTTTTATTGATGATTGAAATGACAGCAGAAAAACCTTTCCAGCCGTTGGAATTGAAGGACATGAAAAGAGTTTACGGAATTTCCAACGTATTTTTAGAGACCGAATGGATCCAACACTTGCATCGTTCCGGATTTGCCGAAGCTGCCGTTATCTTTTCCAACACCGTTCAATCGGAACTTCAAAAAAACTCTCCAGAAAAAGATGACTACCCGGAGTATCAAATCTCAGACCCTGTGGATCCCCAAGTGGAAGAATTGCTTCATGAACATATGAATCTTTCCCGTTTGTATCAAAACATTTTAGGATACCGTGTCTACCGTGCTGTTCGTCCATCTTTAGCAAGAAATCAAGAATAAATGATCAAAACCTGATACCTGTGCGAGATTATCCCTTTCGCCATCCCTCATAAATACAAAAAAAATTTGTTTCGGTCTTAGAACAGAACCTTTGTCTCTGGCTTTAGTTTGCTGCGTGAACGCCACTAACGGGAGGATAGTTATTCAAGACGAATTTTTCTTGTCATTCAACTCTAAAAATCACCTAATCGATTCCCCTACAAAAATGCGGATTAGAAAAAAATAGCCACGAATCCACTTAGTGATCTAAATGTCGGCTGTAAACAGACGTTTCGACATCTGCTGCCAAGATTTTTTGTTTTGATTTTTTTCAACATCATTTTTGAATAAGCTAACGTTTGTGCTATGAAGCAGCACCAATGACACTAGGCATTTCATCGATATGACCATTAGGACAAAATAACTAACCTTCCTTTTTTGCTTCGATAATCGGACGGGGCTAAAATACCTATTCTCATCCAAAAATCTTATCACAACAGGAAATTCAAATCATGACATATATAATAGTAGAAAAACGGAAAATCCAACATACTCGCTTCCACATTATAATGAAAGCAGCCCTTTATAACCCCCTATTTCATCACCACAGTAGAAAGAAAAAGCGGCATCTAAAACGAAAGCGATCTTGCCAAAACATTAGAAGAGGCTGGAACTTTATGTGCCAGCCTTTCATTTTGAATGGATGAACGCACTGGGAATGAAACGATTTTTTGTCCTCTCTTCTTTCGCAATGGCTGGAGCGTTCGTAGCTGTTGTCAACGTCATGTTCCATATCTTTAAAGGTCAAGCAACTACCTTGTTAAAAATTGCAGCAAAAGACATATTTCTACAGCAGTGAAATCTTGTTGAAAACCGATAATAGCCACTGTCGGACAAGCATGATATCGGTTTGCTTTATGGCAAGGCCGCATGCTTGCCGCATATCATTCGTTTCCTTCCCGGCGCTGAATATCAGTAGTGAACCTTTTAAATCCAACTGTTGCATGAAATAAAATCAAGTAAAACTTTCGATCTTTTTCACGAAAGAAAATCTATTAATAGATTAAAGACGATTTGTAAAATTCAAATATCTATTATGTAAAAAATATATAAAAACAGTAAAAATATGACTAAATTTCCATAAACAAAAGATCTCTCCTATAAAGTCATTGGTTTGGATTCGCCTAAATTGCTTCAGCAAACTAAAGAAAGATTGTACGTAAAACTCTTCAACATGTTAGCCTTCCATGAACGTAAACACGAAGACATGAGATTAAAAAGTCTCTAAAAAATCATGTTTGTCATACCGCTCTCCTTGAATTCGCATTCATTTGACAATACAAGAAGAATCATTGCTTTTGCCAAAATCATTACATGTTTTTTCTTTCTGAACATATTTATACAATGAAAGGAGAAGAGGCCATGTTTTTTATCCATGTCGTGAAGCCCGGAGATTCACTTTATTCGATTTCTCAAAATTACGGGGTTTCTTTTCAAAGGCTGCAAGAAATAAACGGGGTATATCCGGGAGGTTTAGTCCCCGGCCAAGATATAGTTGTTCCAAGTTCCACCTACATTGTTCAACCGGGAGATTCTCTCTATACCATCGCTCAAAAAGCATTTTTATCTGTTCAAACGATCCGAGCTGCCAATCGATTAACTTCCGATGTCATTTATCCGGGAATGCGCCTCTATTTACCATCGCACCCCAAATATTCAACTGAAGATTTAAGTTTTATTTATCCTGGTACACCTACGGAAGATGAACAGCTGATCAGGTCTTTTTCTCCCATCAGTACGTATTTTGCCATGTTTGAATATCACATTTTGCCCGTAGTCGCTTTAAGCACCTTAAATGATCGTTATACCATTCAAACATCTCGCTCGTTTCGGGTAGCCCCGCTTGCCACCATTACGAATTTAACTTCAGAAGGATTCAGCTCAGCATTGATCCGCCAAGTATTGTCAAACCCGCAGATCCGAAACAGGGTTGTGAATGAAATTGTCACGCTTGTAACACAAAAAAATTATTCAGGGGTGACCATCGACTTTGAAAGAGTGGCTGAAACAGAAAGAGACTTATTTACAGGATTTCTTCGGATTTTAAATCAACGTTTGAAAGATCGCGGCCGTTATTATCTTTCTGTCGCCCTTCCAGCAAAAACGGACGATCAAATTCCTTGGTTGAGAGGATACGACTACGGAGGGATTGGATCAGTTGTTGATTTCACGTTTATCATGGCTTACGATTGGCATACTCCTGATTCTCCTCCAGGACCTGTTGCCCCTATTCAAGAAGTGCGAAGAACCATAGAATATGCCATCAACCAAATGCCTTCAAACAAAATCATTCTAGGTTTTCCGCGTTACGGATATGAATGGACTATGTCAAACGGAAGCGTCCAAAGCGCCCGTGCTGTTTCGGTTGACATGGCCATACAACTAGCCTCTTCTCACCAAGTGCCCATCCAGTATTCAAATGAATACCAACAGCCCCATTTTACGTTCCGCGATGAAAATGGGAGAAGGCATATTGTCTGGTATGAAGATGCCCGAGCACGCGTAGCGAAGCTTTTATTAGTCCCTAGGTATCGATTAAGAGGAGTCGGAGCATGGCAGCTTGGATTGCATTTTCCTCAGTCCGGATTTATTGTCAGTGAATTGTTTGATGTTCGGAAAGTATTGTAACGGTCAGCCCCCAACTCTTTTCACGTGTGAGTAGATGGCTATTGACTTGTTTAAGATACCTTTTGTAAATTTCCACTAACAATTACACCCCAACAATCAGAACAAGATCCAGTTTAGTCGTATAATTGTGTAAAAAGAGAAATAAGAAAAGAGCCATGTTGCTTCCCTTTGATAGAATAAACAATAACCGCCAAATATAAGGTGGTATGCAACAATGGCTCAATATCATATTCCCGTAAAAGATAGACTTTTGCACGGATTATCGACGAAGGATGGGGGAATCTGCTGGAATAAATCCCTAATTAATCCTCTAGGCGCAAACAAAAGAACAGCCTGGTGCCCTCCGTTATGAACAAACGGATAAACATAAAGTCTATCGAAACAGTCCGTATCCATGTCAGTTGGCGCGTTTCACGAATAAGAGATGGAAGTTCACCACCGAATTGTTTCAACTATACCAACGAAGTGAACAAGTTCTAATACCAGCACGAATGAAAATGGTGAAGAATAGGGGTGTCTGCCCGAAAGATGACCTAATCACGGAAGACTCGTTTGGAACTTCATTTTCCAAATCCATTATCTCCTCGCCGTGCAATTGGTGTCGGGTCACATCATCTTGGTTTAGAAACATCGACAACCTTGGTAGTCGATTAACATTCAGTACATCAGAAAAATCTTATTCATGAAGATGATGTTATTGTATACTAAACTAACTTGTCTGAAAGGGAAAGATTTCAGAAAACCGCATCATTTTCTTTTTTTAAAAATATTTAAAATTGACGAAACTAAAAAACCAAAAGCAACTGCTACAATTATTTTTCCTGACGTTTGATTTATATAATTCGTCTTAGAAAAGTATGCAATTATAATTAAAGAAACAATAAATATAATAGAATACATTATCCTCATCGCTACATCTCCTTTAATTTTCCATTTGACATTAAATAAATTTTATTTGCTAGTTCACGCTGTAAATCTTTCAAGTGGCTAACAAATAAAATCGCTCCCCCATTTTTGCTATATGTTTTTAATAAATCTATCGCTATTTCCTGGGATTTTTGGTCTAACGCTGTAAATGGTTCATCAAGAAAAATTATCTCAGTTTTTCTTGCAAACATTGCGATAAAAAACAATTTATGTTTCATACCAAAAAAATAGTTTTAATAACAAAATTTGTCTATATAATTGCAGGAAAATTCGAATTTAAATAAAAAAACAGTCTTGTTGTTGCTTAAAAAAGGCAAGATGTTGTTAAAACAATTTATAATAGTCCCCCCATAAAACTAGACACGAAATGAGGAGGCGTTAAAGTAGGTTTATGGAGAAAACGATATACAACAGATTATAAATTCCAGCTCGTACTAAAGGTCCTAAAAAGGGAAAAACGATGAATGAAATTCCTCTCTCAATGGGATTCACTTGAATCAGATCAGGCAATGGAGAAATGTATTTCTTGAACAATGCCTAGTTGTTTGCGAAAGTAAATAAAAGAGTTGTCACAAAACGATTGAAATTACCCAATTTCAACGAGATGATATTCCCCACATTATGAACGTTTAATTCGACAACCACGAAGGATAAATGACTGCTTTTTCTTTTTCGTGGAAATGGTACGAATCACCTTTAATGTTAAAGATCTGAAATGGCTGTTGCTATTACATCGTTGCCGAATACTTTTCCCCTTTCAAGATAAGATTAATTCCCAAAAAATAGATATTGTGATGATATACATCTGCATGGCTGGAACGAAAAATCAAGACGCTCAATCAAAAATCAGGAGTCTCCAATTTTAAGAGAGTGGGATAAATTATTCGCCGTGTCAAGGAGAACGTGGAATCCAGAGCCGAGTAAGAATTAGTCGCAAACGTTTCTATCATGATATTTTGTCGGAGAAGGCGACTGCTAGAGAAACTTTCTGGATTTTCTAAAACCATACTGCATGTCATCCATCCTAGTTAGTCTATCAAGAGATTTACATAATATTTAGGACTTGAGCTTTATATGAGAGGCACTAGTGGTAATACGGTTTTTTTGAGATCGCGAATAAAAAACAAAATATTCTAAAAACACTTTAATTTTCTCGTTGAAAACGATTACTAAACTTCCCCCTATTTGATATACTTAATAAAAAACATTGCTTGAGGTGATAAGATGCTTGCTGTACTAGGTTTCCTCATGATCATTGTCTTTATGTTTCTCATTATGACAAAACGGCTTTCAGCCATGATCGCCTTGATGATCATCCCGATCCTTTTTGCTCTCATAGGCGGATTTGGAAAAGACATTGGAACGATGGCGCTTGACGGGGTTAAAAGTGTCGCTCCAACCGGAATTATGATTTTATTCGCCATTCTTTATTTTGGACTCATGATCGACGCCGGAGTATTTGATCCCATCATTGCCAAAATCCTGAAAGTCGTAAAAGGCGATCCATTAAAAATCGCCATCGGGACAGCTGTATTGACACTTCTTGTTTCGCTGGACGGAGACGGCACAACCACTTATATGATTACGATTTCCGCTATGCTGCCGCTTTATAAACGAATTGGCATGAAGCCGCTTATTTTGGCGGGCATTGCGGTTTCCGGATCAGGCGTAATGAATCTGCTCCCTTGGGGTGGACCGACAGCCAGGGCAATGAGTGCATTAAATCTGGAAACTTCTGATCTCTTTACACCGATCGTCCCTTCTATGATAGGAGGAGTAATATTTGTTTTATTGATGGCTTATTGGCTTGGAAAAAAAGAACGAAAACGAATCGGTATTATGGAGATCGATCAAAGCACTCTAGTCGAGCAAGCAGCAGCTTTAGAAGAAGATTCCAATAAACGTCCACATCTGCTGTGGTTCAACGCCTTGTTAACTGTTGCTCTATTAATTGGATTAATTCTGGAAATTCTTCCAACTCCGATTTTGTTTATGGCGGGTTTTGCGATTGCCGCTATCGTAAATTATCCTCGTTTAGAAGATCAAAAGGAGCGAATTGCTGCTTACGCAGGAAACGCATTATCGGTTGTGTCCATGATTTTTGCAGCCGGAATTTTCACAGGTATTTTATCGGGAACGAAAATGATTGATGCGATGGCAAATGCATTGATATCCCACGTCCCGGAAGCTTTGGGTCCCCACTTTGCGATTATAACAGCGATTTTAAGCGCTCCTTTTACGTTCATTATGTCCAATGATGCGTTTTATTTTGGAGTCCTTCCGTTAATTTCAAAGGCAGCCTCCGCCTATGGAATTGATCCTGAGGCTATTGGAAGAGCCTCGCTTTTAGGCCTGCCCGTTCATTTATTAAGTCCTCTGGTGCCATCCACCTATTTACTGGTTGGAATGGTCGGCGAAGAATTCGGCGATTTGCAGCGAGCCTTCTTAAAATGGGCATGTGGTTCCACCATTGTCATGATCATCGTAGCCGTCATCATCCAGGTGATTCCGTTTTAAGCTTTATTTAAAAAGGTTGCCGAGGCTTTCCCATTTTTGAAGAAAGCCTCCCTTATAAATGAAGCTCAATGCTGCCTATGAAAAGGAAACGGAATCGAGGCTTTTGACAATATTGATCCATGTTTTGCCGGGAACGAATGGAAGAGAGTGCCCGTTTTCGTACGGCAAAATCCTGCCGTTTTCGTTTCTCCATTCCACTTCTCGGCACACGCCCCGTTGAATCCAATAGGCTTTTCCACCCGAAGTTAAATCAATCTCTCTCCGCCCTTTGCTGTCAATAACACGATGGATCGTTTCGATAATCAACAGATTATCCACTAAAACAGGTTTTTTCGTTTCTGCATCCATTGTTGGCTCTCCACCGGAATAGCGTTCCATTTTTTTCGATTTAGCATCGAACCGATAATCTGCATTAAAAAGTGAATATTTGGAATAAGCTATATGAACGTTCTCTACCTTGCGTCCGGAAAGATGCTTCGATTCGTTATCCGTATAAAAAGGGAGCGGCCTGGGCGCAGGAGTCATTTTGAATTGCTTTTCGGCAGCTCCTTTTTGAATGTTTTCAAAGGTGATGTAGGAATTGTGGGGCGCCTTTCTGTCCTTTGACCGTTTAAATAAAGTGCCATCATACTGAATGCCATTCAGATTATCAATCAAGCCCGATTGGAGCATTTGTTTCGCCTCCGGGCTATAGCCGTGAGCGATAAACAGGCTATCGTAGCCCTTCGCCAAATCAATCATGTAATCTCTCGCGCTGCGGACAGGCCCTATTTTATCGGGCTTTTGGCTTTGAAAAATGGCCAGAAACCGAGTAATATCACCTTCGGCCAGCACTTCATACACAATATCAGCTGATTGAAGCCCTGATTGCGGCCGAGCTTTCGGATGATTATTTATGACCACAGCCACTGCGCGATCACTAGGCTTTTGATTGGTCCAGATCCCAGTCAACGGGTAACGATATCGTACTTCGTGTTTGTCCGTGTCGGAAACTTTTTCTTGAATTCGGTCTCGATCATTCCGTGAATTTTCTTTGCCGCTGCCGGCACATCCCGATAATGTCAAAATCATGATACAAGCTGCTGCTAACCATTTTTTCAACATAAACATAATCCCCTATTCTTATAATATGGACTTCTTCCCACCATCTTTTTGAAACGGCGATGATTCTTTTCTTGATCGCTGCTGGTTGAACTCTCCCTCTCATAAGGCATATAAAATGAAATAAATTTACATTTGAAAACAGCTCGCTAAAAAACGTACATTCCCTATTGATCATTCTTGTCAAATTTCTCTGTCAGCAACCGTGTACACGTCGATTCTTAAACTATGGAACTGTCTTGCAATCGGTTTGTTCGAGAAAAAAAGCAAATGTCCGCAAATGAACCGCTTTTGTCAATATATGTTTCCGGCAGAAAACGGGTATAAGCTTATGAATTGATTTTCTCCTAAAACAAGAAGAAAGTATTTTAAAGGATGAATACAACTTGAAAACAAAATAATCCTTCTTCTTGTTACAAGGTTATATAAGCCCAAATGGAGAATACTACAAAATACATGAACCTTGTCGCCAAGTTTTTCAAGGGAGTGAAAACATTGCTTTGCTTAGATAAGAATCACGATCCTATCAAAAATAAAGATTTGATTGCAAACCTTTTGGATACGAAAACAGATTTGAAAAATGTCATCAAGGAGACCGATGAACTTTTTGATCGATATAGCAACAAGAGAAAGCAACGAAATCCTTTCACCGCTTCTGTGCTTTCTGTCATCAAAAAAACAACAAACTTTTTACCTGTCCAAAAAAGGAACGATATTTCATGGGAGACAGATCTTGATGAGAACGGTTTTGTTTATCCAATATGGAAAAACCTTTTAGATCAAGAATACATCCATTTAATGTCCAAGATTGATAGGATCGTAAATGTGTTAGATTACGGAGCTATAGGAGACGGAAAAACCGACAATACCAAAGCGTTTCAAAAAGCGATTGGGAACGGGCGGGTAATAGTGCACGTGCCGGAAGGTATTTTTTTAACAAAAGGAATCAAACTGCCTTCTTGGACATGCTTAATCGGAAAAGGAAAAGGCATCACAACCATCAAGCTTCATCCCGATGCCCCCATCGAGACAAGATTAGTGACAAATGCCAATCATCGGAAAGGAAATCACCATATTTTGGTAAAAGGGATGAGTTTAGACTGGAATATAGAACGGCTCGGGAACACGGAGCGTACGAGCGCGGGCGGGCATAGTTCCAGCTGCTTCACATTCGCCAATGTCAAATATGGATGGGTCAAACAGGTGGAAGCCATTAACCCCGGCCTGCATTGTTTTGATGTGTCCTCAACCCGCTATCATTACGCAGGAGACGGAAAACGCGCCCGAGGCCGAAGCCGGTACATTTGGCTTGACCAATTAAACGGATATGGGTTTGGCGATGATGGAATCACCACTCATCACAGTGACTACGTTTTTATTTCCAACAGCCACATGTGCGATCCAAGCGGAAGAGCCCATCCAAAAGGGATATCCAATTCCAACGGCATCGAAGTGGATGATGGATCCAGAAACATATGGCTCGTCCATAACTCGACGTCAAGATGCTTCGGCGGCGTAGAAATTAAAGCCCACCACAATGCTTCGGCAGCATCCAACATCTACATCATCGGACATTTATCCGTCCACGATAACCGTTCTTATAACTTCCGTCATATCGGACACCATAAAATCTCGGATCCCGAATCAAAGACGGCTTATAACATAAAGGCGACAATGATGGTGTCAATCGCGCCGATCTATACAGATTTATATCAGCATTCTTCCCCCAGGGGACTGGTTGTTTCTGCCTATCGGAACGTAGTCATCAACCATTTTACATTAATAGGCGACCCGGATTATGACTACAAGGGAAATCCTGTGATCGCCATTCAGTATCGGGCGCGCAATATCGTGTTGAATCATGTGTCGATACGGAATTTCCATACAGCGGGTGCGGATATTAAGATCTTTGGCGGTCCACAGCGGGCAGATGACGTCACCATTCGCCATTCAACCATCCGCCAGTCCGCTCCTCTGGCCATTCAGATTGGTGCCGGAGTTCAAAATATCCACGTTCATCACTTGAAAGCCTTTAATCCAAACGGCAAATGCGGGCTGAAAACCGTAGAGTTTCCCCCCTCCATTTCCAATTTTCAAGCTGTGGGCTATAAAATGCCGATTTGTATAAAATAAAAATTCCATCAGGGGAGTTTTTTCATCCTCCCCGATGGTTAGTGGAACTAATCGGTACTTTGGGGCCGTTGTTCTTACGCCAAGTCATCCGTAGTTGATCTTCATTCCCATAACGACCATATAACATCTTTTCCTGATCTGTTCAATCCGGATAGGGAAGCGGAGAGTTCATTTCAACCTTCGAAATCTTCTCTTTGCGGTGGTAATTTTTCCTTTTATTTCTTATTCCCAATTCTACTTTTCCATCATCTGCAACGAGAAAAAAGATGATTCATGTGGGATCAAAGATCTAATAAATCTAATTATGATTTCCTTAGTGCATGTCGTATATTTTTCGTCTTTTAGGTAACCATAAATATAGAGAAACGAACAGGAAGGTGGGATTTTATGAACCAACATCAACAGCAATTATTCGATTATGTAACAAAATTACAACAAAAAGTAAGTATCTTACATGCAGACTATTGGGCACAATATTCCAGTTTTCATACATGGCAATTTTGGGTGGTTGTGTTAATGCTCATCGTTCCCTTAATTGTTTTAGCTTTTACGATAGACAGAGAGAAAATTTTTTTAATTGGATTTTATGGCTTTAATATACATGCTTGGTTTGCATATATTGATACATACGGGGTAAGGACAAGATTATGGGGATATCCCTATGAAGCCATTCCTTACTTTCCTAGTTTTTCATTGGATGCCTCCCTTGTTCCGGTCGTCTTTATGCTCGTCTATCAATGGACGTTGAATCACAATAAAAATTTTTATCTCTATTCCTTTCTTACCGCCTGTGTATTCGCTTTTATCGTGAAACCGATTTTGGCCAGCCTTGGTTTATTAGTCGTATTTGACGGGGTGAACTATTTTCACATTTTGATCGTATACTTGATCACATTCTTAATTTCTCGGATTGTAACAAAGATCTTTTTATTGGGTGAAAAAAAACCGGCTCATTAAACTTTAACGAACCATTCTGAAATCGATTGAAAAAATGCTTAACAGATCCTACTTTCGATGGAGAGTGAACCCTCACTCTCCTATTTTTTGCTCCCTTGACAATTACCACCGATCATGATATCTTGACGTTACTGTTTTTCTATAATTTATAATATAAATTATTTTTTTACAATTTAATATTGTGGGAACAGGTTCCAAAGACGATTTTTGTCCTTGGATGAAAAGGGAAGCCCGGTGCAAATCCGGCACGGTCCCGCCACTGTAAGAGGCGAGCAATGCCGATGCAGCCACTGGCCGAAAAGGCTGGGAAGGTCGGCAAAAAGCGATGACCCTTAAGTCAGGAGACCTGCCTGTTCTGACAACACTGCTTTTACCTACGGGAGATAGGGAGGTGTTATGAATGGAAAAAACAGGGTATTTTACACCCTTTTTTTGGCATTTCTAACTCCTTATCGAACGTTAGAAATGCCTTTTTATTTGGGGAAATTAATTAGGGAGTGAAAAAACACATGAAATCAAGCAATCTTGGTTATCCACGTATTGGTGAAAATCGAGAATGGAAAAAAGCATTGGAACAATTTTGGAAAGGCCAAGTGGATGAAAGCCAGTTTCTACAGACGATGGAATCCATTCGGCATCAACACTTGAAAAAACAGCATGAAATCGGGATTGACCTTATCCCCGTCGGCGATTTTACGTTTTACGATCAAATGTTGGACACGGCAACTATGTTTGGATTAGTACCGGAACGATTTAATTGGAAAGGAAATGACATTCCCCTTTCTGTTTATTTTGCCATGGCGCGCGGCAGCGACACTGCGCATGCTTGCGAAATGACGAAATGGTTCAATACAAACTACCATTATATTGTGCCTGAATGGAACAACGCCCAACCAAGACTCATTGAAAACAAGCCGCTGAAAGCGTACCAAGAAGCAAAAAGGAAGCTTGGAATCTTAGGAAAACCTGTACTGATCGGGCCATATACCTTCATCAAACTGTCCAAAGGATATAAGGAAAAAGAGCTCCCTGCCCTTATTTTGCAGCTTCTTCCTCTTTATGAACAAATTTTACAGGAATTGCAAAATGAAAAGGTAGAATGGCTGCAAATCGATGAACCTATTCTCGTTACTTCTATTTCCAAAGAGGAAATGAAAACGATCCAGTTCATTTATCATCAATTGCATGAGGCGGCACCAAACTTAAAAATTATGCTGCAAACATACTTTGATTCCGTCGATTGGTACCAAGAGCTTATGGACTTGCCGATTCAAGGAGTCGGACTCGATTTTGTCCATGGCGGCGAAAACAACTTAGAATCACTGCTTACTCACGACTTTCCCGACAATAAAGTGCTCGCGGCTGGCATCATTGACGGACGGAACATCTGGCGGTCTGATTTAGCGGAAAAACGTCATCTCATTGAAAAGATCACTTCTGTCGTTCCGGAATCGATGCTGTGGATTCAACCTTCTTGCAGCTTAATTCATGTACCGGTAACGACGAAGAACGAAACAAAATTAGACAAAATCATCAAACAATCGTTGGCTTTTGCGGATGAAAAATTAACCGAAATTGTGTTCCTGGCAAGAGATCAACACGGGGTGGACGACGCTTATTTTCAAGAAAACCAACAAATCATCCAAACATGGAAAAACCATTCGGAAAGACATCGCCAAAGTGTACAGCATGCTCAAAAAAACTTACAACATGTATCAGCGAAAAGAAAATCGCCTTATTCCATTCGCCAATCCGTCCAAAAAGAAGCGTTCGACCTCCCCATTCTTCCGACAACGACTATCGGCAGTTTTCCGCAAACAGCTGATATCCGCAAGGCAAGGCAAAAATGGAAAAAAGGCGAATGGAATGAACAGCAGTACGAACAGTTTATTCAGCAGCAAATTGAAAAATGGATTTGTCTACAAGAAGAGATAGGACTGGATGTATTGGTTCATGGTGAATTTGAAAGAACCGATATGGTGGAGTTTTTTGGGGAGAAACTGGGAGGATTCGCTTTTACCGAAAATGGTTGGGTCCAATCGTATGGCTCACGCTGTGTCCGTCCCCCTATTATCTACGGCGACGTAGAATTTTTACAGCCGATGACCGTGAAAGAAAGCGTCTATGCACAATCATTAACGGACAAGCCTGTAAAAGGGATGCTTACGGGACCGGTGACGATTTTAAACTGGTCGTTTGTTCGCGATGATAAATCTCGTCAAGAAGTATGCGAACAAATTGCGCTCGCTTTAAGAAAAGAAGTGGAAGCATTAGAATCAGCAGGCATTGCGATGATCCAAGTAGATGAACCCGCTTTGCTGGAAGGATTGCCTTTGAAGGATCATGACAAGCAAAACTATTTGAATTGGGCCGTGCGGGCATTCCGAATCACCACCTCAACAGTCCAAGATACAACGCAAATTCATACTCATATGTGCTATTGCGATTTTGCTTCTTATTTAGAAGACATCAGCAAAATGGATGCGGATGTGATTTCAATTGAAACATCCAGAAGCCATGGCGAAATTATCCCTGTCTTTGAAAAACAAACGTACGACAAAGGAATCGGACTAGGCGTTTATGACATCCACAGCCCTCGAATACCAACTGTAGAAGAGATGGCCGCTATTATTGAAAAGTCATTACAAGTGTTGGATCCCGGCCAATTTTGGATTAACCCTGACTGCGGTTTAAAAACAAGAAGTGAAAAAGAAGCGATTGCCTCTTTAAAAAACATGACGGCTGCAGCCGACGAAATCAGAAACAAACTAAAGGAAACCATACGCTAACTTTATACGCTGAAAAGAAAGGGGCGCGGCTTGCCCCTTTCTTTCATTATGAATCTAATATATCTTTTCCATATCATGAAAAACACTATGTTATCGCTGTTGCTGAAGGGGTACTTATGACCCCTTATGAATGAACAAATCTCACAATCTTCTTTCAATCTATGAACGGTTAAAAAGAACCTTTTCAACTTTCCAAAATAATTTAGAAACCAAAGAAATAAAATGCCCCCGGATCCCCTTGTCTATACTCCCCTTTTCTCGTTCAAAACAAACGATTTTCCCATATTAGATTAGTTCTCATCTATGAAAAAATTTTCATTTTATAATAAAATGATATAAGACTGTTTTGTTTTTCTTAATAAAGGTAAATTCGTAAGGGTGTATGCACATGATGAACATTCTTGTGACACTGAATGCCAATTACTTACCCCCGCTGAAAGTACTATTACATTCACTGTTCTGCAACAACAAAAACGAGTCATTTTCCATCTATCTTCTATATTCCGACATACCGGATCAAGACATAAAAACTTTGGAGCAATACATATTCTCAAAAGGACATCGTTTCACTCCCATATTCGTAGATTCGAAATGGTTTCAAGATGCACCTGTATTTCGGCACTACACATCCGAAATGTATTATCGGCTGGCCGCTTATCAATTTTTGCCGGAGGATGTCGATCGAATATTGTATCTTGATCCGGATATTGTTTGTATTAATCCGATCACAGATTTTTATTGGACCGATTTTGAAAATTGCTTATTTGTCGCTGCCGAGCACGAACATTCTGCTAAAATGGCGCGGGCAATCAACAAATTGCGGTTGCGTACACCAAATGCGAAGGGCTATTTTAATACAGGTGTGTTGTTGATGAACATGGCGTCTATCCGAAAAGAAGTGAATATCGAAGAGATCTACCAGTTTATCGAAAAAAACAAATTAAAACTCGTTCTCCCAGACCAAGACGTATTGAATGCTTTATATTGGGATAAAATCAAGCCGGCAGACAGCCTGAAATACAATTACGATGCCCGCTATTATGAACTTTCGAAACTGATCCCTAAGCGAAAACACACTATCGACTGGATTCGCCGCAACACCGTTTTAATCCATTATTGCGGAAAAGACAAGCCTTGGCATAAACAATACAAAAATGAACTCAAGTGTTTTTACGATCAATATAAGGAATGAAGATTTCAGAATAACGGAACCATAAAACATTGTTAACACTACAGACAATATTATTTTAATGTCTCTCATTCCAAGACTTTCAAGATAAAAAAGTAAGAGCTGTATGCGAAGATCTACGCGTACAGCTCTTTCGTTCTGTGGTGAAAAGGGTTAGAAACGCCCCATCTCTACTCGAATTTTGTTTATTAAAATTCGTTTAATTGGAATGTATTTTCCGTAATTCGACACTAAATCCAATGATGCCAATAAGACCAGAAATAGCAAAAGTGAAAGGAATTACAAGTGAATGAAATGACGGTGTTTCAAGAAACAAGCGATACACCCCATAAACGCATACAATAAGAGAACTTATTAACCCGATTACAGTCCTTGTCTTTATTTTGAATACCGTTACAGAAAACTTATAAAAAGTTATAATTTCCTACAACTTTTATGTTTCATTACTTCTTCATCGTGTCTGCTTTCACGTCTATCTATTAAACAGATCGCTACTTGCATTTGGTGTAACACTCCAAAGTCGTAAATTCCCGACTAACGAATCGGTACATGTCTGCATTAACTTGCATTGTTAAGATGCAGATTCTAAAACATTTTCACCATATTTTTTAAGATTTATAGACGCTTGATAATCTCGATCAACAATATTTCCACATTCGCATTCAAAAGTTCTATCGGATAACTTCAAGTCTTTTTTAACTTTTCCGCAACAAGAACACAACTTAGAACTTGGAAACCATCTATCCGCCAAAATGAAGCGAATATTATTCCAATTTGACTTGTATTCAATTTGTCTTCTAAATTCATGGAAACATTGTTGTTGAACAGATTCAGCTAAATGTTTATTTTTCATCATACCTTTTACATTCAAATCTTCTAAAACAATAAACATTGGTTTTCTGTTTACGATTTCAGAAGTGATTTGATGTATGTAGTTATGACGAATATTCGTTAGTCTTCGTGAAACTTTTAAAAGTTGCTTTTCACTTTTTATAATGTTGTTGGTTTTCCTGTAACGGTTTCCCTCCCTTCCTTTTTCATATTTTCTTGATATTTTGCGTTGCAACCTACGCTTTTTCTTCTCTAATTGCCTAATTCTTTTTGTTTTATTAATATTTCCATAAACTTTACCATCAGAACAAACAGCTAAATCTTTTATTCCTAAGTCAATACCTATCCCTTCTGTTTTTGAAGGAGAATAATCACTATCTGTTTCTATTCCAACAGATACCCACCAATTCAAACCATCAAATGTAAATCGAGGATTCGTATACTTAACATTTTCACCAAATGGAATACGTCCTTTCTCAGCTAATCGAATCCAATTTATCTTTTGTTTATTCGACTTCTTACTTGAAGCAAATCCTTCTACTTTTACATGTGTTTTTGTGAATTTAATTTTCACATTGTCTTGATAAAAACTAGGTGTAGATTTCTTTTTACTCTTGAATTTTGGATATTTTGATAGTCCTTTAAAAAATCGTTTGTAAGCATCACAAGCATCTTTAATCGCTTGTTTCGTTACATTATTGCTTACATAATTCAACCAATTAAATTCATCAAGTTTTTTCATTTGAGTAAACTGTTTTCTCAAAGTTGAATCATTGATGAATTTACCACCATTTTGATAATTTTCTTGTTGCTTTGCAATTGTCCAATTATAAGCAAATCTAGCTGTATTCGCATATAGAAATAATTTAGTTTTTTGCTTATTATTTGGTTTCAACATCACTTTTATTGACTTTATCATTTAGCAACTCCTCATTTTCCTCAATTAATTCATCTACTAACTTTCTAGTTTTATTAGCACGTTTTCCTTGTAATCTACAACTAAATACTGTAACAATCTGTATTAAATCTTCTACAAGTTCTTGTTCATCTGTTTTTTCAGTGCTATCTAAAACTTCAATCTCACACCCATTAAGGTTTGCCATATACTCAACCAATTCAAAACCAAATCTAAGAAGCCTATCTTTATAGAATACTACTATTTTATCTACTTCTTTGTTATTTATCATTTTGATTAGTTGACGCAAACCTTTTTTCTTGTAATTAATCCCACTACCAATGTCTTGAATGATTTCATATTCAACATTTAACGATTCTAAATATTTTTTCATATTTTCAACTTGTCTTTGCAAATCATCTTTTTGTTTATTAGAAGAAACTCTGCAATAACCAACCACTTTTTGACTAGTTTCTTTAATACCAAGTACCTCTTTAAGTTGATCGTGAGAATAATATCTATAGCCGTTTGAGCCAGTATGATGTGGTTTTAATTTTCCACTTTTGTCCCAATTTCTTAAAGTTTGTGGCGTTCGATTGATTAATTTGGAAAATTCATGAATGCTATAATATCTCATGCTATATTCCTCCTTAAATTAAATATAGCATGAAAAAATTATAAAGTCAATAAAAATTTTATAACTTTTTATAAGTTATTTAAAACTGTTTAAGCCTCCGTAGAACTTATGGAAAGTTTTATATGGTTATATGAACACGCTTATTCAATATATTGGCAAAGTCGCTAACATGATAACAGGAATCTGCTAATATTTTCTTTTTTCCTAAAATCACTAATGAAGTGATGTAAACCTCAATAGTTTACATATAGTATGAATGTCCACCCATTTTCAGACTAATTGTTTTTCCATTTTTGCAACTGATTCACCGTGACGAATTTGTAGCCTTCTTTGGACAAGGCCGCTAATATTCCTTCAATGGCTTTTAACTCTTTTCCCGTATCATCATACATTGGATGCATCAAAATAATAGACCCGGGTTTCACATTTTTTTCTACATAATCGACTTTGTCAGAAACGGAAGTATAATAGGTGTCTGGTTCAAGATTCCAAGTGATGGTATCCATATGATGTTTATTTAAGTAATACTAATACGGTAATCCCACCAATTTTTTGCCATTAGGTGGTCGAAAATCGATGGGCCCTTTATAACCTGTTTTTCTGATTAACGTATTGGTTTTTTCAATTTCCTGTTGAATAAAGGAAGGGGTTTTAAAGACCATTCGCTTATGGGAATAGCTATGATTGCCAATTTGATGTCCTGCTTGTGCTATTTTCTTTCCTTCCTCCAGATTCTTTTCCAACTCATTCCCAATGACAAAAAAAGTGGCTTTCGCATTGTATTTATCCAAAAGAGGCAACAGTTGAACGACATTCTTTGTAGGCCCATCATCAAAGGTCAAAGCCACAACTTTTTGACTTGTTTCAACCTGGTTGGTTAACCCTCCGAATAGCTGGTATGTTCGTGAATTCATTAATTTGTAAGTACCATACAAAAGAAGAAAAATGGCCAGGAAAACGATTCCGACTACAAAAATTCTTTTTTTCATACATTTACCTCTACTTCTTATTTAGTTTTAATGAAATGTTTAAAGGTCATATTATTATATCAAAAATCGTATGCCATAGATTTTTATTGAGAAAGCCTAAACATTCGGTCGATTCAAAGCCTTGAAAATAAAAAAGTGAGTGCTAAAAACCATTGTTGGACTTAAAATAAAATTTTTCTTGCATTTTGGATCAAAATCTCAATCGGCTTACGAGTTTCATTGAAAACGATCTTTGTCAGCAAAAAAGAAGGTGTTCGCGTGAAAAAAAGGAAAATAAAAAATTGTTGGTTTTCTCGATTGTAGAAAACATCCGAGAAAGTATGTATCCTCTCGGAAGAGTATAATATAAAATAAAACGTGAGGAGATGAACGAAAATGAAAAAGGAAGTAATGGAAAGATTTATTTCTTATGTCAAAGTGGACACTCAATCTGATGAAAACAGCAACACTTGTCCATCTACTCCCGGCCAGTGGACGCTTGCCCGCATGCTTGTGGACGAATTAAAAGCGATCGGCATGGAAGATGTGACAGTGGATGAAAACGGCTATGTGATGGCCACTCTTCCGGCCAATACGGAAAAAAATGTCCCGACCATTGGATTTTTGGCCCATCTGGATACAGCGACTGATTTTACCGGTGCCGGCGTTCAACCGCAAATTGTCGAAAACTATGACGGCGGTGACATTATCTTAAATAAATCTCTAAATGTCGTACTTTCGCCAAAAGATTTTCCTGAACTGGCTAACTATAAAGGCCACACGTTGATTACCACTGACGGCACCACTCTTCTCGGCGCCGATGATAAAGCGGGGATTGCCGAGATCATGACGGCTATGGCTTATTTATTGGATCATCCAGAAATTAAGCACGGAAAGGTAAGAGTGGCGTTTACACCGGATGAAGAAATTGGAAGAGGTCCTCATAAATTCAATGTAGACGCTTTTGATGCAAAATATGCTTACACAGTGGACGGCGGCCCACTCGGCGAACTGGAGTATGAAAACTTTAACGCTGCCGCTGCCAAAATTACGATCAAAGGCAACAACGTACATCCCGGAACAGCGAAAGGGAAAATGGTGAACTCGACAAAGATTGCCATGGAACTCCATCGTAAACTGCCGGAAAAGGAATCACCTGAATATACGGAAGGATACGAAGGATTCTATCATTTGCTTGCGATCAACGGTGATGTCGAACAAACAACTTTGCACTACATCATCAGGGATTTTGATCGAGAACAATTCAACGCCCGAAAAGCCCAATTAGAAAAGATTGTAGAAGAATTCAGAAATATATACGGGAAAGATAATATTTTGTTGGAACTCAAAGATCAATATTATAATATGAAAGAAAAAATCGAACCGGTCAAAGAAATTGTCGACATTGCGTACGAAGCGATGAAAAATTTAGACATTGAACCGAAAGTTACACCGATCCGAGGAGGTACCGACGGCGCACAGCTATCGTACATGGGCCTCCCGACACCTAATCTTTTTGCAGGCGGAGAAAACTTCCACGGCAAATATGAATACATTTCCGCCGACAATATGGTAAAAGCAACGAACGTGATTATTGAAATCATCAAACTGTTTGAACAAAAGGCCAATGCATGATCCTTACCGTTATGTTTTGGCTAAAAAACACATCAAACGAACCCATCTTACATCTGGGTTCGTTTTTCTTTTTACAGACAATCAGAAAACAGAATTTTGGTAGAAAAGAAGCTAAGATCCTTCAATTTCTTTTTTAAATAGGGCCACATTTCCGAGAAATAGAATCAAGTATGCAGAAACGATCGATATGACAGACCTGTTTTATGTTTCAAAATATTTACTTCTATCTGAATATTTGATACCATTTAATTTAATTATTTAAAGGAAGGAAGGGAACAACTTTGGAACAACACACAATTCAATCACTGCAAACCAAAAAACCGCCGTTTCGTGCGGATCAAGTGGGCAGTTTGTTAAGATCAAAACGGATTCAAAAAGCTCGTTCTCAAAGAGCAGCAGGCGAAATAACAGCTGACCAATTGCGGCTGATTGAAAATGAAGAAATCGCACGGATCGTTGAAAAACAAAAAGAAATCGGGCTTCAAGCCGTGACAGATGGTGAATTTCGCCGAGCATGGTGGCACTTTGATTTCCTTGAAAACCTTGACGGCGTCGAAAGCTATGAAACAGAAAGCGGCATTTCATTTCATCAAATGCAAACAAAGTCTCATGGAATTAAAGTGACAGGAAAATTGGATTTCACAGACCACCCTATGCTGGAAGATTATCAATATCTCCATAGCATCGCCGGCAGCCATATTGCTAAAATGACCATTCCAAGTCCAAGTATGCTTCATTTAAGAGGCAAAATCGAAAAAACCGCTTACGGGGACGAAGAAGAATTTTTCCATGATTTAGCTAAAACTTATCAAAAGGCGATACAAGCTTTTTATGATGCAGGCTGTCGCTACTTGCAGCTCGATGATACGTCTTGGGGCGCCCTGTGTTCAACCGAGAAAAGAGAAGAAATGCTGGCTCAAGGAGTAGACCCCGATCAATTGAGCACTACATACATGAAGTTAATAAACGAAGCTGTGGCGGTCCGTCCGGATGATATGACGATTACCATGCACATTTGCCGTGGCAATTATCGCTCGACATGGTTTTCTTCCGGCGGCTATGAGCCGGTAGCAGAAGTCCTGTTTAACGGATTGAATATAGACGCCTTTTTCCTCGAATATGACAGCGACCGAGCTGGCGGCTTTGAACCGCTCCGATTCGTGAATCGATCCGATTTGAAAATTGTGCTCGGCTTAATCACATCAAAAGCGGGAGAACTGGAAAATCCAGACGATATTAAACGGCGCATTGATGAAGCCTCCCATTATGTTGATTTAAACCAATTATGTTTAAGCACACAGTGCGGTTTTGCTTCAACAGAAGAAGGCAACTTGTTAACGGAAGAACAGCAATGGGCGAAACTGCGCCATGTCGTTCAAATTGCCCAAGATATATGGAAATAATAAAATGTATTTAGAAAGACATATCATTCCGGTATTCACGGGTGATATGTCTTTTTATCAATGAAACCGAAACGTCGATTTTATGTTCTCTAAACAACACCGCCCCCCCCAATCTGAAACGGATCGATTTTCCCATCAACACAAAATGATTTAAAAAATTTCAAAAGGATCATGAACGGAAATCGATTTTTTATTTTTGTGAATGCGACTCAATGAATCTTTAGGAACTATTGTAAAGATTCATTGAAAAACGGAAAGAAAAGCGAGGAATAGCGATGAAAAAATACCAAGTCTTTTTGTTTCTAGTCCTAGCCAATTTATTTTGGGCAGGTAATTATGTGTTCGGAAAATATGTAGTGGCCGAAATGTCTCCTTTACAAATGACATTTTCCCGTTGGGTGATTGCGATCTTTCTTTTATTCCCTCTCGCTCATTGGATTGAACGTCCGGATTGGAAAAACGTTTGGAACCAGTGGAAAATTCTCATCGTTCTGTCGCTGTTGGGGATTTTAGGGTATAACCTTCTTTTATATGAGGCCTTGCGGTTTACGACCTCCTTAAATGCAGCGCTGGTCAATTCGATCAATCCGGCAGTCATCGTCCTTTTTTCCGCCATTCTTTTAAAGGAAAGAATTTCGCTGGTGAACGGCTTCGGCCTCGTCATTTCCCTTCTGGGGGTTCTTCTTGTTTTAACGAAAGGACACTTGGAGCAAATTTTTCTCATTGACTATAACCGAGGCGATCTCTTCATGCTCTTGGACATCCTCGTTTGGACGTTTTATTCCATTTTAGGGAAAAAGATTCAAAACGTTCCCCCCATTTCTGCTACTGCGGTATCCGTATTATTGGGATTGGTGATGCTTCTTCCTTTTATTCTTGTTTCCGGCGTCCACTTTCCTCTTAGCAAAGAAGCCGCGATAGGAATCTTATACATTGGAATTTTTCCCTCCGTCGGATCTTTTGTTTTCTGGAATGCGTCCATTCGGGAAATTGGCCCCAGCCGAGCGGGAATTTATTTGAATTTGATCACGGTATTTACCGCTCTTCTAAGCCTGCTCATGGGGAACCCTATTACTTTCGTGCAGATTTTAGGAGGACTCCTCGTCTTTATCGGCGTCTATCTGTCCAGCCAAAAAAGAAGGCAAGAACAGGCCGCCCTGTTAAACCAACAAAAAATAAGTGCGAAATAGCGACACATAAATAGATTTCACCAACCAAATGCAAGCCATAAAGAATAAAACATACACACAACAAAGCGATCATAGAATGGAGATAAATGACTTATTGCATGATCTGAGGAAGGGGAGCGTGTTTCATGGACAATCGAACTCGGAATCAGCATTATTATGGCCATGTGCCTCATCCTATAAGAGATGATGGCGCCGGTGCAACCGATTTCGGTCCGCGGGACATCATGAGGGACCTGGAGAACCCCGACATGCTGGTTCCGCCTGCCACCGATGCCGGAACGATCCCTAACTTGAAGTTCTCTTTTTCCGACACCAATATGCAGTTAAATCATGGTGGTTGGTCACGAGAAGTAACGGTAAGACAGCTGCCGATCGCAACCACACTGGCAGGCGTGAACATGCGTCTGACCCCTGGGGGTGTTCGTGAGCTGCATTGGCATAAACAAGCGGAATGGGCCTTCATGATTATGGGCCGGGCGCGCATCACCGCCGTCGATCAGAACGGTCGGAACTTTATTGCGGACGTCGGCCACGGGGATCTATGGTACTTTCCCCCCGGCATTCCACACTCCATCCAAGGGCTTGAAGAAGGCTGCGAGTTTCTGCTTGTTTTCGATGACGGCAACTTCTCCGACTTCGACACCTTCTCCATCTCAGATTGGTTCGCGCACACACCGAAAGACGTACTGTCCGCAAATTTCGGCGTATCAGAAAACGCCTTTGCTCATATACCCAAAAAACAACGATACATTTACCAATCAAAAGTTCCCGGTCCTTTGGAGAGCCAAAAGATACCGGACCCTTATGGAACGGTGCCCAAAAGCTTCACACACCGGTTGCTTGCGCAGGAACCGCTCGTCACTCCGGGCGGGACAGTGCGTATAGTCGATTCCACCAACTTCCCCATTTCAACTACCGTTGCGGCGGCATTGGTAGAAATCAAGCCAGGCGCTATGAGGGAAATGCATTGGCACCCGAATAACGATGAATGGCAGTATTACCTATCGGGCACGGGACGCATGACCGTATTCGCAGCAAATGGCAAGGCGCGAACTTTCAATTACCGGGCCGGCGATGTAGGATATGTGCCGTTCGCCTTCGGACACTACATCCAGAACACCGGTGACCAAAGCCTATGGTTTCTGGAGATGTTCAAGAGTGACCGTTTTGCCGATGTGTCACTAAATCAGTGGATGGCGCTTACTCCTCGGGAGCTGGTAGCGGACAACTTGCATGCAGGACCAGAATTGATGAACGCACTACGTAAAGAAAAATGGCCGGTTGTTAAATACTCCAATCAACAACGACAAGTTTAATACGACCAAACCGTTGATCATTTCTGTGAGCTGTCTGCCGACTCCAAAATTAGCTGTCGCTTATAATGATTTTTTACATCACAAACACAAGGAAAGATTGAAAAATCCTGTGCATTCGCTAAGTCTCACTCCTTGCCCTCATCTTCAATCTCCCAGTGAGCAGATCTTGCCTCCGCAAATGGTTATCCATGATTCATTTCACCTTATTTGAATCATTCACTGTTACACAAAGATTTCGCAACTTTATCCTATTGAACCAACAAGCACAAAGCATTTTATCCAGTTATTAAAGACAAGTTTAAACCATGACTTTTTAGTCATGGTTTTCGCTCTTTTTGTCAATAACTGATTATCAATTTATTTTTTATATCAAAAAATCATCAGCTTTGGCTCATGGAGCAGCGCTTGAACGATCCCAACCTTCTTTTTGTTCTCCAAAGATAAATCATCTATTTTTTTATTCAGATCCAAATCCATTATTTCAGCTAATTCTTTCATTCTCTTGCTGCAATCTTTTTTATAAAAGCTGGCTGAATATTTCAGCAAATCTATCACCTTCATATTGTCATAATAAAAAACTTCTGAAGGCAAATACCCGATGTCTTTTTTGATTTCAGGAGCATATTTTATACAGTCTTTTCCGAAAATCTTGGCATTTCCGCTTGTCGGATAAATGAGAGACAATAACGTTCTTATGGTCGTCGACTTTCCCGCACCATTTGGTCCGATGAATCCAAAAATCTCACCTTGTTCAACCGTAAAACTAATATCCGTAATTCCTCTTGCCTTTCCATAGGTTTTCGTCAAGTGGTTGATTTCAATGACATTCATTCTTTGAACCCCCTTTTTTAATAATGCAGACTTTCTCAATCTTCGGTTTCATCATAAAAAGATTCCTTAAGCAGATTTAAATAATAATCCATTTCCGATAATATTTCATCCATATCGAAATGCTTCAAAGAGAATTGCTTCATCTTTTTTTGCTGTTCATTTGATAATCCTTCCATCGTCCACATGATAATTTTGATAGCTCTGTTTATATCAAGGCCTTGTTTAAATTTTGAAGTATCAATATCGGTAAATAATTTTTGATAGCTGCTGACCAATATTTCGTTATTCCTTTGCTCTAACTCTTTTTTTACCTCGTCGGATTCTTCTTGAGAGGCGGCTATAAAGAAATTGAAGATATCGGGATATTTCTTCATTAATTCAAATTCCAGGACTGCGCATTCTCGCCATCTCATGAACAAGTCTTTTTCATTCCAATCGATTTTCGCGTAAAACTCATCCATGATCATCTCTACAAAATAGTCATACAAAAATAAAAACAATTCCTTTTTATTTTTGAAATAGTGAAAAAGCAGCCCTTTTGAGATATTGGCTTCTTTTACAATCCCATTGGTGGACGCTTTTTCATAACCATGTTTGGCAAATTCTTTTAGTGCCGCATTTAAAATTCGTTCTTGCTTTTCTGGATTTATTTGAAAGAAATTGGAAAACAAATGATGATCCCCCCATTTATTTACCGTTATTGACCGATTTGGTCAATTTCATCATAATCCTATTGACCAATTAGGTCAATAGAATATAAAATGAAATTTCCTGATGCATCCTATCCTCAAGAGGAATGTTCAAAACTTGATCGGAATATCATATAAAGTTTTGTGAAAAAAATACCGTTTGTATGAAAAGGTTCATCCTGCAGATTTTTTTGACATGAAAAAAGAACGATAAATAGAGGATGTTTCCATAAATGAGTGAATATAACTCGTTAGTATTAAAAAAAACCATTGATTTTTATTTAAATACCCTTTATATTTAATGGCATGGAATTTTATATAAAATAAATATTTATAAAGTTTATATTTATCTCCGTTAATTAATAAGGGGAATCCTATTATGAGGGATGTTTGCGACTACATTGCACGAATTCAATCGGCCAGTCACTTCGTTTACCAAAAAATACATCCGGAAATGTCGGAAAGTCTACATGATCATGGGATAACACCTACACAACTATTTGTTCTGTCTTTATTAAAAACACAAGGAAGATGCAACATTTCTCAATTAGCCGATCACCTGGGTGTAAAACCAAGTGCCGTAACATTTATGATGGATCGCCTTGAACAGAACAAACTCATTATGCGCGAGCATGATCAAAAGGATAGAAGAGTGGTCAATATTAGACTGACCAAACAAGGAGAAAATATGTTGGAAACCATTTTGGAAAGTAGAAAAGCCACCATAACCAAATACCTTTCCTATTTGACAGAAGATGAACTTTCGTTTATGGCGGAGACCGCCGAAAAACTTGCAAATTACACAGAAAAAGAACAAATAGAAGAACGAACAGACTGAAGGATAAAGGATCAACATGTTGTTTCGTTAACTTAAGATAACGAAACATCCCGTTTATAGATGATACAAAAGAAAAAGGAGCTATGGATATGGATAAAACGATGGATACAAATCATAATCGTACGATATTATTGATTGGTCTTATTATTGCGATGTTCTTTTCTGCGCTTGACGGAACCATTGTGGGAACCGCTATGCCAAAAATCGTAGGAGACCTAGGCGGATTAAGTATGATGACATGGCTTACTACCGCTTATTTGCTTACTTCTACTACTATTGTTCCGATCGCAGGAAAATTATCGGATTTATTAGGCCGCAGAGTGGTATATATTGCAGGACTGATTATTTTTATGGGGGCATCAGCACTTTGCGGAATGGCCCATAACATGACAGAGCTAATTATCTATCGTGGAATACAAGGAATTGGCGGCGGAATCATGATGCCGATGGCTATGATTGTCATCGGGGATACATTTACAGGAGAGCAGCGCGCCAAATTCCAAGGAATTTTTGGCGGAATTTATGGCCTCGCTTCTGTCATTGGTCCGCAAATCGGCGGATGGATTGTCGACTCATTAAACTGGAAATGGGTATTTTATATCAACCTCCCTGTTGGAATTTTAGCCACCATCTTTATCGCCTTAGGATTACAAAAACACAAACATACAGGCCCTATTCACTTTGACATTGCCGGTATGTTTACGATGATGGTCGGAACCGTCAGCTTGCTTCTTGCGCTTAGTTTAGGCGGAAAAGACTACGATTGGAATTCATGGCAAATTATCGGTCTGTTTACATTGGCAGCCATCGGTTTAGTGAGTTTCGTGATCGTGGAAAGGAAAGCGAAAGAACCGATTCTTCCTTTGCATTTGTTCAGAAATAGAACATTCGTTTTCTTGAATTTAATTGGATTCTTTATGACGATTGGAATGTTTGGAGCCGTTACGTTTGTTCCGTTTTTTATGCAAGGCATTATTGGAGTCAGTGCTACTCAATCCGGAACGATCATGACACCGATGATGATTTCCATGATTATTACAAGCATTATCGGCGGCCAGTTCGTTTACAAGATGGGCATCAAACTGCAAATCATGATAGGGATGTTCATTATGGCCGGCGGACTCTTTTTATTAACTACTTTAGATATGGATACAAGCAAGTTAGTCGCAACATCTTATATGGTTGTGATAGGTTTAGGGTTAGGGTTCGTGATGCCAACAATTACTTTGGCTCTTCAAGAAAGTTTTTCAAAGCAAGAACTGGGGGTTGTCACCTCTTCCAGCCAATTTTTCCGTTCTATTGGAGGTACTTTTGGCATTACCGTTTTAGGAGCTGTCATGAATAGCACATCCGGAACATTATTGACAGACAAACTAGTTCCATTTTTAAATACATTGCCTGCACAGGCGGGACCTATCGTATCAAAATTTAAACAGACGATAGCAAACAATCCAGAAGGTTTGTTCCAAATGCTCTTTAATCCAAAAACGTTGAAACAGATGCCTCCTGAATTATCCAATCAAATGGTGCCGATTTTAAAAACATCCTTAATGGATTCCTTGCACAGCGTGTTTTTTGTAGGTTTATGGTTTGTCGTAGCTGGAGCAGTGTGCACCCTTTTCTTAAAACAAATCCACTTGTCGAACAAAAAAGGTGAAAAAGAATCGAAACTGAAAAATAGAAAAAAAGTCGTTGCTACCAATTCGAATTAAATTCACGAAAATATCATTCATCAAAGGGCTGTTTGCAATGATTTCAATATAACAAGTTCCATCTTTTCTTAGCAACAGCCATGCGAAAAAGAAGCCGTCCATTTGGATAGCTTCTTTTTTTCGTTTGGCGAAGTAATAGTTCACTTATTTTTTTTTGCAAAAACAACGGCTCTTGTGTAATCAACGCCGTCTAATATAACACTCCCAAGAAACTTATCAAATAATGCCTCCTATCTCCCTAAAATTGGAACAGTTATGGGAAACCACTTGAAAAAATCCTTCTTTTTCAAAAGCTGAGCTGAATGATTTCATTTAAATGATGAACGCAATAACTCGATAACCTGCGCGGCTTCTTGACTTTGAATTTCAAGCTTCAATGTTCATGGCATTTTCATTGTACAAATAAAAAGTTCATATATTCTCAAAAATCCTATCATTATATTTAAATAAAATTCTATTGATTTACGAAAAATTTTTTCATATAATTTACTTACAAAATGAAAATGCTTTCAATTATTAGTTGTGCTGCAGTGATTACATTCAGTCCCATCCGAAAAGGAAATTTGTGACCCCCTAACACAACAAAAACATGACAGTATCGTTTTCAACTTTTTTGAAAACGATTACCGTATAAAAGGAAGGTGAAATGAAGTATGGATCTATATTTGTTGACCATTACATTTTTGGCCATTCTCATTGTTATTTTAGGAGTATCATGGTGGAAATGGCATGCGTTTATCAGCTTGCTTGTCGCCAGTTTGTTCTTAGCGATCATGTCCGGAATGTCCTTGGATAAAATCGTAACTGCCTATGAAACCGGAGTTGGGGGTGTATTAGGCCATTTAGTCGGAATTTTGGCATTAGGCATCATTTTAGGACAGATGATGTCAGAATCAGGCGCTGGAATGCAAGTGGCCAATTTCTTCGTTCGGCTTTTCGGTGTAAAGAAATTGCCCTGGGCCATGCTTCTTTCAGGGTTTATTATTGGAATTCCTGTGTTCTTTGAAGTCGGAATTTTGATTGTATTGCCATTAGTCATTTCTATTCATAAAACGACGAAACAAAACATTTTATTAATCGCTTTGCCTGTCATTGCCGGTTTATCGATCGTACACGGTCTTGTGCCGCCGCATCCGGGAGCGATTGCCGCGATCCAGATTTACAATGCCAATCTTGGAAAAGTGCTTCTTTATTCCTTGATTATTGCGCTTCCTGCAGCCATTATCGCAGGACCATTATTTGCAAAATGGGTTCATAAACGCGTCATTCCTGAAAGCGAACCGGAGTTAATTCGCGTCAATATGACAGCGAAAACATTACCTAGTACAGGACTTTCGTTCTTCATCATTTTATTGCCTGTATTGTTAATGATTTTATCGGCCGTTGCACCATATTTGCCACTGCCTAAAGGCTTCATGAAATTTTTCGAATTCATTGGAAGCCCTATCATTGCGCTTCTGATCGCTTGTTTCGCAGCATTCTACTTCCTTGGAATTCGTCAAGGAATGAGTAAAAAAGACATTAAGAAATTAACAGATCAATGCTTGCTGCCTGTTGGTTCCATCATTTTAATCATTGGAGCCGGCGGTGGATTTAAACAAATCCTTATCGATAGCGGTGTTGGTACGACCATTGGTCATATGTCCCAACATCTATCTCTGTCTCCCCTTGTTTTAGCCTTTATGATATCAGGATTAATTCGTATTGCTACAGGTTCAGCAACCGTCGCCTTAACCACAGCGGCTGGCATCGTTTCACCTATTATTGAACATATGTCCGGTGTCAATCTGGAATTGCTCGTGATCGCAACGGGTGCAGGTTCCTTAATGTTCTCACACGTAAACGATGCCGGATTCTGGATGGTAAAAGAATATTTAGGATTATCCATGAAAGAAACGTTTAAAACATGGACCGTATTGGAAACAATCCTTTCATTTACCGCTTTTGCAGGCGCTTTGCTGCTTAATATGTTTGTATAAAAACAAAACTCCTTCTACACATCCGTAGAGGGAGTTTATCTCTTTGAGAATTCAACAACATGAGCTGATGAAAACAAAATAGGACAGAATATGGTATGATGCAAACGATGGCAGAAGATTGTAAAAAGGAAATGATGGAAAAATTTTTAATCCTTAAGAGATGGAGTGGCTTAAAACGGTTCATGTCATCAACCTGTGTAAAGAAAAGAACCGATGAAAACAGGACTGGACCTTACTGATAATAGCTTGTTGCTAAAGAAAGAAAGGCGCTTATCGGAAAAGAGAGCACTTAGGTTGTCAGGTATTTGTAAGGAGGAAAAAATCATGAGTTCAAAATATGTAATCGGTGTAGATATTGGAACAACCAGTACAAAATCCGTTTTGTTTTCCGCAGAAGGATCCGTTATTTCAAGACATGGAATTGAATATTCTTTATTCTCTCCTACACCAGAAACGGCAGAACAAGATCCGGAAGAAATTTTCCGCGCTGTGGTCAACACCATTAAGAGAACGATACAAGATAGCCATGTTCAGCCATCTGATATTCTTTGCGTTTCCTTTAGTTCCGCCATGCACAGCGTCATTGCTGTAGACAAAGAAGGCAAGCCTTTAACGAATTGCATCACCTGGGCGGATAACAGAAGCGCAAAATGGGCCGAAAAAATAAAAAAGGAAATGAATGGCCATGAGATTTATCGGCGGACCGGAACGCCTATCCATCCGATGTCTCCTCTTTCTAAGTTGACATGGCTTCGAAATGAGCATCCCGAAATATTTGCACGCAGCTATAAATTCATATCAATAAAAGAATATATCTTTTATAAGCTATTTAAGGAATATGTGATTGATTATTCGATTGCCTCCGCAACAGGAATGTTTCATTTAAATTCCTTAAAATGGGATGAAGAGGCTCTACATATCGCCGGTATATCAGAAGAACAGTTGTCACGTCCTGTTCCAACTACTTATCGTTTAACAGGATTGGATGAAACGTTTGCAAAAGAAATGAATTTGCACCCGTCCACTCCTTTTGTGGTAGGAGCCAGTGATGGCGTATTATCCAATTTAGGAGTAAATGCAATAGATCCCGGAGTTGTGGCTGTCACCATTGGGACAAGCGGTGCTATCCGAACCGTAACGAACCGCCCTGTAACCGATCCTAAAGAAAGAATCTTTTGTTATGCATTGACTGAAAACCATTGGGTCATTGGAGGCCCGGTCAACAACGGAGGCATGATTTTCCGATGGGTTCGCGATCAACTAGGTTCTTCAGAGGTCGAAACAGCGAAGCGTTTAGGGAAAGATCCATATGAAGTGTTGACAGAGATAGCGGCAAAAGTCAATCCCGGATCGGACGGATTATTATTTCATCCGTATTTAGCCGGAGAACGGGCTCCATTGTGGGATGCCAATGCAAGAGGCTCTTTCTTTGGATTAGGTTTGCATCATAAAAAAGAACATCTAATTCGTGCTGTTTTGGAAGGAGTTATTTTCAACTTATACACCGTTCTGCTTGCCTTAGAAGAATTAATCGGTGAGCCGAAAAAAATTCAAGCCACCGGAGGCTTTGCCAGATCCCCACTCTGGCGTCAAATGATGGCGGACATCTTCGATCAAGAGGTATATATACCGGAAAGTTTTGAAAGTTCTTGTTTGGGAGCTGCTATCCTTGGCTTATATAGTCTAGGTGAAATTCATTCATTACACGTAGTATCGGAAATGGTAGGCGCCACCCATCATCATGTACCGAATCCAGAACATGTATCCGTCTATAAAGAATTAATTCCTATCTACATTCGTCTTTCTCGACTGTTAAAAGAAGAATATGAAAGTATTGCAGCCTTTCAA
Organism: Bacillus sp. FSL W8-0223; assembly: GCF_038006805.1. Classification (NCBI taxonomy): domain Bacteria; kingdom Bacillati; phylum Bacillota; class Bacilli; order Caryophanales; family Bacillaceae; genus Bacillus; species Bacillus sp. FSL W8-0223. The sequence continues at coordinate 3,569,574 of NZ_JBBOVX010000001.1, forward strand.
AAGAAAAGAGTGTAGGAACACTTAGCAAGCGCAGAAAAGAAAAACAAGGGAATCTTTCGTCTAATCACGATTCCCTTGTTTTTTATTTCCTAACCAAAAACGGTAAAGACCCCGCCCTTGCTTTTGGCTTAGAAAAAAGATCTCCAAGCATCTGTCAAACCACCCATCATCCTGCCAATAGTTTTTAATACCGTTCGCCATTATGATGGAACGAATGATCTTATCATGATGCAGCAAAAAACATTTTCTTGTTCCCATTTACCGTATCCAAAGTTTAAATAAGCCTTCGGTTACACCTAAATTATACATATAATGAATTCCGAATACCGTGCTGATAAAGCCTGTTATTTGAATGAAGGCATTGTGAATACGAATCTTTTTGGCACTCAGTGTGAATGGGATCCCAATTAAAGTCGTAAAGCAAAGCATGCCCAAAACCGTTCCGGCGCCAAAAAACAGAATATAAAGAAGACCTTCCCATGCCTTTTCTACTGTACTCATTGTCAACAATACCATGGCTGCACTACCGGCAAGTCCATGAATGATCCCAATAAAAAGAGATTTAACATAGGGAATCCCTTTATATGTATAAATAGGATGATCTGTATGAAGATGAAGACGTGAATGAGAATGTTCATGCGTTTTCTTAAGAGAAAGAATGGCTGAAATTCCAAAATAAACGAGTATGATTCCGACTAAAAACTCTAATGACATCGACCATTCTTGTGAAATTTTTTTCTTCATCAAAATAATAGTCATTCCAAATATAAGTAATGTGGATGTATGCCCGATCCCCCAAAAGACTCCGGCTAAAGAGGATCTCCAAAGTTTTTTGCTTTGACAAACAATCGTTGATACAGCTATCACATGATCCGGCTCCATAGCATGTTTTATTCCAAGAACGAATCCTAAAGTTAAAACGGAAAGCAAGTCTACTTGGTCCATCTATAAGCCTCCTAATATCGTTTATTCCTCACCCTATCTTTCAATACTTTCGCCAAGTGACACCATTCTTGCCTAATAACTCTCGTCTGGCAAATGAATGAGCGCGAGAAATCATGTTCTCAATGATACCCGTACTACGTGCAAGTATACGTAAAATAATGCCGCTAGCCGGCAATGATGTCATACCAAATCGAACGTCGGAATCAAAAGCCTCCATTTCATCATATAAACGGTCAAGAAATGTTTTATCTGCTTTCTGATGAAAGATCAAAAAAGTGCCGATATGAGTATATCCGTCCATTTGCAACATTCCGGACATATCTTCATCCGGCTCAAGCCGTAAATGATCAAACAACACAAGCCGGTCTTTTTTATATACTTTTAATTTCGAACGAATCCAATCATAAGGAAACAAACTCCCATCTTCCGCCCAACCTGGTGTAATGACATCGCTGTAAAAAAAACCGGAATCCTCTTCTATATGAACGGTCGTTTCTTGTATAAAACGTGCTTCTTTATAAGCAATTAAAGAATCCGGCAAGTATTCAAGAACGCTTCCTTTTTTTAAGTGGATGTTCGTTTTCTGAACAACAGGCTTCTTTGGTGTTTTATATACTTTTGTGGCGGATTGCGTTGTAACCGCCAGCTCAGCTTCTTCTTCCACGTTGAGATTGGTTAAATAGACATCCCCGTCTACATAACCTCCGCCAACATGAATGAGATATAAGAAAGGTAGATCCTTTTCAAGATAAATGGGACGGCTCACTTTTAAGGCCCCTTCATGATAGCAAGATGAGATAATGGTTTTTTGCCGTTTTTTGGCGGCAGATACTTGTAATACTCCTGTATATTTCATGATTCCAATCCGTACAAAAGTGCATTGGTTTTAATCCATTCCAATACTTCTGCAAGACCGATTTCATCTTTTAAATTGGTAAAAATATATGGCTTATCCCCTCTCGCTGCCAGAGTATCGCGCTCCATAACCTCTAAACTGGCTCCAACGTACGGAGCGAGATCAATTTTATTGATGATAAAAAGATCAGATTTAATCATCCCTTGTCCACCTTTACGCGGAATTTTTTCCCCTTGCGCTACATCAATAATGTAAATAGAGAAATCGACTAGTTCCGGGCTGAATGTAGCGGCTAGATTATCCCCGCCGCTTTCGATAAATATCAACTCAAGATCGGGATGCCTTTCTTTTAGTTCATCAATGGCGGCAAAATTCATGGATGCATCTTCACGAATAGCTGTATGCGGACACCCTCCTGTTTCCACACCAATGACGCGATCTGCCGGCAGCACACCATGCTTCAGAAGAAATTGAGCATCTTCTTTCGTATAGATATCATTTGTCACAACGGCGATGCTCAATTCTTTATGCATGGCTCTCGTCAATTTTTCCACAAGCATCGTTTTTCCCGCTCCAACAGGCCCTCCGATTCCAATACGTATTGGTTCCACGTTTCTCACTCCTTATATTCCGAATTTTAAGACATAAATAAGCGCACATTTAAACGTTCATGGCACATTTGAGCAATTTCCATCCCGGGACTTACCGCTCCTAAATCCTCTTTAGGCAATTGTGAAATCGTTCTTACCCCTTCCTCTAAAAGAGGTTGAATTTCAACTAAGATCTTTTGACCGTCTGTTTGACCAATCGGAATTCCACGCACCGCATTTTGCACAAGAGCAGATACATTGGCAAATAAATAGGCTCCAACTGCCGTTTCCTTTGTCACCTTTAAGTGGTAAGCGACAATCGCAAACACTATGGCAGAATGACCATACGCTTTCTTTTCTTTTATCCGGTTTGTATATTCTATTAAAATAGGAGATGGATACAGATCCACACATAGCTTGGCCATCCGTTCCCCCATCCTTTGATTCCCGCTTCTTGTTTCTTGCGCAATGTTCGATGCAAATAAAATATGATCAAGCTCTACCAACGCGGATGGTTCATTTTGCTCCATTGCTTCATAAGCAAGTCTGCAAGCAAGGCCTTCTGTGAAAAACAGCTGTTTCCGAATATAAACGGAAATAGCATTCTTAAAGCTTTCTTTATCCGTGATCACTTTTTCTTGAATGTATGTTTCCAATCCAAAAGAGTGAGAAAACGATCCCGATGGAAAGTTGGAATCACACAACTGAAAAAGTGAAAATAATCTATTCATGACGATGTCCTATTGGGCGAAATGCTTGTTTCATTTTTCTGTTTTCACGTGTAAATGGAATCGATAACTTCTGAAGCAGTTCTTCTACTAAATAGTCATATTGCACAATCATTTCATTTCCTTCAAACTGCGCCGGCAGATGTCGATTGCCAAGTTGATGCGCAATTTCCCCCATTTGCTGCATGGATGTTGGTTTGATCGTTAATACATCATCTTCTAAGACCGATATCACAATCATATTGTGATCGTCCATGTATAAAATATCTCCATCTTGTAATTCCTGATGTTCTTTTAAGCGAATGCCAATCTCTTTGCCATGATCTGTCACAACCCGTTTCACCCGTTTGACTAAATCATCGCTTCGCATATAAACCCGTTCTATATGTGGAACTCTTTTCTCTAATGTCGTGATGTTTCCGACTACTTTTTCAACCATCATGTTTTTCTCACCTCAAAATAAGAAATACCGTTGTGCCATCGGGACGATTTCTGCCGGTTCACATGTCACTAATTGACCGTCTACCCTCACTTCATATGTTTGAGGATCGACGTCAATTTTTGGGGTTTTATCATTCAAAATTAAATCTTTTTTCGTCAATTTTCGAATTCCATAGACCGGTTTCACCTTTTTCTTCAAACCCAACTGTTCATGAATGCCTTTTTCATACGCTGCCTTTGAAACAAAGGTGATAGACGTTTGATATTTGGCATCTCCTTTCGCTGCAAACATCGGACGATATAAAACCGGCTGCGGTGTCGGAATGCTGGCATTGGGATCTCCCATAGTGCTGTAAGCAATCATTCCTCCTTTTAAAACCAGTTCAGGTTTCACACCAAAAAAAGCAGGATTCCACACCACTAAATCAGCTAATTTCCCCACTTCAACAGAACCCACATAATCCGCAATACCATGAGCGATTGCTGGATTGATCGTATATTTGGCAATATAACGTTTCACACGAAAGTTGTCTCCCACACCTTTGTCTTCTTGTAACTTCCCTCTTTGCTTTTTCATCTTGTCAGCTGTTTGCCACGTACGAATGATCACTTCTCCTACGCGCCCCATCGCTTGTGAATCGGACGAAATCATGCTGAATACGCCTAAATCATGTAAAATATCTTCCGCCGCGATGGTTTCTTTCCGAATGCGTGAATCGGCAAAGGCAATATCCTCCGGAATATTGGCGTCTAGGTGATGGCAAACCATTAACATATCTAAATGCTCTTCCAAAGTATTGATAGTATAAGGTCGAGTTGGATTCGTAGAAGAAGGCAAAATATTCGGGAAGCCGGCCGCTTTTATAATATCCGGAGCATGCCCACCTCCAGCTCCTTCTGTATGATAGGTATGAATCACTCGACCGTCTACGGCTTTCAATGTATCCTCGACAAATCCACCTTCATTTAAAGTGTCGGTATGAATCGCTACTTGCACGTCATATCGATCCGCCACTTTCAAACATGTATCAATAGCCGCCGCTGTCGATCCCCAATCTTCGTGAAGCTTTAATCCCACTGCTCCTGCTTCAATTTGTTCCTTTAAAGGAGCCTCATCAGAACAGTTTCCCTTTCCTAAAAAGCCCAAGTTCATCGGGAACTCTTCGGCTGCTTGAAGCATACGATGGATATTCCAAGGCCCCGGTGTACAAGTAGTGGCATTTGTGCCTGTAGCGGGTCCTGTTCCTCCGCCAATCATAGTGGTCACACCCGATGCAAGAGCGGTTTCGATTTGCTGAGGGCAAATAAAGTGAATATGAGCATCTATTCCTCCGGCTGTCACAATCATCCCTTCTGCAGCTATGACTTCCGTTGCCGCCCCAATCACCATATCGACCCCATCCATTAACAGCGGGTTCCCCGCTTTGCCTATGGAGGCAATCATTCCATCTTTTATGCCGATATCCGCTTTGTAAATACCTGTATAGTCAACAATAATCGCGTTTGTTAATACAAGATCGACGCATTCATCGCTTGTCGCCAAAGGATGCTGCCCCATTCCATCTCGGATCACCTTTCCGCCGCCAAACTTTACTTCATCTCCATAGGTTGTATAGTCTTTTTCAATTTCGATAAACAATTCTGAATCTGCCAAACGAATGGCGTCGCCGACAGTTGGTCCAAACATATCCGCATATTGCTTTCGAGACATCAAAAAACTCATTTTCTTTTCCCCATTTCAACTGATCCATTCGTTAAATTATTTAAACCATACACTTTGCGTTCACCTGAAAACGGAATTATTTCTACTTCTTTCACATCACCGGGCTCGAAGCGAACCGCCGTTCCAGCCGGAATATTCAAATGCATGCCAAATGCTTTTTCACGATGAAATTGAAGCGATTGATTCACTTCAAAAAAATGAAAATGGGAACCAACCTGAACAGGTCGATCACCCCGGTTTAACACGCGAATCTTGATGCTCTGCTTATTTTGATTGCATAAAATAGGTTCTTTTTTCAATACATACTCCCCTGGTATCAACGTATGTCCTCCTCATTTAACGAATCGGGTCATGAACCGTGACAAGCTTTGTTCCATCAGGAAAGGTTGCCTCAATTTGAATATCCGGGATCATTTCGGCAACCCCTTCCATTACATCTTCTTTTGTAAGAATCGTTGCACCGTATTGCATTAATTGAGCTACCGTTTTTCCATCCCGCGCCCCCTCCAGCACTTCATATGTAATCATCGCGACAGCTTCAGGATAATTTAATTTTAAGCCCCGCTCTTTACGACGACGGGCCAAGTCAGCCGCCACAACAATCATGAGCTTTTCCATTTCACGTGAAGTCAGTTTCATGGATAACCTCCTATTTTAAGTGGTTGTTCCAAACTATGAAATTGATCTTATAAATCTCCATTTATAAGATTGAATATTTAGAATTTTCTATCTAAAAATTATATCAAATTTCCTTCTAATACATCCAATAGATTCTCACTCATTTTACAAACCCGCTAGCAACTGCGATTTTTAAAAAAATTTTTGTGATATATTATTGATCTTTCTTAAAAAGCTCCATCAACGGTCTGATCGTGATAAAAATACCGGCTACCATTAACCATACGAAAGCAAGTACAGTCCAACCTTTAAAAAACGATAAACTATACTGATATCCTGTGATAAACATAATCCCGGGCCACACAAATATCAAAATAACGGTTAATCCAATAGCCCACTGTATACACAACTTTGCGTCTTTATTTATTGGCTGTTTCTCCATAGCTAACTTCCTTTCCATATTCAGATAAGTCATCATCGTAGCTTTTAAACTTATCTTTTAAAGAATCAAAATCAAATTCCTGACTGGACAGCAATCCATGACCAATGGAAATAACACCACTAATAACAAAAACCGTTAAATTTCCAATCAACATAGGATAAAGCCCGCCTAACGATTCGATCGTAATTTCTCCTGATGTGGCATAGGCAGATGAAACCCATGCGATGAGTCCGCTGATCATTCCCAATAAAGCTCCATAAAAAGATCCTTCATTCGTTGCCCGTTTCCATAACAACCCAAGGGTAACAGGAATCACAGCACTGCTTATAAAAATTCCCATTGCCATATAAACGAAACTAAGGCTTATCCCTACTTTAAAAAGCAAAATGGACAATAGCCCCATTGCCAATCCGGCACATAAGGTTACTTGGCGGGAAACACTTAATATTTTTTGACTATTTGCTTGTGGATGGATGGAGTGAAGGTAGATGTCCGTAACGATGATGTTTGTAATAGCCGTCAGTTCCGCAACACCCGTAGACATCACAGCCATAAAAAGCATAATTAAAAATAAGATAGATCCAACAGTCCCCATGACGTGGGCCGCCATAATAGGGGCAACAGAGTCCGGCGAGTCAACAGAAATTCCTAACCCGGCTGCACCCACACCTAGAAAAGTGGCTATGGTAAACGGAATTGAAAACCAAGCAACCCCTCCATAAATATAGGCTTTCGCTGCCGCTCTTTCTGTACTTGCAATGGCGCGCTGCCAATAAGATTGATCCACAAATACGGTTCCAAAATTACCAATAATATTAATCATTCCAAAAAACAGCCCTGGTATCGAAGCCATTGTGATCATTTGTTTGGATTCAGGGATTTTACGTAATCCTTCATAAATATCCGTAACACCGAATTTGTAATAAACAGCCGCTGCAAAAATCGCAAGAATGGCAAAGATAATAACTGTATTTAAGTAGTCTGCAATAAAGGAAGCTTTTAATCCACCGATCACCGTGAAAATCGTGAAAGTGATAGGAATTAAAAGCGCTGCAATATATACATTCATTCCCGTTAAAGAGTGTAAAGAAACCGCTCCACCCAAAATGACCATTGCCGTTACGATGATATTGGTCATTAAAGCGAATACGAGCATCAATCGGTGATTTTTCTTATCAAATCGCTGAGCGATAAATTCTAAAAATGTATGAGCATTCGGTGCTTTCCGTTTCAAATGAATGGCCACTATCGCAAATAGTAAAATTTGAATAGTAGCGCCAGCAGCATACCAATAAGGGCCACTAATTCCATATTGATATCCGGTAGAAGAAGACATCATTAATGTCGCTGCCCATGTCCAAGCGGCAATAATGGAAGCACTCGCTAAACCCACTCCGACACTCCTGCCTGCGGTGCTAAATTGTTCTGCCGTCATGACTTCTCCTTGACGACGTTGGATCAAAACTGTAATCACTGTAAAAACAATTCCAAAGATAAGCAATATGAGATACCCGACACTCGATGATAACATTCTATCCCTCCTTTAATATGATGGTAATGTTAGAATTCAAACAAATGTTATATAACTTAACACAAAATAAATATAAAATATAACTTAATTTTTTGTCAATACTAAATTTTCTGAAATATAAATCTGTACTTCAGATTATTTCTCCCATTTTCGATGGTTTTGACATTATGTTCTTAACACGATATGTTAAATTTTTTAACAATGAATAAAGAAATAGGATTATAGAGGAAATAATGGAACTTTGTTTTTTCACAACGTTTGAAATGGAAGATTTGGGGATTAGAGAGTGCAGATATAAGTATTGAAAAAGGACATGCGGATAATATATGGGGCATTTCGGCATTTTAAAGACCTAAAGAATAGAAAATATTTGTCACCAATCACTTTTGAATTGAACAAAGCAGGCAAGAATGAATCCATAAATTCTTGCCTGCTCCTTCGATAAATGGTGTCCAATCCCACATGTGTCATTCTCTGATTCAATTCAATTGATGTTTCATCCGAATCTTCTCTTTACTAAGAATGTAGCCCCAGTGATTGGAGGCGACGATGTTTAAATGATTCGAAGCGGCCAATTGTTTTGTATAAAACCTTTTTTTCACTAAAAGCAAGGCTCTATCATTTTTTAAGAAGGCATGAAAATCTCCGCCTTGCACTTTCAAATCATTCACTAATTCAGCCGTTAGAACCGCACTTTGAGCCCATACCGCCTTATGTCTTTTTGGATGGTATTTAAATAAGCTGTATCCCCTTACTCCATCCAATGACTTCGTTTTTTCAATCAAACTTAATTGATCATTCGGTATGGGGTTGTTGACATACATTAGAATTTCCCCTTCATAATAATGAGCAACAAAAAGAATGGTCGATAAAAGAACTATTTTGACCAGCCATTTACCTTTCAACAAAATTCTGCTGGCCAAAATCCCTATCATGATGGCTAGCGGAGGATAAACAGGCAAAATATACCATCTTATCTTCGTTTTAGCTAACGTATACAGGATGAAAGGAACAATCACCCATAAACAGAGCCCTATTATATAAGATCGTTTTTCATGCTTGGATAGATTAATCGAAAGATTTTGATGAAAATGATAGACTAAAATCATTCCCAATAAAACAGCGAACCACAAAAAGTAAAAATGGGATAATATGACTCCATAGTAAGATTCATCGCCTACATGACCTTCAATGGGAACCGTTGATCTATGCAGCAAGTCATACGAAATCATATTTTGGAAAAAAGCAAAGCCGTCATATTGATATCGTATAACCGCCCAAATCAAAATGGGCACGATCATGCACAAACATAACATCATCCATTTTTTAAAGGATAATTTTTTGTATTTTCCAGTAATAAAGAGGTACAATCCCATAATGACGGCTATATTCCCTGCATGCCAACTTTTTGTTAAAAAAGCCAAAGCAAAGGCCAGTCCCGATACATACAGCCAATAATCCTTTTTCTCGCTAAGCAGCAAAGACAGAATAGCCACTGTAAATAAAAAGACATAAAGAGAATCTGCGTCACCGGTTCGTGCACTATGATTAATTAAAAATTGAGTGCTTGTCGACAATGTTAGCATCGATAATAAGGAAGCTGCATTTCCGAAATTCTTTTTCACAAAAATGCCTACGATGATAATCGTCAACATAGCACAAATGCCTGAGATTAATCTTAATCCTAAAGCATTGAATCCCGCCGTTTTATAGCCAAGCATGATGGCCCAATAACTAAGAGGCGGTTTTAAATTCCAATAATCCATCTTATAACGATAAGTATTGACGATAAAATTTCCTTGTCTTAACATCTCATAAGCATTTACTCCGTGTCTTGCTTCATCCCAACTATAAATAGGAAATTTGCCTAAATTGAAAAAGATATTATAGCAAGCAACAGATAACAAGATCAGGGCCAGCAAAAAATAAATGGCGTTTTCTTTTCGATCTGACCAGTACATAAGCCAAACTCCTTGTTGTCATAAATTCAAAATCTAAAATTCAAAACTCATTATAAAAATTCCATATAGAAACTCCATTTCCCAACACATGTTTATTGTGAAGAACAAAATTTTCTCCTACTCATGGAGTTTTATGGAATCCTTTACGCTTTTGACACCGTCGCTTAAAACTTTTTGCAAAGATGCACTCCAAAAACTTCAAAAAAGGAAAAAGCCTCGTTACATAGAGATGAAAACAAGGCTAAATCTTCCAATATCATTATATTAAATCATCCTGTACAGAGATTGGCTAGCATCCTTCGTATGAATTTTAGCACTAAGATAAGGCCATGTCACGTACTGAATTTTTACGGATATGTCCAATTTTTTCAATCATAAGAATGCGGTGCTTTCTTTTTATATGCTTTTTTCCAATTCTTCTTTTGAAGCGAAAAATAAAAAAGGGGGCTTTCTTTTGATTGCTGCATTCTTCGATATCGTCGTTTGGTTATGTATAACTTCAATACCTTCAAAAAAACAAAGAAGAACGAATCAGAATATAAAAATACTGAAACAACAATTATGGTTCCATAACTTGCGAGAACACCATGGGCCTTTATTTTTATTGAATTCCGACGTAAGAAAGATCATCAGCCATTATAATCTGCAAGATGAAATTCACCTGAAGGAAAATATGGATCGTTTAAAACAGGAACTAGAAGAATTCATCCAAACTCGAAATTTGTAAAATGACAAACTAAAAAGGTATTTTAATGAATTATAATGTCTACCAATAAAATCATTTTTTATACCACTATCCACCGCAAATTTAATCAGCAGGTGTATCAAGCCATCTCAACGTGTTCTACTTGCATAAAACAAGCAGAAAAGAAAAGTGTTTCTGCTTGTTTCATTTTATTTGCAACATACGATCTATATATGGTTCAATATTTTTCATTTTTTGCAGCAATTCTTCGATTAGTCCTTCAAACGTCGTATGGTCATTTAACGGAACAAATAAAATCGAATTACTGCCATTTCGCAGTGATACTTCATTTGAAAAATCCGAATTCAACACGGATTGATGAAAAGCTTTTGTACGTTTTGAGCGGAGCATGGTGTATTTTTCATAACCGGGAATACCTTCATACGTCTTTTTCGATTTGTATGGATTGGGTTCATAATGGACCGAAAAGCTAGATACTTTACCGGGCGAACTTCCTACCAAATTGACCGTAACTTCGAAATGAATATTGATTGAGTTTGCTTGGAGCTCTTTTCCGTTAAATTCATTTTGCTTCCATTCTTCTTTTTGAAATAAAAACACAGCAGAATTCCTTCCATATCCTTCTACTTCTCCGAAATGCATTTTTAACGATTCAGGAAACTGACTTTGACTTTGTTGAAAAACTTGGATCCATAAAAGTTTTCTTTGCAAAGAATCTAAGCCAGTCGTCGCTTTTTCAATCTGATCTTTTAAGTCTACATTTAAAATAGGGGCATAAAACGATTTTAAGTAAGAAGAAAAATCTTTCATGACTAGAACAGCTGTCGGATCTTGGATCAGTGTATCCCATTTCATGTCAACAAATTGTTGATAATCTCTTTTATGAAATTGCGTATTCTTTGGCAGCGTAAAAGGATCTAAAGTAAGAAAGAAAAACTCAATAGGCACCGGGGAAATCTTAAGAGCTTTAAAAAGCTTTTCCTTTCCCTGGTCGGATGCATACCGATTTGTTTGCTCATAGCCTTCTAAAGCACCTAGTTTATTTTCAATAACCAAAATTTTTTCAGCTGCTGAATCATTTTTCAATTCAATAATTAAATCCGGAGTTCCAATGCCCTTTCCTAATCCCACACGCGTATGTGCGTTCACCACCCTATATGAACCAGAAACCTGACATACATCTTCCACAAACCAGTTCGCAAACTTCTTTTCTGTATTGATTAAATTTGCCATCAGATCCGTAACCACATCTTCTCTATAAAAGCAATTAAACAGTTGAATAATGTTCATATGATCACCCTCTTACTAAAGCCTAGTCATAAGATGATGATGTAAATCGAAAACTATAAAAAGAACCTTGATGCTTACTTTTTTCAAAATAATCATTCTATTAAATTGAGCAAAAGCGGACTTGCCACAACCAAAAGATCCAACGATAGAAATAAATTCTCCTAATCCTTACTTAATAATACATTAGATTTAAAAAGTAAAGATAGCCGTAGTTGCAAAGCACCGCAACCCCCGTTGCATCTATAAATCAGCATTGAACAAAAACAAGATTGTACATTTTTCTGACTCAACAAATATTAACTATGAATCGATGCGGATCCGAGACTCTATCAAGAAGCTAATATATTTATGGTACGGCTCACCGCAACATCTCCCGAGGCAAATAACATAAAAAACAAAGGGAAGCAAATAATATTTCTTCCCCTATAAGAACCGCTTGCAATTCCCTCATTTTATTCATCATTGTCCTTATAATTACGTAATAAATAAAGAGCCGTATGCTGCGTCCTCTTTGTAAAATGATCCTTTTACAATAATGAGAAGGAGCACATCCATGGCTCAAAACGTATTTAAATATACAATATAAGATGCAATAATGTTCCGGCGATTTTTATCCATATCTTCAATCATTCAGTATGTAGTGATTTCTCAATTAAATTCAATACATATTCTCTATCTTCAAGATTATTTTCAAAATCGATTTGATCCACATTGATTTTTAAAACAGGAGAAAACGAATATTGCTCAAAATACTCACGATAATTTTGATTGAGTCTTTCCCAATATTCTCTTTCTACTACTTGTTCATACTCTCTCCCTCTTTTTTTAATCCTCTTTATGGCTTCATCCGTTGAAATTTCTAAGTATACCAAGAGTTTAGGCGCTTTTAAATGCTCCATCATATTTCCGAATAAATCTAAGTATATTTGAAATTCAACCTCGCTCATTTCACCATTGTCGCGCAACATTTTGGCAAAAATGACGTCGCCATATATACTTCGGTCTAAAACCGAATTTGGATATTGAGAAGCTTTTTTAATTTGTTTAAACCTTTCATTTAAAAAATAAATTTGCAAGGGAAAGCTATATCTTTCTCTGTCATAATAAAATTTATCCAAAATGGGATTATTAGTGACAGGCTCTTTAAAAGCTATGTACCCGTTTTTCTCCAGAATTTCCATCAATGTACTCTTTCCAACACCTACCACTCCATCTATTACGATCATGTCCCCATAATCCCCCTTCTTTTGATTGAGTATTTTCAACTGGTTGTAGTAAAACAAAGAGGTCACCTACTTTTCTTAAGTTTGCACCTTTGAATGAGATAGGTTTCACTTAAATTGAATCGAACGATACCCATTATCTTTTTATAAGCATGAGATATGAATGAAAAACTTTTGCTATTTTTTGTTGATATTATTTATTGGAACTCCCTTTTCGGTAAATCCGTCCATGAATGACGAATCAGGTATACTTTTCAGCAGGAAGAAAGAGTCGTTGTTGAAAGGTTTATCTCATTGTTACGCAAGATTTTATTATATTAGCGCTGCTGTTAAATGTACAGAGGAACTTTTTAGAGGGTACTTGTCTTCTCTTTTCTTCTTTTTATTGATGGATGTGGAGGATCAATTTCCAGCTAACTCCATTGGGTAATTGCAAAAGTATGATAAAAATGACGTAAATCATATAGGGTAATGGTACTACCATATTTTTCATAAAAATCTGGTTCTTTCTGCTTTTCGAATAAGGTTTGTCTAGTTCCTTAAAAAAAATGCACATTTTTCTCCATATGCTCTTTCAATTCTCAAACACCTTTACTGCCTATAGACCACTCTTTTTCTGTATTGATTAAATTTGCCAACGAACGAAAAAAACGACTGTTTACTCACTTCACTACCGAATTTTCATTTGTTATTCAAATACATATTACTAACAAAATGTTGTGAACTTATGACGAAAGATTACGGTTTTGATGAAAAATAAGTCTAATACTTTAAAGGAGATTTGATAGAATGCTGAATAATAGTCCTTGTGGATGACGAAGAAAATGTCATTGCATTAATGAAACCTTTTTAGAATGTAGAAGGATTTGAAACGTAACGGCAAAAACGGATAAGAGGGGATATTCGAAGCAAAAGAATAACCGTTCATTATTGACAACAGATTGGATGTTGCCGGAAGCAGATGGAACCGATGCTGACCAGAAGCTCTCAAAGGAGCGACCTTATTTGTACTATGACGTCTGCTGACTTCTGACGGTTCAGCCATCCATCGCTAGATGGGTTACCAACTCAGTTGGCGTGTCCGTCAGACCTCCCTGGGTAAGAGTACAGTCTTTCTCTCCATCTATCTGCTCCATTTACTCTGTAACATCTTCGGCAGTATGGACTTTATCTTGTTTTGCAGACTCATCCAATGTTACCTAGCCTTCTATGAAGTTCGTGTTCCGAGAGACCCTAAGTTTGCCGCTCGCTTCCTTCGGATTCCGTGTCACCACGCACACCCTTGCGTTAAGCTAACCACTACTACTGCCTTCGTGGCTCAGGACTTTCACCCTATAGACTGCACCCATGCCAGGCTCACAAAAGAGCTGGATGATACGAGAATCATCCAGCTCTATTAACCATTCCGCTAGCGAACATTTCTAATCATCTCATTCGCTTATGATACGGTTTTCTGCAACGTATATAAATTTCTCGAATAAATTTTCCTCAAATATTATTCATATAATCGCATATATTTTAATTGGATCAGTGTGAGGCTGTACCAAAAATATCACCTAAACATTCTTTTTTATATCACTATTCCTTGCCAACCTAATTTATTTTTTCTTTCATCATGATGATGTTGCTCTTTTCAAATGTGAAAGATTAGAAAATAAACCAGCTAATGAAACCAATTAAAATCAGTAAAACTAAACTGTACTTTATTGTAAACTTGAACAATTCGTTGTCTTTTCCTACCAGTCCTACAGCCGCAGCAGCCACAGCGATAGACTGCGGAGAAATCATTTTCGCCATTGTTCCCCCCATGACGTTAACAGCAACCATTGTTTCTGGCGGAATTCCGATTTGTGTTGCCGTTACAGATTGAAGAGGAGCAAATAATGATCCACTATTCACGACTGAACCGGTTAAAAATACCCCTAACCAACCAAGAATGGGTGAAAATAGCGGGAAAATCTTTCCGCTAGAAGCAAAAGCAAGACCAAGCGTCGATGACATGCCTGAATACATACAAATATAGGCGAATGCCAGTACGCTGCAAATGGTTAATATAGGTGAAATGAGTTCCTTTCCTGTTTCGACAGCCGTTTCTTTTATCAACTTCCAATCGCAGTGTAATATCAGCAAAGTAAAAATGATCGCTAATACAATAGCTGTCGTTGTGGATGAGAATAAATCAAGTTTAAAAACAGCAGGATACGGGCTCTTTTCAGGCACCACCGGCGCATGCCGAATCACTAGGTTATTTAGCCCAGGAATCGGAAAAAGAAGAACAAGTTTATTCAACGGACCGCCCGCTTCAAACAATTTTTTTATGAAAGATAGATTAAACAACGTTACGAATACAGTTAATAATATGAATGGCAGCCAGGCAAATATAATTTTATTAACAGGATATGCTTCCTTTGCTTCTGTTGCTTCCGTCTCTTCTGTCGCTATTTCCGAGTTGTTTTCAGAGCGTTTCACCTGATAGATTTCTTTTGGTTTCCATACTCTTAACAAAAGAATAAGTGCAAGTAAACTAACAATCGCGGAAAAAATATCTGCCAGTTCAGCTCCCAAGAAATACAATACGAAAGCCTGAGTAAGACTGAATGAGCCACCGCTTACCAGTATAGCAGGGAAAGTTTGGCGTATTCCTTTAAAGCCATCCACAATGAAGATAAGCAAAAAGGCAATCATAAAGCTCACCAAAGGCAGAACCAAAGCAGTGTATCTTGCAACAGAAAGGCCATTTAAACCGGTAAGCAGTGCAGGGATGGTTACCGGTATTCCCATTGCACCGTAAGCCCCGCCTGCAATATTGGCTATCAAGCAAAGTCCTGCGGCATACAAAGGACGAAATCCAAGACCAACAAGAATCGCAGCAGTGATGGCTACCGGCGCTCCAAACCCTGCAGCTCCTTCCAAAAAGGCTCCAAATGAAAAAGCTACAAGCAACACTTGAATTCGCTGGTCTTCCGTTACAGATGAAATACTATTCTTGATAATCGTAAATTGTCCCGTTTTCACCGTTATTTTATATAAAAAGATAGCAGCTAATACAATGGATGCCACCGGCCATATCCCGGCAAGAACACCGTATACGGCAGATGCGGCAACCATAGCAGCCGGCATTTTATAGACGAAAAGAGCCACAGCTCCTGCTGCCAGAACACTTAAGCCACCTGCGACATATCCTTTTAACTTAATAAAGACTAACATAACAATAAAAAGGATAATTGGAATGGCTGCTATAGCAGCTGACAACCAAATGTTGTTCAATGGATTATATAATTGCTCCCATACACTCATGACCTTTCAACTCCTAATCAGTAATTCCTTTTTATTCTTGCCTGTAAAAATAAACTTAGTCTAAATATTATTGTGAAATATTTCACAATCAATTCTACAATGTTAATATACCATTACTTTGTGAAATATTTCACATTTATTTGTGAATTTAATTTGAACTTTTTCTATTTGCAGAGTTATCATCTTCAGACTTAAATGTTGAAAGAGACGGGCCGAAAAAAAAACAAAATTCCCTTTAAATCAAAAACCCTTGCATATAAAGGAACTGACGTTTGACTAATGATATTAGCCATTATGGAAAATCTCAATCTAGTATGACAGGTATACTTGTATAATTTGATAACAATAGCCCTCAAAAAAATGAAAATGAAAAGATTCAATTTAATTGGAATGACCAAACATATTGAAAACTCAAGAATTGAAACTGGTCAACCAGTCCAAATATCAATAAATTGATTATTCTGAATGGAAACGGCATAAAAAAACATTAGAGGAAGCTGATCATCTTCGGCATACACAAGAGAATAAGAGCATTTATGCAAGACGGAAAGAAACCATTGAACGTGTTTTTGCTGATGCAAAGGAAAAGCATGGTATGCGTTGGACAACCTTAAGAGGTCTAAAAAAATTGTCCATGCAGGCGATGCTAACTTTTGCTGCAATGAATTTGAAAAAGATGGCCTGCTGGGCATGGAAAAGTCCAATAATGGCATAAAATAGACCCCTTAGAGGGGTCTAATCCCAACCTTTAAAGTATAAAAATGTCAAAAGGCATCCGAAAGCGCACATTCGGATGCCTTTTGTCTACACTCTGAAACGCCAAAGAATCATTATTTCTTTGGCATTTTTTCAATTCACGCTTTTAAAATTTTCCTGTTTGCAAGAAATGGATGTTCTTAAGATTTTTATTAATGATCTTTCTAATTTTCATTCTTAGTAATAGATTTCTTGACCGATATTGAATAAGCAACCATTATCACGACGAATTCCGAATACTATTTATATATGAATAATTATTGAAGTAACAAGGAGCTTTAGTTGAATAAGCAGAGAACTTTTATTGCTCCGAAGTTCCCAAATAAATATAACCCTATCCAATAACCTTTTCCATTTCTCCTTATTTACAGTTACCTATATACTTTGGATTTACCACTATTTATGGTACGGTTCCCCTCTCATAATCCGAAACGCTCGATACACTTGTTCGAGTAAAATGAGGCGCATGAGCTGATGAGGGAAGGTCATTTTAGAAAAGGAGAGGGTTTCGTCGGCTCTTTTTAGCACTTGGCTGCTTAATCCAAGAGAGCCTCCGATGATAAAAGCGATTTTGCTTTTACCGTATGTAGTGAGCTGATCGATGTGGGCAGAAAATTGTTCCGATGTGTACATTTTCCCCTCGATGGCAAGAGCGATGACATGAGTGTCCGGATGAAGTTTTGCCAAGATGCGTTCGCCTTCTTTTTGTTTGACTTGCTCCATTTCCGATTCACTTAATGTTTCCGGAGCTTTCTCGTCCGCTACTTCGATGATTTCCACTTTTGCATAAGCGGACAGCCGTTTTAAATATTCTTCGATTCCTTGTTTTAAATACTTTTCCTTTAATTTACCGACCGTGACAATTGAGATATTCACACTTTCTCCTCACTTTACAAACAAGTTATTCACAGCACTTATCCACATATCCACATTTTTTATCCACATATTGTAGGGGAATATTAGTTTGCCACAACATATATCGCCCGGTTTTGACAATATTCACAGGTTGTTGACAATTGTTGCTCCTCCGGCAGTTTCTCCATGTTCGGAGCCGTTCCATGCTCGTCAATGGCAATTTCTAATGCCAATTCCACATGTTCTTCACAACAATAAATCATTTGAATCCCCTCCTCTAAAAATGCTTTTTGTCCATAGTTTAAACCATTGCCGGCGTGTCCAAAAACCTTTTTCGACAGGCCTTTCACTTCAACAAACGAAAAAAAGAATGAGCGTCCTATCGAATAAAAGCTGTGCGAAACAATAGTATCCCCCTTCTAATAACCCGATCAAAACTCATGAAGTGCCGGAAAGTCCATTATCAGTAAAAAAGAGCGGAAATGGATTCCGCCCCTTTGCTTCAGAATTTAGAAGGAATTCTCACTTGTTAATTTTACAGTTGTCGTTTTCAGTTTTCCTTCCCGATAAAATTTGACTGTGATGGTGTCTCCCGTTTTCTTATTGTTATACAGGTATTTGCGTAGTCCGAGAATGTCATGGATCTTTTGATCATCCAGCTGAACAATGACATCTAATTCCTTTAATCCAGCTTTATCTGCCGGTGAATTAGGCAAGACTTGTTCGATCATGACGCCATCTTTCACATTGCTCGGCAATTTCAATGTTTCTTGTTGATGGTAGGCGGAAATTTCGTTTACATTCCTTAAGGTTACACCCATTGCCGGACGTTGTATTTTCCCGTACTTTTCAAGGGAGTTTATAATTGGCTCAGCGTAATTGATTGGAATGGAAAATCCGATGCCTTCCACTGCTTCTTGGGAAATTTTCATCGAATTGATTCCCACCACTTGACCAGCTAGATTGATCAAAGCGCCGCCGCTGTTTCCCGGGTTGATGGCTGCATCCGTTTGAATAACTTCTGCTTGCCAATCTTCTACGCCGTCTTGATCGATATCGACCGGAACGGTTCGTTCAAGCCCAGACACAATTCCTTCGGTAACAGAACCGGAAAATTCCAGTCCAAGCGGGTTTCCGATAGCGATAACCGGTTCTCCTTGTTTTAAAGCACTGGAATCGCCAAATTCCGCCACTTTCTTCACGTGCGAACCGTCAATTTCAAGAACGGCCAAATCCGTCCATATATCCCCACCGCGGACTTTGGCTGGAACTTTTGTGCCGTCTGCCAGGGTGACTTCCAATTTTTCAGCCCCTTCAATGACGTGATAGTTGGTGACGATAAAAGCACGGTTTCCCACTTTTTTATAAATCACACCTGAACCAGATCCAGCTTCTTCTGATTTCGTTTCCCCTGTGTCCCAAAAGCTGGTTGATTGAATGTTGCTAATTCCAACAACGGCATCCTTTGCCTTGCTGACCGCTTTCGTCACATCCGTTGTCACATTCACCGATACTTTTTCATGACGGACAGGTTGGTTCGTTGCGGTATTGTCTGTACCCGTGCCACTGTTCAAAATAGATTGATCCGTTAATCTCGGCAGCGCTATAAGGACCAAGAGCGCTCCCACAATAAGCCCAGCTAGGCTGGCTAAAAAATAGCCTCCTTTTCCTCGGCCTGTCTTTTTTTGAGCCGGGTCCTCATCGTAAAAGCCCATTGCCTATCATCCTTTCTCTTATCGCTTTCACCTGTTAGTTTATTCTTCCTTTTTTCCTATAAGAATAACCCTTCATAGTGAAAAAAGGATGAAAACACACATCCGCTTTTATTTTAAACAATATCGGAATATTCACAAAGCGATTTGCCTTTCCCATTCCAAAAATATGACGGGTCGTTATGTATTAGGCTCTAGCTGTCGAAAAAGGCAACGGAATCTTTGCGGCTTATGATATGCTCATAAGCTGATCCAGATCTATTTTTTGACCAGGAATCTATAAAGAAGCCGTTCACACTAGGCAATAAGCTTGCTTCTCGAAGCACCGTTTCAATGAAAAAGTTCTTTGCCGACAGAACCCTATCATCGGTTATAAAGAAAAATGTACAAAACAAGGAAGTGAAATAGAATCTTATACAACTGACGCTATGAAAAGTGTTGCTTTATACTGCCGTCAAAGTCGTCGGGATTTTAGGATCGGTATCCATCAGCCTCACTTGCTCTCCAACAACGATCCCGCGCTGTTCCAGTGTTTGAGAAACGCTCATTCTTGCCAGTTCTTTCATGTTATTGTCTTGACTGAGGTGAGCCAGATAGATTTGTTTTGTCCGATCGCCGATGACTTCACTCATAGCCAAAGCGGCGTCTTCGTTGGATACGTGTCCCACATCGCTCAAAATTCTCCGTTTAATGTTCCAAGGATATTTCCCCATCCGCAGCATTTCCACATCATGATTGCTTTCAAAAACAAACACATCGGCATTCCGGATCGTTCCTTTCATGCGGTCGCTTACATATCCGGTATCGGTAATTAAAGCTAGTTTTTTTCCTTCATGATGGAAAATATAAAACATCGGCTCCGCTGCGTCGTGGGATACCCCAAAAGACTCAATGTCGCAGTCTCCGAATGTCTGAACCGATTCCATTTCAAACACAAATTTTTGGTCAGTAGGGATTTCTCCGACCAGCCCTTCCATCGCTCTCCATGTTTTTTCATTCGCATAAATCGGAAGCTGGTATTTGCGGGCCAGCACTCCCAAGCCTTTAATATGGTCGCTGTGTTCATGCGTGACCAAAATACCGGTCAAATCGCGAATATTGCGGCCTATTTTCGAAAATAATCCTTCCATTTGCTTTCCGCTTAAACCTGCATCGACTAAAAACGAATGCTTATCTGTTTCTACGTAAATGGCATTTCCAGTGCTTCCGCTGGCAAGTACACTAAATTGAATGGCCATGGTATCCTCTCCCAATTCATTCTTTATCTGTTTGCTGAATAGAGCCATCAAAAGCGTTGACAAATAGATGGTTCACTTTTCCTCTATGTTCGATGGCAAAATGCCAAGTAGGGGAAAGAACTTGAGATTCCGTTAGCTGAACCAACGTATAATAGCCGAGTTCGGCTTTTTTAATCGTACTGTTCGGCTTCAGCATTCCATTTTTATATAAATTATTGACTGCTTGCGTTGCCGGAAGGACGCTTTCTTTATTATTTTCTTCGATTTCTTCCAGCATGGTCTGTTCATAAGAATCAATTTCATTGTTGTTATTTACTTCAAACAATATCTGCCCGCTGCCGTTTTTAAAAAGCTTATTTCCTTTGAATACTTGAGAAAAAATGATTTGGTTTTGATCCTTGTCGTAACCCCAATATTCATAATGATCTCCATACAACACTTCTTCTTTTACAAACTTCTTTAGATTTTCCTTCCAATCTTTATCTAAAGGAATCGATTTATCCAAATGGGAAACGATCATCGTTTGATCGCTCGTCAACGCTGCTTTTTGTTTATTCAATCCGGCTACTTCTTTTTTGGTAAATGTTTTGGCTTTGGCAGTAATCAGAGGAGTTTTCCCCACCTCGCCCGGCAGCTTATCGTATTTAATATCATCGTTTTTTAGTTTGTCTTGAATAGACGATTCTTCGATAATATCAAATTGGCTGGCCGAATGTTTGTTCAAAAAAACCGTCAGCAAAAAAATATCGAGTATGAAAAAAACAAAAATAAAAATGGTTTTCGTTTTACTCCAATCCACTTTGATTCCCTCCTCCCGAATTTTTATTCGTGAGCGGGAACCATGACTCGCCGTACTTATAGTACCAAGCCGGCTCCAAGATCAATATTTTAGGGGTTTGTGGACTACGGATTAATTGGTATCCAATTTCCATATCCTCCAGTAAATCCGGATTAAAATCCGGCTGTTTGGAAATAAAATCCAATGCCTCCTGAGCAGACGGCAACGTGATTTCCACAGTTTCCGATGGCAGCGAAATATTAAGAGTAAAGTAAGGGCGCTCATATTTATAAATTTTCTCTTTTCCCCAATATTGCTGAATTTCCGCCATTCCATTTTCATTAAAAACGGGATACCCATTCACGAAAAGCCGATACACAATCTTTGACTCCTTCAAGTCGCTGTCAAAATAACGATATTTATCTGTCCAGCCGCCATGTTCATTCACAAATTGAATGCTTTTCCCCATTAAATCATTCAGATCGGATATATGGCCCAGTTCCGCTTCCTGGGCAGGGTTGACATAAAACATCATATTATTGGTGTAATTGACCCTCATCAAACTCGAACCATCCGTATATTCTTCCCCTTCGGAATTGACATTCTTTTTCACAAAATGGGGATCGCTAAAGAGGGCATCTTTAAATTTTTCGGTTTCTATAAAATCGGGAATATATTTATAACGAATCATCGTTGTTTTTTCTTTCGGCAAGTAAACGGTGCCGGTTTTAAACTTATAGGCGCTGTATTCCTTCTTGTCATTGACTTTGGTTAGATAAATTTTTTTCCATTCTTTCAGTTGACTGGAAGCGATTGTGGTTTTATAAACAGCTTTGTTATGAACAGATACGAAATAGACCGTTGCCTCACTTCCAGCCGTGTTCATATCGTTCAAAATAATATGATCAAAAGTGCCGTTGGGCAATTTCTTATCTTCAAAGTGCAGTACATTTTGATACATTTTGAGCGGAACTTGTGCCGAATATTCAATATCCACTCGGCCGTTTCCATTGACCAGCCTTTGCAGTTCCTTCTGGTTGAAATAGCGAGATACATTGCGGAAATCATAAAATTTCCACTTCATCAATTCCTTCATCATGGTATCGATATCTCGCTCATTCACAGTGCCGTAATGTGCACCCTCTTTATGGAAGATGATCTTGACAGGTTTAATTAAACTGGAAGCATCGCGATTTTCGCTGATCTCTACTTCATATAAATAGTGATTGTTAATCGTCTCATAATCCGGCTGATACGTCCATATGTTCCACGTTAAAATCGCGCTGGCAACCACCAACACTGCTAAAATGACGGATTTGATTTTTTCGTACTTCTTCATGACCAATCTTCCTCTTCTGATGGTTCATATGGCAACGTCAAATAAATAGTCGTACCTTTTCCTTCCACACTGGTCGCCCAAATTTTTCCGCCATGAGCAGTGATCAACTGTTTAGCGATTGCCAGTCCCAGTCCTGTTCCTCCCATTTTACGAGAACGTGCTTTATCCACCCGGTAAAAACGCTCAAAAATCTTATCCAAGTTCTTTTTCGGTATACCCATTCCTTGGTCTTTAATGCTGACCTCAATATAATGATTCTTTTCTTCCGCCTTGAAAGTAATTTGACCGCCTTCCGGAGAATATTTCAAGGCGTTGGAAATAATGTTGTCCAGAACTTGAGTCAGTTTGTCCGGATCAAACTCGACATATAACGGATAGTTTGGAAGTTTTCTTTCAAAAACGACATGCTGCTCTTTCGTCATTTCAAAACGATCAATAATTCTATGGAAAAACTTCACAAAATCTAATTCTTCTTTTTCCAGTTTGAAATCGGTGTTGTCCATTTTGGAAAGCTGAAGAAGATCATTGACAAGACGAATCATTCGTTCTGTTTCATTTTGCGCGACTTCTAAAAACCGCGGTGCAATTTCCGGATCTTTCCACGCTCCATCTGCCAGCGCTTCTAAATAGCTTCGCATCGTGGTTAATGGAGTCCTCAGTTCATGGGACACATTGGCGACAAACTCTTTACGTTCCATTTCGATTTCTTCTTGTTCTGTAATATCATGCAGAACGACAATCAGTCCGTTTAAAAACCCGGTTTCTTTTTGTAAAATCGAAAAATTGGCTCTTAAAATATAAGGGCGATCTTTCGTGCTGAAATCGAGATTAATGGAATCTTTCATATTCAGCAAGTCCTCGAATTCATATTGGCCCTCTAAATGAAGCAGAGTGACAATCGATTCGGACATTACTGTTTCACGTGAAACATTCAACATTTCAGTAGCCGGCTTGTTGATTAAAATAACGCGCCCTCTTCTGTCGGTCGCAATGACGCCGTCTGTCATATAAGATAATACGGAAGATAATTTTCTTCTCTCGCTTTCAGTGGAAGCTTGGGCTTCTTGCAAACGTTTTGTCATATTATTAAACGTTATCGCTAGCTGACCGATTTCATCATTGCCATATACTTTTACTTTTCTCGAAAAATTCCCTTTTCCCATTGCAAGGGCCTGCCGCCTCATTTCAGTAATCGGTTTTGTAATCGTATTGGCAATCAAAATACCGAGAAAAGCAGTTATCAATAAAGCAATGATGGTTCCTGATATAAAGATTTGATTAATTTCATTCATTTGTTTAAAGACATTTTCAATTTTGGCAACCAGATAGACGGCCCCGATTACCTCTTTATTGGAGACAATGGGGGAAGTATACACCCAAATGCGGTTGTGGGTCTGCTGATCCAAATATATCTTGTCTTCTTCCGAACCGACAGCAAGCGTTCTCTTGACCGCCAGCTCTGTTGTTCTTTGTCCGACAATTCCTTGGTTGTTAGGATCAGAAGTCCCGATAATCCGATTGTGGTTGTCAATCACTCGCACTTCTGACACGTCAGAAGCTGCAAAATCCCCCAAAATTTTGCGAATGTCTTTTTCTAATGTCGCCGAATTTTCATTCCGGTCTTTGAGCATTTCTTCGCGCAAATTATACTCTAGTAAGTTGACTCGTTCTTTCAATGAGTTTTTAAAATTGGTGACAAGTTTTGTTTCCAGTTCACGGACAAAATAAACCCCGATCACCTGCGTGGCAAACAAAATCAAGAGGACATAGATCACAACAAATTTGACCCGGATTGAGCGAAAAAAACCAACTTTTTTCATCGAATTCTACTCCTGATCCGGAGTACGCAAATAATAACCTACTCCACGACGTGTTACAATCCATGTCGGATGGCTTGGATTATCTTCAATTTTTTCACGCAAGCGTCGGATGGTGACGTCTACTGTCCGAACATCCCCGTAATAATCGTATCCCCAAACCGTTTGAAGCAAATGCTCTCGGGTCATAACTTGGCCGATATGTTTTGCCAAATAATGGAGCAGTTCAAACTCGCGATGTGTCAATTCAATGGTTTCTCCACGTTTTGAAACGACATATGCATCAGGATGAATGACTAATGGTCCAATCGTAATCTCACTGTTATTCTCTTCTTCATTTGATTGTGTCGACACATTTTGATGGCGACGCAGATTTGCTTTTACACGAGCTAATAATTCCCGTGTACTGAACGGTTTTGTCACATAGTCATCGGCTCCCAATTCCAAACCGAGAACTTTGTCAATCTCAGAATCCTTTGCCGTCAACATGATTATCGGCATTTCGTATTTTTTCCGCACTTCCCGGCAAACTTCTATGCCGTCTCGTCCCGGAAGCATAATATCAAGCAATATCATATCTGGTTGGATATCCTCCACCATTTGCATGGCTGTTTCCCCATCATAAGCACAATGTACTTCATAACCTTCTTTTTTTAAATTAAACTCCAATATATCTGCAATCGGTTTTTCATCGTCTACAACAAGAATTTTCTTTTGCATACTTACTCTCCTCTTTTATTGAGAATCCTACTATTTATATATTATCAAATCATTTCAATGTAAAATAGAACAGGTCATTTATTACTTTAACACTTTCTTGATGCCTTTTCATCCGACCTGTTGATAGAAAAATCAACGCTATTCGTCATTTCTGAATGTTGTCAAATGGACATCGGCGGTATATGAAAAAAGAAGCACTGCGAGAGCAATATGTCATCGCAATGCTTCTTTGAGTGGCTTGGGACGGAATCGAACCGCCGACACAAGGATTTTCAGTCCTTTGCTCTACCGACTGAGCTACCAAGCCGCAATAAAAAATTCGACCTGCTTATTCATTCGTCCATGCATTCATTCAACGGTTGCCGCACCAAATTTTGACGGAACAAAGCAAAAGTTCAATTTTTGAAAATGGCGGTCCCGACGGGAATCGAACCCGCGATCTCCTGCGTGACAGGCAGGCGTGATAACCGCTACACTACGGGACCAATATTCATCATGAAAGGAAGTTGGCAGCAAGAAGCTTTTTCTTCTGGCAAGTGACCCGTACGGGATTCGAACCCGTGTTACCGCCGTGAAAGGGCGGTGTCTTAACCACTTGACCAACGGGCCGAAATGGTGAGCCATGGAGGATTCGAACCTCCGACCCTCTGATTAAAAGTCAGATGCTCTACCGACTGAGCTAATGGCTCATTATTAAATGTTAACGCTTCTTAATGTATAAAGAAGTTTGGACAAAGGAACTAATCTAATCATTACGGCTAGAACCGCTTGTCCTGTCTTTTCATCAATGAATTGTTCAAGCTGCCAACATCCCTTTGCCGCCGGCTCTCGAATGACTAATTTCAATAGGTGTTTGTACTGTGTATCTGAAATCGCACCGGGAGCATGATCTTTCAAGATATGATTAGCGGCGACGTTGTTAATAATAACACAACATTTGATAATTAGACAACACCTTTTTAAAAGATTTGTCGAAAAAAAGAATGGGATGTAAAAAAAGCTGACCTCATCTAAAGTTTGAACTCCTCCTTCACAATATACTCGATAATCTGCTTTGATCATCTCCATATATCGTAAACTTCGGAGGAGTCCAATCTTTAAGAAGTCAGCCTATTTTTGTTTAATTTTGCGACCAGACGCTGCGCACCACATTTGTTTGCGAACGATCTGGACCGACCGAAAAGAGGGAAAGAGGAATACCGGTCAACTGCGAAATACGTTCCACATAATGGCGAGCATTTTCCGGAAGTTCATCCAACGTTTTACAACCGGTAATATCTTCTGTCCATCCTGGCAATTCTTCATAAACAGGTTCGCATTCTGACAGCACGCGCAAATTGGCAGGATAATGGCTCAATATTTGGTCTTTATACCGGTAAGCAGTGCAAATTTTTACCGTCTTTAACCCTGTCAGCACATCGATCGAATTCAGTGATAAATCCGTTATGCCACTGACACGGCGAGCATGACGTACCACTACACTATCAAACCAGCCGACACGACGCGGACGGCCGGTTGTGGTTCCATACTCGCGGCCAACTTCACGAATATGGTCGCCTATTTCATCATGCAGTTCTGTTGGAAAAGGACCGTCTCCAACACGGGATGTATAGGCTTTGCACACACCGACAACATGATTGATTTTAGTCGGACCTACGCCAGATCCAATAGTCACACCGCCAGCAACCGGGTTAGAAGATGTCACAAACGGATATGTACCTTGGTCGATATCGAGCATGACTCCTTGAGCTCCTTCAAAAAGCACACGGCGCCCTTCATCAATCGCATCGTTTAATACTACGGACGTATCACACACATACTTTTTGATCTGCTGTCCGTATTCGTAATACTCATCTAAAATGTCTTCCAATTTAAAGCCTTCTGTTTCATAAAAACGTTCCAATAGACGATTTTTTTCTTTTAAATTGTGGGCAAGCTTTTCTTCAAATATTTCTCTATCCAGCAAATCCGCAATGCGAATGCCGACTCGCGCCGCCTTATCCATGTAAGCAGGGCCAATTCCTTTTTTCGTCGTACCGATTTTGTTGGCTCCTTTACGCTCTTCTTCCACTTCATCCAGCTTCAAATGATAAGGAAGGATCACATGAGCCCGGTCGCTAATACGCAAATTTTCTGTGGATACACCGTGGTCTCGCAAGTAATTGAGCTCTTCAACAAGCGCTTTGGGATCAATCACCACACCGTTTCCAATCACGCATATTTTTTCTTTATAAAAAATCCCTGAGGGAATTAAATGAAGTTTATATGTCACTCCATTCACACGGACTGTGTGACCGGCATTATTGCCTCCTTGGTAGCGAGCAACCACTTCAGCATGCTCGGACAAAAAGTCCGTTATTTTTCCTTTTCCTTCGTCCCCCCACTGGGTTCCAACCACAACTACTGATGACATTCTCCGCACCTCCGCAAGGTCCTTTAATCGTTTCTATTGTTTAAACCGGCAGAAAACTCAAAAGTCATGTTTGAGATCCCGGTCTGAACAACTTCCATGTTCAAGATACCACCATCACTTGGAAGATGAACTTTTCAGTTTTGGCACCTTTTTTATTTTACCAATATCTTCTCTTGTTAGTCAATTCAAAATCCGAACATTTATTTTTATATAAATTGTTTTCGTTCGTAAAAATCATTTTTCACGAGCAAAAAAATTCCGTGATGACAATAGAGAGCAAGCGAAAAGGCCCCTTTTGGCTAATTTCGTTTTATTCCTTCAATACCTAATGATTCACAAATCTCGACATGGGATTGTTTAACCGCCTAAAAAAGAGAGGCATTTTTTCAGAAGATATGCCTCTCTTATGCTCCCGGCGGAATGGAAGCTTCATCATACCGCCGTTCCAAATTGACAAATTTATTGTATTCTTTTATAAAAGCCAGTTGAACAGTGCCAACAGGACCGTTTCTTTGCTTTGCAATGATGATTTCAATAATGTTCTTATTCTCAGATTCTTTATCATAATAATCATCCCGATACAAAAAAGCTACAATATCGGCATCTTGCTCTATAGCTCCCGATTCACGGATATCCGACATCATCGGCCGTTTATCCTGGCGCTGTTCCACTCCACGAGACAGCTGAGATAAAGCAATGACAGGGACTTCCAATTCTCTTGCCAACGCTTTTAACGATCGGGAGATTTCCGACACTTCTTGCTGGCGGTTTTCTCCAGAGCGTCCGCTGCCTTGAATCAGCTGCAAATAATCAATGACGATCATGCCAAGTCCATGTTCTTGTTTTAAACGGCGACACTTGGCCCTAATTTCGTTGATGCGAATGCCCGGTGTATCGTCTATAAAAATGCCGGCATTGGACAAGCTTCCCATTGCCATCGTTAATTTTCGCCAATCTTCTTCCGTCAAAGTCCCTGTCCGCAAGTTTTGGGCATTGATATTCCCTTCCGCACACAACATCCGCATGACGAGCTGCTCAGCCCCCATTTCCAAACTGAAAATGGCTACATTTTCATCGGTCTTTGTAGCGACATTTTGGGCAATATTGAGTGCAAAAGCCGTTTTCCCGACAGATGGACGGGCGGCGACAATAATTAAATCGCTGCGCTGGAATCCCGCGGTCATCCGATCCAATTCAGCGAATCCAGTCGGAATTCCGGTTACATCACCTTTGCGATTATGAAGCATCTCAATATTGTCATACGTCCGGACGAGTACGTCTTTTATATTGTGAAACCCAGAAGTATTTTTTCTCTGGGCAACTTCCATAATTCTTTTTTCCGCATCGTTTAACAGATCGTCAACATCGTCTTCTCGTGTGTAGCCTTCTTGGGCAATCTCTGTCGCTGTTCGAATTAACCTTCTCAATAACGATTTTTCTTCAACAATTTTAGCGTAATATTCAATATTGGCGGCTGTCGGTACGCTTCCGGCAAGTTCCGTCAAATACGCTACCCCGCCGACATCCTCCAAATTGTTGGAAGCAGCCAATTCTTCTGTAACGGTAATCACATCCACCGCTTTTCCTTCATCACTTAACTTCAGCATCACACTGAAAATTTTTTGGTTGGCGCTTCGGTAAAAATCAGTAGGACTTAAAATCTCCGACGCGGTGATCAAAGCAGAAGGTTCTAAAAATATAGCCCCTAAAACGGCTTGTTCCGCTTCTATATTTTGCGGTGGAATTCTATCCATCAATAGATCACTCATCATAACCACTCCCAAATGGTTAGAAGGTATTCAGAGTCCCTCATGAAAAGAAGGCCGACTCACAGAGTTCGCCCTCCAAATTCACAATATATAGACAAGGATGATGGATATAGTTTATCTATATATTGTCAAAGGGATCTTAACCCTCTGAATCAGCCCTTTTCTTTTAACTATTTTATCATGAAAACAAGCCGAACGGTTTGGTAAAATTAGTTGTCTTCTGAAACATGAACTTTTAACACGGCCGTAACGTCGGGATGAAGCTTAACCGGAACGTTCGTATATCCCAATGAACGAATGGCATCGTCCAATTCAATTTTCCGTTTATCCAGTTTAATTTTATGGGTTTTGTTTAATTCTTCCGCGATTTGTTTGCTTGTGACAGAGCCGAACAATCGCCCGCCTTCTCCAGCTTTTGCTTTTAATTCCACCGTCGTGTTTTCAAGAACTTCTTTTAATTTTTTAGCATTTTCCAGTTCTTGCTTTGCCAATTCCGCTTCTTTTTTCTTTTGTGCTTCCAAAGCTTTTAAATTGGCTGGCGTCGCTTCGATCGCCAAATTCTTTTTGAATAAGAAATTGTGGGCGTATCCATCGGCCACATTTTTAATTTCTCCTTTTTTTCCTTTGCCTTTTACATCTTGAAGGAATATTACTTTCATGATTCCATTCCCCCTTCTACATATTTTTGAATAGCTTTCCAAAGTCGAACTTCGACTTCCTCGATGGTCGTATCCTCCAGTTGTGTTGCGGCGTTGGTCAAATGTCCTCCGCCTTCCAATTCCTCCATAATTAGCTGTACATTGACGTCACCAAGAGAACGGGCGCTGACTCCCACTTTGTTATCTTTCCGCTTGGCAATGACAAAGGAGGCTCTCACGCCGTCCATCATAAGCAACGTGTCGGCTGCCTGCGCGATCAAAACGGGATCGTATTCCTCTTCTTCGCTTCCCACGGCAACCGCAATTCCATTTGGCTGGATGGATACAGTTTCAATTAGTTTTGAACGCTGAATATACATATCAATATTTTCTTTTAAAAATTTTTGAACTAGAACGGTATCAGCTCCTTGTGCCCTCAAGTAGGAAGCTGCATCAAATGTCCGTGATCCGGTTCTCAATGAGAAGCTTTTGGTGTCCACCGTAATTCCGGCAAGCAGAGCCGTCGCCTCCAGCATGGAGATTTTTTCTTCTTTTGGCTGGTACTCTAGTAATTCCGTTACCAACTCTGAAGTAGAGGAGGAGTATGGTTCCATATAGACGAGCATCGGATTTTGGACGAAATCCTCCCCTCGGCGATGATGATCGACTACCACTATCTTCTCTATTTTACTCAATAATTTCTCATCAATCACGAGCGAAGGCTTATGAGTATCCACTACTACCAGCAACGTTTTTTCTGTGACCATTTCCAACGCCTCATCCGGAGTAATAAAGCGCGAATAGAGGTCAGGGTCTTTCTTCACTTCCGCCAGCAGCCGTTTCACACCCTTATCCATTTGAGAAAAATTTAATACGACATAGCCTTCCTTCTGATTCATACGAGCCATTTTGCTTATCCCTATGGCCGCGCCGATAGCGTCCATATCCGGATATTTATGGCCCATCACCATTACTTTATCGCTGGCAATCATCAATTCCTTTAACGCGTGAGAAATCACTCGCGCGCGAACTCTAGTCCTTTTTTCCATTGGATTGGTTTTTCCACCGTAAAACTTGACTTTTCCACTCGATTCTTTAATGGCAACTTGGTCGCCTCCACGCCCAAGGGCTAAGTCCAAACTGGATTGTGCCAACGTCCCCAGTTCCGGCAGAGACATTGCGCCCGTTCCAATTCCAAAACTCAAAGTTAGCGGAACATTATGCTTAGAAGTCAATTCCCGTACTTCATCTAATACAGAAAATTTTTCTTTTTCAAGTTTTTTTAAAATCCCCTCATTGAAAACGGCAACAAATCTTTCCGTAGAAGTTCTCTTCAGAAAAATTCCAAACTCTTTTGCCCACTTATTTAATTGAGAAGTCACCATACTATTTAGGCTGCTTCGAGTTTGATCATCCATTCCTTGTGTAAGATCATCATAATTATCCAAATATATAATTGCAATCACCGTTTTAGCGTCTTTAAATTTCCTGACCATTTCTTGATGGTCCGTTTCATCAAACAGATACATAAGCCGTTCTTCCGGCTTAAACACCACCCGAAACTGCCTGTCATGTAAAGTCACAATCTCTTCCCTTGATTCCTGTTTGATCATCGGTACGAGTTCTTCCGCTACTTCATAAAGTGACCGTCCTATTAACGTTTCTTCCTTAAAATAAGAAGCAAAAAAAGGATTTGTCCATTCAATGTAGAGATCCTCGTTAAAAAGCAAGATCCCAATCGGCATTTCCATCAAAGCTTCTTCTCCCACTCGTTTGACACGATAAGAAAGCGTTGAGATATACTCTTCAATTTCGTGGGAAATCAATCGCTCTGAACGGAAAATTTGAAAAAATAGAGCAGCTATAATGATAAACCCAATGAGGCTTAACCACCAGTAAAATAGCGCTAGCACAGATAACAAAGCAATGGACATAATGATTAATCCGATCAACGGATACCTTATGTTCCGCCTGTTATAATAAGAAAGCATAACTTCAGCTCCTAAGTCATGGTTTTTGTTGGAGGCGCTGTTTTAAATCAAAACCTAAATCCATTATACCTAATATCCGGACAAGATAAAGCACCGGAAAAAAGAGAAAAGAAAGAACTGTCAGCGCTGTTGGGACCGCTTTCGGCCAATTTTTTAAGTTCCCGAAAAAGTAAAGAAACGAGATCCCTTGAATGGTGAGACAGATTTGCAGCATAAATAACAAATTTATATAAATCATATACCACATACTCCCATTTTCAGGAACAAAGATAATGGCTGCGATTAAAACGATGATATAATACCATAATACGCTTTTCGGCATTTGCCATTCACGGATAGGCTTCCAAGAGGGAACCTCAACCCCTAATCTTTTCAAAATCGGAAAATGGATGACTGTAAACAGGAAAACCATGACAAACGAAGAAACGACAAATATACTTGGCACAAGAGCACGGAAATAGTCCATGCCAAATTCGAATTGCTCCATTGCTTTGTCAGGAACGGGCTCTCCCAGTTGATCCATCATATGAACGGATCGCTCAAACGATTCTCTCAACATTTTCATGGAATCATCAATTAAATTAAAATGGAAGAAAAGAACAGCGACCACGTATTGAATGATCGTATTGGCCAAAAAGACCAAACTTCCCGCCATATAAACAGAGAACTTCCCTTTTTTTCGATAAAGAAAATAACCCATCGCCGCACCTGTTGTTCCATAGGCAAACCCAATCGAAACAGCGACAATATTTCCCGTTATCATAGATATGATAATGGCTGCAATGATGAGCATGACTGAGTTTTTGGCAGGGTATTTTGCGCTGTATATGAAAAACGGCAATATAAGAAAAAAGCTTGATGCAATCCAAAGTACCGGTATGTAAAGAGTGATGAGTAACAGGACTGCATAGAGAGCGAGCATCATCGCTCCTTCCGTTAATATTCGCGTATTTTTCACAAAAACACCTCTCTATGTCATGGTAAGTTGCTTAAGTTCATCACTTACCATTTTAGCTTTCATATCACGATGATTCAATATTCTTGGCAGACTGTTGAAATCGCTCTGTTTTATGGAATGTGCAGAAGAAACACAGATTTCATCCTATTAAACAGATGGCGCTTATTTTACAAATAAGCAAAAGCAGCAAGGATTCCATTCCCTGCTGCTTACTAAGAAAACCTTATTTATCTTCCGCTACATATGGCAGAAGTGCCATTTGACGTGCTCGTTTGATGGCACGAGTTAATTGGCGTTGATATTTCGCACTTGTTCCAGTTACACGGCGCGGAAGAATTTTTCCACGTTCAGAAATGAACTTTTTCAGAAGATCTACATCTTTATAGTCAATGTGTGTAATGCCGTTAGCTGTAAAATAGCACACTTTCCGGCGTCTGCGTCCGCCTCTGCGTCCAGCCATGTGATTCCCTCCTTTTCTTTATTCGCTTAAAATGGAAGATCATCATCGGAAATATCAATTTGTTGTCCATCGTTGGCAAATGGATCTTCATCTACACGTGTATAATTTTCATTTCTTTGTTGATTCTGATTTGGGCTAAACGGAAAATCCTGAGATTTCTGGCCGCTATAAAATCCGTTTTCACCGCCGCGATTATTGGTAACGCTGCGTGGCTCTAAAAATTGAACGCTTTCGGCTAGAACTTCTGTTACATATACACGTCTTCCATCTTGTGCTTCATAGTTTCGTGTTTGCAAACGGCCGTCAACGCCAGCTAAACTACCTTTTTTTAAGTAGTTTGCCACGTTTTCAGCCGGGCGCCGCCATACTACACAATTAATAAAGTCAGCTTCTCTTTCGCCCTGTTGATTCGTATAATTTCGATTGACAGCAAGAGTAAAGGTAGCAACCGCTACTCCATTCGGTGTATATCGAAGCTCAGGATCCCTTGTTAACCGACCGACCAAAACGACACGGTTCATCATCAGAATCAACCCCTTTTTTACACGTGTTCCACGTGAAACATATATGATTCAAATTTCATTTTCATCAAATTATTCATCTTCTTTTACAACAATGTGGCGAAGAATATCGTCGTTGATTTTTGCCAAACGGTCAAATTCTTGAACAGCTTCCGGATTCGACTTCACATGAACAATGTGGTAAATTCCTTCGCGGAAGTCGTTAATTTCGTAGGCTAAACGACGTTTTCCCCACTCTTTCGAATCGATGATTTCCGCACCTTTGGAAGACAAAATATTGTCAAAACGTTCTACGATTGATTTTTTCGTTTCATCGTCAACGTTTGGGCGGATAATATACATAAGTTCGTACTTTCTCATCTTTCTTTCACCTCCTCATGGTCTATGCGGCTCTTTTTCACATAAAAGAGCAAGGAGTAACAATCTTTCATTACTCACAATTTGATAGTATACCATAGTTTTAACGAAAAAGCAATTTCCCATAAATGTTGTGCAGTATAAAAAAACGATGGTAATGTGTATCTATCATTGTCTTGTTTATTATACCATAAACAGAACGAATGTTCCTGATTATTTTTTAAAATCTGAAAAAAAGATCGCTTTTCAACTGAAGCTTGTATTTTCAACTGTTACAAAATAATTTGTTTCCTTAATATACACTGAAAAGAAAAAATCCGCTAAAAACACAGCGGATTTTCCCATCAACTTCATTATACGTTGAAACGGAAATGAATGACATCTCCATCCTGCACGACATAATCTTTTCCTTCCAGTCGCACTTTGCCGGCTTCGCGGGCCCCAACCATAGAACCTGCTTCGATTAAGTCTTCATAAGAAACCACTTCCGCCCGGATAAATCCTCGTTCAAAATCCGAATGGATAATACCGGCGCATTCCGGTGCTTTCATTCCTTTTTTAAACGTCCAAGCACGCACTTCCGGCTCACCCGCCGTAAAATACGTCGCCAAACCAAGCAAATGATAAGCAGCGCGAATCAATTGATCAAGCCCTGATTCTTCGATGCCTAGTTCTTGAAGGAACATCGCTTTTTCTTCATCCTCCAATTCGGCGATCTCTTCCTCAATCTTTGCACATACCACGATGACTTCAGCATTGTCTTTTTCTGCAAATTCACGTACTTGCTGTACATATTGGTTGTTGGAGGCGTCCGCTGCATCGTCTTCTCCTACATTGGCGACATAAAGAACCGGTTTCATCGTCAACAATTGGAAACCTTTCACAAGTTTTTCTTGTTCTTCGGTGAATTCTACCGTACGAGCCGGTTTTTCCGCTTCAAAGGCTTCTTTTAATTTGCTCAACACTTCAAATTCAGCCATAGCTGCTTTATCTTTTTGCTTCGCGATCTTTTCCACTTTTCCAATTCGCTTTTCTACTGTTTCCAAGTCCGCTAAAATTAATTCTAAATTGATCGTTTCTATATCGGCAATCGGATCTACTTTTCCAGCAACATGGGTAATATTTTCATCGGCAAAACATCTTACGACATGACAAATCGCATCCACTTGGCGAATATGGGAAAGAAATTTATTTCCTAATCCTTCCCCTTTGCTGGCACCTTTTACAATTCCGGCAATATCTGTGAATTCAAAAGTGGTCGGAACGATTTTTTTGGGATGAACGATCTCTGCCAATCGATTAAGACGTTGATCCGGAACTTCCACCATTCCTACATTGGGATCAATCGTACAAAATGGATAGTTCGCTGATTCCGCTCCCGCCTTTGTAATCGCATTAAATAAGGTAGATTTTCCAACGTTCGGCAAGCCGACAATTCCGGCTGTTAAAGCCATAAATAGTCACTCCTCTATTTATATAACTTTCATCCATAACTGTTCTGCTTTCTAAAAACGGCTGCAACAAAGAAAAGGATATTTATAAATGAGCCTCTTTCCTCTTGAAAAAAGAATAAAAAATTGTCAGTCTACAATAAAACCTTTTCCAATTATAGAGATAAGAAAGAAAAATGACAAGAACCGCGTCTTGGCATCTCTTTTAATCCTGTTCCGAATACTTCCAATGAAAAAGAGTGAACGTCTTTGTCATCAAGAGATAGGCTTTTTTGTGATTCAAGAAGCATCTCAAATGACAAACCATTGTCATATCGTGGAAACATTACAAAACAGCTGTGTGGCAAAGGAAAACTTTTTTGACAAAGAAAAAGACTTAGTGGTTCTCATCAAAGATTGTAAGATTTCTCCATTTTTTCAATGGACAAATAAGAGGCCAATTTTGATAGAGGGAACAATCCTCTGAAAATGGCCTCATTTTCGTCTAGTTTTCCTGATCAGCCGATTCCAATACCCTTTTCATTTTTTTCACAAACTCTTTTCTTGGAATCAACACACTATGACCGCAGCCCTGGCATTTTATACGGATGTCCATCCCCATTCGGATGATTTGCCAACGGTTCGTTCCACATGGATGCTGCTTTTTCATTTCTACAATATCATGCAGCTGAAAAGTTTTGGTGTCCATACACGATCACCCTCCTAACTCGTCTCCGTGTCTTTTCTTCCAATCATGTTTTCTTTTTCTTCACGCGAATACATGACAAGACGCGGAAATGGGATTTCGATGCCTTTTTCATCTAGACACAATTTTACTTCTTTTCTTATCATCCGGGCAATATACATATGGTTCATGGGAGTTGTTTCGGCAACAATTCTCAATACTACTTCCGTTGCCCCCATGTTTTGGATGCCAAGCAGCTGTGGTGGAGCAACTAACTCTTCGTATTTATCGGGAAGGGTCTTTAAGAGCTCTTCAATCGTTTGCTCCACTTCCTCAATATTTTCTTCATAAGCAACGGTAACGTCGACAATCGCTAAACTGTTGTGCAAAGAAAAGTTCGTCACTTCTGTTATACTGCCATTAGGCAAAATATGAAGCTCTCCTGTCCAGCTTTTGATTTTTGTCGTCCGCAGCCCGATTTCTTCCACATATCCTTCATATTTGCCAATACGGATATAGTCGCCTACTGAGAATTGATCCTCAAAAATAATGAAAAATCCCGTAATGACATCTTTAACTAAACTTTGCGCTCCAAAACCAACAGCCAGACCAACTACTCCAGCACCCGCGATCAAACCTTTTATATCAAATGTCATAATCGACAGTATATTAACAAAAGCGATAAAATACACCACATAGGTAAGAACATTTTCCAGCAGCCTTAATAAGGTGTTTTCCCTTCTTTCCGAAAAGTTTAAAGGAGATTTCGCACGCAATTTAAAGATATTACGGATCATCACTTTTCCGATTCGAATCACAATAGCTGCCAGCAATATCGTTACGGTGATTTTCAGCGCTCCTTCACCAATGGACAGCCATAAATCTTCATTGGTCAATCTTTCCCATAACCGCTCAATCAATCTATCCCAAGTTTTCAAGTCGGTCCCCCCTTTTGGTTATCATTTAACGAAAACATTGATCTATTTTCGAAACGAACATTCCTTTTTTATCCAGTAATGGATATTGCAGATAGATATTTTGGCAAGATTGTGCATTCCCACGTATAGAAAAATTGGTTTATCCGTATACTATAATACATCCGGAAGGGAGCGGTATAAATGAATATAAAAAATTGGTTGGACAAGAAAATAGAGCCTGTAAAAATTCACTATGAAGATGAAAACGCCGTCCAAATCATTTCAAAACAGCTTGTCTCACTTCTGCCTAAACAAAATCGGCCGATCGTATTCATATGTATCGGAACCGATCGGTCTACTGGCGATGCATTAGGGCCTTTAGTTGGGACATTGCTGGAAGAAAAACAGCTTTCTTCTTTTCATGTTTTGGGAACGTTGGACGATCCGGTTCATGCGGTAAATTTACAGGAAAAATTACATAAAGTACACAGCACTTTTGACAATCCGTTTATTATTGGAATCGACGCATGCCTGGGCCGCTTAAAAAGCATTGGATGTATCCAAATCGATCTAGGGCCCGTCAAACCTGGAGCGGGTGTTCAAAAAGATCTGCCCCCTGTAGGCGATGCCCATTTAACTGGCATCGTGAACGTCAGCGGATTCATGGAGTTTTTTGTTCTTCAAAATACCCGTTTAAATTTAGTGATGAAAATGGCCAAAATCATATCGCGAGGCATTTTAGAGGCGTCCTACCTTTATCCCGTCAAAAAATCTTTCTATCCATTAGAACTGAAAGAAAGGCAACAGCTCCCATAAAAATACTGACTGCCCACTTTACTATGATCATATCATTAGCAGTTATCAAACAAAATAGTAAAAAATGACAAGAATGGCCGTCACCACAAGGCTCGGCAAAAAATTGGCCACTTTGATTTTCGTTAACCCAAGAACGTTTAAGCCAATCGCAAAGATCATAATTCCTCCAACCGATGTCATATCGGTAATAAAGGAATCTATCATTTCTTTTGGGACGAAATGGTTAATTTGTGTGGCAAACAAAGCGATCAAACCTTCATATAGAAAAACAGGTATAGCCGAAAATAAAACTCCCATTCCGAGAGTGGAGCTTAAAATAAGCGCCGTAAATCCATCCAGAATGGACTTCGTAAACAGCACTTGATGATTTCCCCTTATACCGCTGTCTAAAGCACCAACAATGCCCATGGCGCCAATAACAAAAATGAGCGTAGCGGTCACAAATCCTTCAGAAATGCTCCCACTACGGTTTGAATGATTGCCTATTTTTCTTTCGATCCATATGCCTAACTGATTTAATTTGTCTTCCAACGCCATCCATTCTCCGATGACAACACCGACAACTAAACTGATCACAACGGCCAAAAAATTTTCGCTCTTCAATCCCATTTGCAGACCAAGCACTAATACAGCCAATCCGATCGCATGCATTACCGCATTTTTAATGCCTTCCGGTATATTGTGTAAAAATTTTCCTATAATCGAGCCGGCTAAAATGCTCAATCCATTAACCAACGAGCCCAAAAGCACCATACCAATTTCCTCCAATACTTCCGAAGTTGTTACAATCTTGAAGCGGCATTCATCTTGCATTTTCGATGATATCGATAAGAATTCATAGGAAATCTCAATTTAAAACAAAGCCCAAAAAATAAACCATCGTTGGATGGTTTTTTATCTTTCTTGCTGATTGAGCAGCTGAAGGATTCGATTTAAATCCTCTTTTGAGAAAAATTCAATCTCGATTTTTCCCTTTTCTTTATTTTTTCCTTGGCGAATCACCACATTGGTTCCCAGTCGATCTCGTAAAATGCTTTCTTGCTCTTTCAGAAAGACATCTTTTTCTTCTTTTTTCTTTTTTGTTTCACGTGAAACATTTTCATTTAATTGCTGAATTAATTTTTCAAGCTGACGGACATTGAGATGTTCTTTCAACACTTTTTCGACTAAATAAGGCAGCTTTTCTTTTTTCTTTAACCCCAGCAACGCTCTCCCATGTCCCATGGAAATTTTCCCGTCCGAAATATAAGTTTGAATTTCAGGTGGGAGTGAAAGAAGACGAAGATGATTGGCTATATGCGGACGGCTTTTTCCTAATCTATTCGCTAATTCTTCCTGAGTTAAACCAAGTTTATCCATTAGCATTTGATAGGCGGCTGCTTCTTCAATAGGTGTTAAATCCTCCCGCTGCAGGTTTTCAAGAACAGCCAGTTCCATCATTTGCTCATCTTTCATTTCTCGTACAATCACCGGGACTTTTTCCAATCCCGCTTCTTTTGCCGCTCGAAAACGTCTTTCCCCTGCAACAATCTCATATCCCTTTATACTCTTTCTGACAATCAACGGCTGCAGCACTCCATGTTCTGCTATGGATTGCTCTAATTCTTTAATTTTTTCTTTATGGAAAATTTTCCGTGGCTGATAAGGATTAGGGCGCAGTTCTTTTAATTTTACTTCTTTGATGACTTCTTCATTGGCCGGTTCCAAATTTTTAAATAGGGCGTCTATTCCTTTCCCGAGTCCCTTAGCCATTCATGGCCACCTCCTTGGCAAAATCTAAATAAACATCTGCTCCCCTTGATTTGGGATCATAAAGTATAATAGGCTTCCCATGGCTAGGCGCTTCACTCAGCCGGACATTGCGGGGAATGATCGTTCGATAGACTTTATCCTGAAAATATTTTTTGACTTCTTCAATGACTTGAATACCCAGATTCGTCCGAGCATCCAGCATGGTAAGAAGAACGCCGTCAATAGTAAGATCATGGTTTAAATGTTTTTGGACAAGACGAACGGTATTTAAAAGTTGGCTCAGCCCCTCGAGAGCATAATATTCGCATTGAACGGGAATAATTACGGAATCAGCTGCTGCCAATGCATTAATCGTTAACAAACCTAATGAAGGGGGACAATCTATAATAATGAAATCATATTCATGCTTGATTTTATCCAATGCGCTTTTCAATCGCACTTCCCGGGAAATAGTGGGGACGAGTTCAATCTCAGCACCTGCAAGATTGATCGTTGCCGGAACAACATACAAATTTTCAACAGCGGTCGGGTTCACTATTTTGGCTATATCAGCATCATCAACTAAAACATCATAAATGCATTGCTGAATTTCTCCCTTTTCAATACCGGCACCGCTCGTTGCATTTCCTTGAGGATCGATATCTACGAGCAGAACCTTTTTTCCTATGTAAGCAAGACAAGCGCCCAAATTGACGGATGTCGTTGTTTTCCCCACTCCTCCTTTTTGATTTGCAATTGCTATGACCTTGCCCACGGTTTTCACCTACCTTTTTGCTCTACCAATTATGTAATCTATTTTATCAAAGGCTGTGTTAAAGTACAGTGCAGATTTAACCACGATAGAATAAAGCGAAACTTACTTTTTATAAAAGATTCTTAAATCTAAATTATTTTTTTAAATCAAAATTTTTTGTTTATTTAAGAGGGAGAAAGATTAGGAGGAGACTGGTTGAATCGATGCAATGAAGACAAATGTGAAAAGTCCATGAAAAAGTGAGAAACATTTATGAAATTGAATGCTTCTCACTCACGTAATCTATGATTTTTTTTTCGGGATTCGAATGGTAATTTGATAAAACTCTCCTAAATCTTTTTCTTCTGAATCCAGCTTGATTCCACTTTTTGCAACCATGGTAAGGGACTGTCTGATCGTATTAACCGCAATTCTCATATCTTTGCTGATTGCTTTTTTTCTCGGTTTCGGTTTTGCCGGTGTTTTGTCTAACATTTTGGCAACTCGTTCTTCGGTTTGTTTGACATTCAAATTTTTCTCGATAATTTCATTCAACAGCTGAATTTGTTTTTCAGGATCTTTGAGAGGAATGAGCGCCCTCGCATGTCTTTCTGTAATGTTTTTTTTCAATAAAGACTCTTGGATTTCTTGAGGCAGTTTTAGGAGACGAAGCTTATTGGCCACAGTGGATTGACCTTTTCCCAGCCTTTGAGCTAAAGCCTCTTGAGTTAAATTATGAAGCTCTAACAGCTTGCCGTAAGCCATTGCCTCTTCTATGGGTGAAAGCTCTTCCCTCTGTAAGTTTTCGATTAAGGCCACAGAAGCTGTTTCCGTATCATTTAAATTCTTTATAATAGCCGGTACCGTTTCCCATCCTAATTTCTGGACAGCCCGCCAACGTCTCTCGCCAGCAATGATTTCATATTTTCCTTGCTCAAATTCCCTGACAACAATCGGCTGAATAATCCCATGCGTATGAATTGTTCTGGATAATTCTATTATTTTTTCATCATCAAAAATCGTTCTCGGCTGAAAACGATTGGGGATAATTTGGGATATGGGGATGTGTTTTACTTCTTCTCTCTCACTCGTTATTTCTTGCGTTTCATCAACTTCTTTTTCACCCAAACCAAAAAAACGAGAGAAAGGATGCTTCATCGTCCTCCACCACCTTTAGGAAACTCCCTTATTACATATTCTTTATCTTGACGACAAGTTCCTGCAAAACCAATGGTCAATTCGTGTTTTTCAATAATCTTCTTTCGACATATTTTTATATATTTCCCGGAAAATATTTTGACGGTCCGGACTTTTCCCTCTCTATAATAACTTTTTTCTCCTTATTATGGAACGTTATTCCAACGGCATTTTATTAGGCACTCCAGGCTTGCGCGGATATTTTTTAGGCGTTTGTTTTACTTTTTCAATCCAGATAATATTTCTTTCGCTTTGTTCGTACGGCAACAGAAACGATCCAATTTCTTTGATTTTGCCTCCCAAAGTGGAGATGGCTTTTTCAGCCGCACGCAGTTCTTCTTGGGCATGGGCAGCTTTCATCGCCAAAAAGGCTCCATTTTCTTTCACAAGCGGCAAACACAGTTCGCTCAACACCGACATTCTGGCAACGGCTCTAGCCGTGACCACATCGTAATGCTCGCGATGCTCTTTCTTTTGTCCAAAACTTTCTGCGCGGTCATGGTAAAAGGACGTATTTTCCAATTTCAATGTTTTGGCTAATTCCTCCAAAAAGGTAATTCGTTTTTTCAAAGAATCGACAATGGTTATTTTTAACGATGGAAATACGATTTTTAAAGGAATGCTTGGAAAACCGGCCCCCGCTCCCACGTCACATACCGACCATTCTTTGCGAAAATCGTAATAAAAAGCAGCGGAAATCGAATCATAAAAATGTTTTAAATAGACTTCTTCCCGATCGGTTATGGCAGTCAAATTCATTCGCTCGTTCCAGTCCACAAGCATTTCGTAATAGCGTTCGAATTGCTCAAGCTGAAAAGAAGTCAATATAATTCCTTTTTCTTTAAGTTTTTCTTGAAATTGATCAATGTTCATGACTTCATCATTCCCTATTTTGATTCTCTCACTTATAGGCAGTCATCCCCCACTTGTTCAAATCGACAAAAAGTGGGGGACATTTTTTGAAAAAAACTATTTGCAGTGTCTTTTATGGAACCTTTCTCCCACATGCTAACGCATTCGTTCAGCTTGACGCTTCCGGGAAAATGATCCGATCCATATTCATTTTAATTAGCGATGCGTGCAATTTTTCCTTGTTCAATATAAACAAGCAAAATGGAAATATCCGCCGGATTGACGCCGGAAATACGTGACGCTTGAGCAATCGACAACGGCCGCACTTTTTTTAATTTT
Organism: Bacillus sp. FSL W8-0223; assembly: GCF_038006805.1. Lineage (NCBI taxonomy): Bacteria > Bacillati > Bacillota > Bacilli > Caryophanales > Bacillaceae > Bacillus > Bacillus sp. FSL W8-0223. The sequence goes on from NZ_JBBOVX010000001.1 coordinate 3,612,968, forward strand.
TGTCGAGCTTCTGTGGCAAGACCGTTGATGGCATCATAATCAATATCTTCCGGAATCTTTTTATTTTCCATTTTTTTTAACTTATCAACTTGCTGCAGCGATTTTTGAATATATCCTTCATATTTAATCTGAATTTCAACTTGTTCTTCGACTTCTGGGCTTAACTCTTTTTCGGCCGGAACGATTTTTTTGATATGGTCATATGTCATTTCCGGTCTTTTCAGCAAGTCTGAAGCTCGGATCCCATCCTTAAGCGGGCTTCCTCCTGCTTCTGAAATCAGCTGCTGTACCTCTTCATTCGGCTTGATGATAGTGGATTTCAGCCGCTTCATTTCATTTTCAATGTCTTGCTTTTTATTTAAAAAGGCTTGATAGCGTTCTTCTTTAATTAATCCAAGCTTGTAGCCAATTTCCGTTAAACGAAGATCGGCATTATCATGACGGAGTAGCAAGCGGTATTCAGCCCGCGATGTCAGCAAACGATACGGTTCGTTCGTTCCTTTTGTCACCAAGTCGTCGATAAGCACTCCAATATAAGCATCGGATCTGCTTAAAATCACTTCTTCTTTTCCAAGAACCCGACATGCTGCATTAATACCTGCCATAATCCCTTGTCCAGCTGCTTCTTCATAGCCGGATGTTCCATTAATTTGGCCTGCAGTATACAAATTCTTAATTTTTTTCGTTTCTAGAGTTGGCCACAGTTGTGTTGGCACGATCGCATCATATTCGATGGCATAGCCAGCACGCATTAATTGTGCTTTTTCAAGACCGGGGATAGTTTGCAAAATACGATGTTGCACATCTTCCGGCAGACTCGTAGACAAACCTTGAACATATACTTCCTCAGTATTTCGTCCTTCTGGTTCCAAGAAAATTTGATGACGTGGTTTGTCATGGAAACGAACGACTTTATCTTCAATGGACGGACAATAACGCGGTCCAGTCCCTTTAATCATACCGGAATACATTGGAGACCGGTCCAAGTTGGCATTAATGATTTTGTGTGTTTCCTCATTGGTATATGTCAGCCAGCAAGGGAGCTGGTCGGTGATAAATTTGGTCGTTTCATAACTGAAAGCTCTTGGTTCTTCATCGCCCGGTTGAATTTCCGTTTTGCTGTAATCGATAGTTTTGCTATTGACGCGCGGTGGTGTACCCGTTTTAAATCGAACAATGTCAAATCCAAGTTCTTTTAAATGCTCAGCAAGGCCTATCGAAGGTTGTTGATTATTCGGGCCGCTCGAATATTTCAAGTCTCCGATGATAATTTCCCCGCGCAAATAGGTTCCTGTCGTTAAAACGACTGTTTTTGAACGATACACCGCACCTGTTTTCGTTATAACCCCTTTACATTCATCATTTTCGACAATTAATTTTTCAACCATTCCTTGAACTAATGTTAAATTCGGTTCGTTTTCCAGCGTTTTTTTCATTTCCCGCTGATATAAAACTTTATCCGCTTGCGCTCTTAGCGCACGGACGGCCGGACCTTTACCTGTATTTAACATTCTCATTTGGATATAGGTTTTATCAATATTTTTTCCCATTTCCCCGCCCAATGCGTCAATTTCGCGGACAACAATTCCTTTTGCCGGACCGCCGATTGACGGGTTGCAAGGCATAAATGCGATCATATCCAAGTTGATGGTAATCATTAACGTCTTAGCACCCATTCTGGCAGCAGCCAGGCCTGCTTCGACTCCAGCATGTCCGGCACCGACGACAATGACATCATATTGGCCTGCTTCATATTGCTGCATCGTAATATTCCTCCTCTAAAAAGTACTGATCATTATTTTCCAAGACAGAATTGTGAAAACAGCTGATTGATTAAACTTTCATGGACGCTATCCCCAATGATTTCACCGAGCAATTCCCACGTTCTTGTTAAGTCGATTTGCACCATGTCGACCGGCATAGACGCTTCCACTCCTGCAATCGCATCATTGATCGCATTAAGCGCTTGGTTCAGCAAAGCGATATGGCGACTGTTGGATACATAAGTAGCGTCCTGCGATTCGATCGATCCCTCGAAAAATAGTGAAGCAATCGCCTCCTCCAATTCATCAATTCCTTGTTCTTCCAACAGAGATGTCGTTACGATCTTATGGTTGTTTGCCAGTTTCTGTACCCGTTCCATATCAATTTTTTGGGGAAGATCGGTTTTGTTGACGATGACAATGACGTCCATTCCTTTTGCCGCTTCAAACAATTTTTCATCTTCCGGCGTCAGCTCTTCTGAATAATTTAATACGAGTAGAATTAAATCTGCTTCTTTTAGTACTTGCCGCGACCGTTCTACCCCTATACGTTCGACGATATCTTCCGTTTCCCGGATCCCCGCTGTATCCACTAATCGAAGAGGCACGCCTCTTACATTTACATATTCCTCAATTACATCGCGCGTTGTTCCCGGAATATTGGTGACGATCGCTTTATTTTCATGAACAAGAGCATTCAACAGCGATGATTTTCCTACATTCGGCCGGCCAATAATAACCGTTGACAATCCTTCTCTTAAAATTTTTCCTTGCTGAGACGTCCGTAACAGTTTTTCAATTTCTTGTTTGACGTATAAAGATTTTTTCAAAAGCAGCTCGTGGGTCATTTCTTCCACGTCATCATATTCCGGATAGTCAATATTCACTTCCACGTGAGCGAGCACTTCTAAAATTTCCTGACGAAGTTTACGGATCAACTTGGAAAGGCGTCCTTCCATTTGATTAAGAGCGACATTCATCGCTTTATCGGTTTTGGCGCGGATTAAATCCATCACTGCTTCTGCCTGCGACAAGTCAATACGTCCATTTAAAAAGGCTCTTTTTGTAAATTCACCCGGTTCTGCCATCCGGGCTCCCGAATTTAGTACTAGCTGCAATACACGATTCACCGAAACAAGGCCTCCGTGGCAGTTAATTTCCACCACGTCTTCCCTTGTAAACGTTTTGGGAGCCCTCATGACCGATACCATTACTTCTTCGACAACATTTCCGGTTTGTGGATCATGCAGTTGTCCGTAATGGATCGTATGGGTAGGAACGTCCGCCAATTTTTTTCCATTGGGGCTGTGAAACACTCGATCAGCAATAGAAACAGCATCGGGGCCGCTTAAACGAACGATTGCGATCGCTCCCTCCCCAAGCGGTGTCGAAATAGCCGCAATCGTGTCGATATCCATATCGACTCACCTCTTTTCGTCTCAAACTTTTGATCTATATAAATAAATTGGATTAGTTTTAAATCCTCTAAATTATTAGGTTACCACATAAGGTATTTCAAAAAAAGAACCTTGCTTTTTGTCAAGGCTTGGCTCAGATCTCATTTTATGATTTTCTACCCATAAGTGTATCAAAAAATATCCACAGTATAAACGGATAATGGTATTATTTTAACTTATTCACATGTGAATAACAATAATCAAATCGACCTTCGAACAGGGGCATTATAAACATGTGAATATCTTCGGAAGAAAAGAAAGTTATCAAAGTAAAACGAAGAGAATTAAGTGAGCGGGAAAGAGAAAGGATTGAAATGAGGGATAAGGAGAAAACTTTCACAAAAAACGACACAAGCCTTCTAGCTTGTGTTTTTCGTTTATAGAAATCAACAAATTTATACTTAAAATTTTCCTATATTATACAGTTATGAACTTTTCTTGAAATTAGAGCTTCTTTTTCACGCTCCAAATATTAATTTCCACCCGATTTTTGGAGACGGAACGGTGAAAATTTTCTTTTATTTGAGAGAAATGACGACAAAGAGATGGCGTTCCGCTTATTCTGAATGAGTCATCATACAAGCGAAAATGGACGATCTCCCTTTAAATGATTTGATTCTATCAGCGAAATCCCTTTTTTCGCTTTCTGCAAAACTCCTTATTCAACGGCGTCCCGTTTCACTCTCAATCGTGCCAAAAACTGTTTGCACGGCTTCTTTAACGATTTGTCCGATCACCGTATGTTCTTTCATATTTTTCTTCCTGTACCTGACTGTATTCTCTATGCTGATTCCGCAAAAAAACGGACCTCTGTCTGAAAAATGAAAAGCACGAAAAAGTCAGCAATGCATACCTTTATCAATCAATGGATGTCTGCCATCCTACTTTAGGACTAACATTCACTTGAATTCTTGTTTAAAACCTTCGCTTTTTTTAAGACATGAAGCAAACTTTTTTTGGTTTCATGAAAATCCATTTCCGCCGTAGGCTTTCTCGCAATCACCACAAAGTCGAACCCAGGTTTAATATCCTCTTTCAAGTCAGTGAATGTTTGCCTTATGTATCGTTTAATCCGATTTCTAATGACCGCTTTCCCTACTTTTTTACTGACGGATAACCCGATCCGAAAGGGCACCTTCTGCTCTTTTGGAAAATAGTACAAAACAAACTGACGGTTCGCCACTGAATTTCCGCCTTTAAACACCCTTTGAAATTCTTTATTTTTCTTAATTCGAAAAGCCTTTTTCATTTTTCTCAGCCCACCTATTTGCTTCTTTACTGCGCTTTTTCGTAAGCTGTTCCGTCTAGCCTAAATGTGAAAAAAGACCACTGAGGTTTTCAGTGGCCTATGCAGACAATACTTTTCTTCCTTTGCTACGACGGCGAGCCAACACTTTTCGTCCGTTTTTCGTACTCATGCGTTTGCGAAAACCATGAACTTTGCTTCTTCTCCGTTTATTTGGTTGATAAGTTCTTTTCATTTTGATAACACCTCCCTGAGGATCGGTTAGTCAACAATAATAGACAGTCTAATTCATTATAAAGATGTCGCAGCTTCATTGTCAACTCGTTTCCCAAAATCTTTGAAACACCCGCCGACGATTTCTATCAGTTTTCAAATTTGAAAATGAAAAAAATGCTCCTTAACATTTTATCCAAAAAGACATCTTCATTACTTTGTGGATATCTTTCGACAGATTTTTTCTTATCCACATAGGATACTAACATGTTTTTAACACATCCCCTGCTTGTGGAAAACTTTTTTGAACATATTTTCGATATTGTGGATAAATAGAGAAAGTCGTTGCAACTGCTTATATTATTTGCTATTATTAATGTGTTTTCACTCTGGATAGCTTTTCGGAATATATACACTTATCCACAATTGTGAATAACCTGTGGAAAAATTATTCCACAGGCTTGCAAAAAAATTATCCACATATTGCGGATTTTGTCGAAAAGCTATTTTTATCTTTATTATATAGTTATCCACTATGCATGGTATGCATATTTATAAATTTTATTTTGAAACCTACTATGAAAATATGAAAGTTGATCATGCCCTAAGGAGGGGACGGC
>NZ_JBBOVX010000002.1:0-16029 GCF_038006805.1 Bacillus sp. FSL W8-0223
TCCACGATCCCTTTGATATAAAGTTGCTCTGGATCTGTTTCGTCTTCAGTCTTAACGGCATATTCTGCGTCTTTGTATTCCAGAAATGTTCTTCTGATCCCCGTATTTCCGTAAAACACGTTATAAACTTCCTGCAACTTTTCGGGTTCTCCCTTAATGATTCTATAAATAGTATGTTCAATGTTTTTGTACAAGACAGAATCGATTTCAAGTATTGTTCCATCAAAATTCCTTAATATCGCGATATTCACTTTTAATTTTCCCCTTTCATGATCTTGGTTAAATTGCTGATTTAATAACCTTTTAACCTCCTTATTCCTTAATCTATCATCATTTTAAAACGGTATATCCGTTTTTTCAACCATATTTTACATTTTTATTTAAAATTCAGTTATTAAACCGTAATATTGTTTTTGAAAACGAATATATGAGTCGAATAAGGGGAGAATGATACTATGAAGAACATTAGTTTAGATGAAATAAGCTTAAAAAACTGTTTACGCTTAATGATGGAAGGTACTGATTATAAAACCTTTAAACAAGTGGCAGAAGCCTTGGGAATCCCAAAATCGACTTTTCAATCGGCTTTAGATAATGATTATTTAAGGGTTAGGGACTTTCTGAAGATAGCGGACCTATTAGGTTATACAATCAAATTAGAGAAAAAAGAAAGCCGCTCCAGCACGAACTGAAAGCGGCTTTTCTCCAACATAAAACCCTCTTCACGATGAAGAGGGCCGTCGATCATAAAGGTTATTCGCAGGGCGGCAATCCTGATCTCTGGTAACTACCCAATGGGTAGCGCGTGGGGAACCTTTCCCACCTCAAATAACCTTTATGTTTGTTAATATATTCAATTGCTGATTTAAAATGTATCGCTTGTCTTGCTTATATGATAACCAAAAATCGCATTTTTGTAAACTAATCGCACGGAAAGGATCAAACATAATTAGGTAAAGAACGAAAACGGATGAATACGACCAACACGTAACCGCTTTTGAATCTTGTCTGCTCCGTTATCCAATATATAAAATGAACTCAAAAATAAGCCGTTCGCCGTATTTAATTTGATTGGTAAAAGAACGTGATCGTTAACCACTTTATATATTTCTACCGTATTAGGCTCTTTGGGATTTTGGCCAGCGTAATCAGGATTTGCAATCATATCGGGAATATCTTGATGATAGGTTAAAAAATCGTTCCAATGACCGCGCCTTTTTAAATGCTTTAAAACACCAGGTGGCATATACACTTCAAGACTAGCACATTGAATAGAATAATAAGTGATAATACATTCAGGGATAATCCCCACTAACTGTGTATCTGTAGCGTATGGATTTATCGTTATTTGCATAAATATTACAACCTTTTTAGAATTCTGTCCCCAGTATAAAGCAAAAACATGAAATTGAGTATAATAAACTAACATTGCTCTTTGGCAAAAGCTAAGTGCAGCCCAAAAATTGTAATTGATTGCCACAGAGCGGTCCTAAAAAAGAAAAGCCATCCTCTTAGTAGGGTGGCTTTTTACGTTATCTAAACAGCTTCGGCTACTGTCAGTTGAACTTACGTCAAGGGTGCCCACCAATACCGACCCCCTCTCATTGTCGTCTAATTGATCTTGTTGCAACTGATTCATTAACGGTAGCAATCGATCACCGCATGAGCGATTTGTTTTAGAACAGGGTTGCCTTTTTCCCATTCTTTCCGGAACCATTCCTTCCGTTCTTCTTCACTCATGAGTGCCAATTTGGAGTGAATCACAACAGTGGTGTTGCCAATCCTAAATTTCTTCATGTTCCAACTCATCTGCAATCATGAATAATTCTTGTTTTAATTGTTCGTTTTTCTCAACCGGAATAAAAATAGTTCTTTCTTTGTCGATGATTAAGTTAATCGGATCATCTCCCTCAATCAATCGAGCCATTGAACGTAATCCATTAGCTTTATACGCTCCATCAACTGAATATCCAGCAATACTTCTCATAATAAACCGATCACCATCAAAATAACCGTCTATGATTTCTAATCGATCAATAACAGACATTTTCGAAGACCTCCCTATGGAATTTTTATATAAATTACTCATTTTCATTATCCCTTTCATTTAAGCGAGATTGCGCCTTATGCCACATTTGGCGGCTTATAATTCGAGGAAATACCCCTTTTTGTTTTATCCCATTTTGCTCTTTTTCCCCGTCATAAGTATTGAATCCTGTATAAGTCTCTGTATGTACTACATTCTTAACCGTTTGTGGAGACCAATTCTTACCCGTTTTTGTCGGGACACCCTCTTTATTAAGCAACTTTGCTATTTTGTAGTAACTCTTACCGTCAATGAATTCTTGAAAAATCCTTTTAACAACAAAAGCCTGATTATCAATGACTTGAATTTCTCCATTTATTACCTCGTAACCATAAGGGACCTGACCTCCGGCATATTTATTTTTCTTCGCTGTGGCCAAGCGACCGCCCTTAGTACGCTCATTAATAACAGAACGCTCGAACTCTGCAAAGCTCCCGATCATTTGAAGGAAGAGCATTCCTTGGGGTGTAGACGTGTCGAAATGTTCTGAAACGGATATGAAAGCAATTCCGTTCGGTTCCAGTACATCCTCAATCAAGATAAGCAGATTTTTTAATCTTCTATGGATACGGTCTGCTTTCACTACAACTATTGCTGACACTTCGTTATCAGGACCCTTAATGTACTCCATCATTTCTTTATATCCGTCACGGTCATCATTTGAACCTGTAAAACCTTCATCTACAAAAATGCGATCCAACTTCCATCCCTGACTTTTTGCATAAGCCTCAATCCGTTCCTTTTGTTCCGGTATAGAAGTGTTTTCTATTTGAGAATCCGAACTAATACGAGCATAACCGACAACCCTTTTTATTTCAGTCTTAACCATTATATCCATCCCCATTTTTTCCAATTCCTTCTTGAGAAGAACATACCATATATTAAAAGTAATTGTAAATACTTTTAATAAAATAAACCTTAAATTATTGATTTATTAATATTTATGTTTTATTTTTATCGTGAAAATTGTTGTTGTTGTTGTTGTGAAATTGAAGGAAAATGAAGGTAGACATCTAATCTATAAAAAGAACGTTTTATAGAACGATTTTGAAAGGCGGCCGGAACAATGAACGAAGAATTCGAAAAAGCTTATACACCAAAGGAAGTAAGCTTGACATTAGATATTGGAACCAGCACTCTAAGGAAGTGGTGTCTTGCATTAGAAGAGAACGGATATCATTTTACAAGAACGGATACTCAAAGGCGCTTGTTTGTGGAACAGGATATAGTTGCTCTTAAATACTTTCAAAAGTTAGTTCAAGGAGAGAATTTTTCATTAGAGAACGCCGCAAAAGTTATTGCATCAAAGTATAAAACAGAAGCGTCCGAAACAAGAACGCCTAGCGTTCTCCCTGAAAATGAAATTGAAAAGCGTGATTTTAAGCGTTCTAATGAAATTCTTGAGGAACTACTGGAGAGAGCCAAAAAACAAGAACAATTCAATCAGGAGTTATTAAGAGCTAACCGGGAATTAATACAACGACTCGAGGATCAACAAAAATATATAGACGAGCGTCTGAATAAAAGAGATGAATTACTTATGAAATCCCTTAAAGAATCAATGGAAACGCGGAAATTGATTGCCGCGGCAAAAAAGGAGGAAGAGGAAAGAGAAAAAAAGAAGGGGTTTTGGTCCCGTTTGTTTGGTAAATAGCTCGGATGAAATGCAAGAGCATAAGGAGTTTTTGCCCCCACCGAGGGCGCGGGATCAGGCAGTGCCTGATAAAACGATGGGGTCAAAAAAAGTGAGCTTTCTATATAGTTTCTATATAGTTTCTATATGAACTCTACACATTTTCTATATAGTTTCTATATAGTTTCTATATGAACTCTACACATTTTCTATATAGTTTCTATATGGTTTTTGTATGGTTTCTACATAAACTCTACATATCATTCTATATAGTTTCTATACGCATTTTTTGCGAAAAGGGTGTACAGTTATCCGGATTTCAGTTTCAAAGAAGATCCGGATATTTTTATATTCTGATTTTTTGATTCAAACATGCTTACCAGTTCTGAAATGTTTGCAACCTGAAAGAACCGTATATATGAACTTTCAATGTTATATCGGGTATCGGTTATTATGATCACGGCCGGGAACACCTTTTTGTTTTGCGGTTGCCAGGCTTCTTGCTGCCATTCATTAGAAAAGAAATATTCCTCATAACGCTTCACTTTTTCATCCATTACCCGTGCCGAATAAATAGAACGCTGAATCTCCACGAAGAACGGTGCCCGTTTCCAGATCATAAAGGCATCTGGTTCCATATATCCTTTTCCGTATTTCGGTTCGACAATAAATGTTTTTGGCTCCTCAAATTTCAGGAGTGACTTATAAAACTCAACGATTTTCAAAAAATGAGGTATTTTAGTTGAATCCTTTTTAATCGATGCAGGAGAAGGAAAGTACAAATAAGGTTGATGATTCGTATTTACTTCGATATATCCATCCCTTCGCAACCTTTTCAGAACGGTATTGCAGCAAGTAACCGGCTGTTTCAAACGTGAAAAATGGAGATCAATAATATCATCACGGGTCAAACACCGAAAACGTTCCAAATCTCTTAAGATTGCTAGATCTCTTTTTCTCATTCGTCCAACACCTCAAAAATCCCATTCTTATTCTCTTTTAAATCGATAACGTCTCCAGAATCATTTAAACCGTGTTTATAGGCATTTTTCCTTTTCGGAGAGTAAAACCCTTCAAGAATTTTTTTCGCCTCTGAAATCGCCAAATACGGGGCCTGAATTTCTTTCAGATCGGAATAAGTTGGCATTTTTAGTAACATTCTTCCTTCTTTCTCCAATTTTTCGCTTCCTGGTGTGCCTATAATGCGTGAATTGATTAAATCAGCACATTTGAACCCCATCCGAACGGTTAAATTGTTTTTTAGCTTCCCATCCAAGACATTACGGTCCGGCCGTTGCATGGATAAAATCAAAAACACGCCTAAAGCCCGGCCAATAGCACTAATTTCCTCTACAAGTTCCATCAGTTTTTTCTCTTTTTGCAGCAAGGCTACTTCGTCGATACAAAGGACGATATAAGGCGGTGGATCGGCTAAATCATCGATATGAGCGACCTCGTTTGAATCTAGAGCGTCGCCTCTTCTTTGCATTTCCTTTTGCAGATATTGAAGCATTGGCCACATCACTCGAGCGGTGTAGAACAGTCCTCGAACGTGTTCCACCTGCCGAAAAATATGGAATTCTGAACGTTTTAAGTCACAAAGGAACAGTTGTAGCCGTTCTGCCGGTAACGCTTGAATAAGCGTTGTTAATATACTTCGCAACTGTGTTGATTTTCCGGATCCCGTTTCGCCAGCGATTAATATATGCGGATTTTTAACCAGATCAAATACAACAGTACTTCCATTTAGGTCCATGCCAGCTACGATTGGCAGTGACATTCCCCTGAATTGGGGAACGTACTTTTCATAATCGTAACGGATAACGGTAGGAAGAACGCTTCCGTAAACTATTAGATGAAATTTCTTTATTTCCCCTTTTAATTCAATGTTCTTCCCAAATACTTGTTGAAAACAGTACAGTTTCTTTTTGATTTCCTTTGGATCCATCCCTATAGGCAAAGTAAAGACATAACTAAGGCATTTGTTGTTGGAATCAAACTTAATAGAATGAATCTTGGGATAAATGCGTCCAGAACTGGACCCATAAGAATATGAAATCCATAAATCAGCATTCCGAAATACTTGCAACAGGGCGGATTTTGCTTTTTGTTTTGCTAGCCAATCTTTAAGCATGGGATCACCTCGCAGCAGCAGTAATCTGTTTTCGTTATTGGCACGACCATAGTGACAAGTTGGCACGACACATAGTGACAATTTGTCCCCACCAATAACCAGAGAATACTTCAGAAAAAGTAGTAGTAGACGGTATTCTTAATAATGCGCTCAAAATTGAGCGTTGAGCATGCTATAACAAATAGGGCGCATGGGAAAGAAGGTAAATAATCGAACCGGCTGCAGTCACTGGAAAGGCTATGCGAAGAATACTGGATATGGAGGATGCAATATTTAGAAGCCCCTTTTCTGCTAGCATCTTTTCAAAGATAGCAACGAGAACAATACCTGTAGCGATTAAAATAAAATTCACATCGATAACAGAGAGCGGGTGCAACGAATAAGCCGCCAATGCTTGTTGTTTAAGGGAGTACGGATTATTCACCCCCTTTTTGTTTTTCATAAAATCCTTAAAATTAATGATTTCTGTTCGTTTTTTCATGTTAATCACCCCCCCTTTTTTTGAGCGGAATTTTATTCCGGTCATCGATTTTTCGGTTCATCTCCCTTTAAACAGATTTGTTGTCTTCGGCCTAAGTTGAACATAGACCGTCATTGCTTTGATAAAGGTACATTGTTAAGTATCAAAACAAAAACAAATGTCAGGTTTTGTTAGGTTCTTTGGTTTCAATCAGAAAAAAGCTTTGATAAATCCTATGATGAACGGCTTGTCCATTTTTCTCATTTTCGTAAAGTTTAGAAAAAGTAACTTTTGGACAGACTGGTGCCTAAGAATAACTTAGGGAGGAAACGAAGGTGTTCGGATTAGGAAAACCCAGGAGTAAATTGGGAAAGTTTTTAGATAGGCATGGTATTTCGCAGCAGGAGCTTGTAAAAAAAAGTAAGGTAAATAAAGCAACAATAAGTCGTCTTTGCAGCGGTGACGCTTTTCAGCCATCCATGAAAAACGCACAAAAGGTCATAAAGGCCATTCGCGAGCTTACCGGTAAAAACGTTGATTATGACGACTTCTGGAGTATGTAAATAAGCCCTTGCATAACGCAAAGGCTTATTTTATTTGATTCTTCCTAGTATACTTCTCCAAGAGTACGAAGAGCACGTTCCATCTTGTATAAGATACGTAAATCCAAGTAACTTATATCCTTTGTTGGTATCAATGCCCTGATACGATTTATCTCCGCTTCTGTAAACTGAACGGTGTATCGTACTTCTAGCTCTAATTGTTCGTTACACAATTTTTGCAATCCTCCTTCCCGAAGTTTTAAACATTTTACAAGGCAAAAACGGATATTCGAATACTTTTGGATAAAAAAATTCAAAAAAATAGAATGGCCGATAACACGCAGGAATCGACGTGCATATTTGAATGTACACGTCAGGGGGATCCGTTCGAAGGACTTATTTGTAGATGCTTCAAATTCAAGAGTGGAAATGGTTTGTCCTAACTACAAAGACACTGAACCAATCCCGACTATATCTAAAAGAAAGTACCGTGAATGAGCGGTTAATTAAAATACAATTTTCTACGATACGTCAACGATACGTGGGCAAAAAGAAAAAGAAAAAGAAAAAGAAAAAGAAAAACAACATGTAACGATTCCATATTCATACCCGTCAATTTGACGGATATAGATCCAAGAATCACTTTGCTATTAATAGTCCTTTTGCTTTAAAAGTTCTCTTACTCTTTCAGCAGTTTTTTCAACAATTTTTCGTTGAATTTCAGAACGGAATTCTAGCCTTTTCTTTCTCCAGTTATGTTTTGCAGCATATCTCCGTACGCTTTGATAAGGAATTCCATACATTTCACTGATCGTCTTTAGTGTGACAGGCTTAATGGTGTTAATGTATTGTCGGGCCGACATTTCTAACTCTCCTGAAGCCATAAGTTCATTATCTAATTTTGTAAATGCCTTTATGAATGATGTTTTTTCTCGTGAGCTCACTGTTTGAACAAAAGATGTAACATAGGTTATTTCAGCAAGGAACCAATCGTGTTCCCAACCTCGTCCCATTTCATTTCCCCCTTATCATGCGTGGGCTTTTCATACGGGTAAAAAAGTGTAGCAAAAAAATGTACTATTTCTTTAGTAACGTTGCATTTCTTCACCGTGTTCGTTTCGGAAAAAAGTTAGCATTTGTTAGCATGTATAACAAGGTGAAATCCTTGAGTTTTCTTGAGTTGTGTCGCAATAAATACTCGGATTTTACTAGGTTGAAACGTTGCAATATATGTAACCAAAAGGGTGCAACGGTTGCATACAAAGGTTGCACACAAAGTGTGCGCAATTGTTGTACAACATTCGGAGTACTAAAAAATACGGAGTACTCCATTCGGAACATTTCGAATAAAAGGAACGTTTCAATAGTAACGTTACCTTTCAAAAGGAGCGCTCTATATATACAAAAAAGTGAGGTTTTATCAGGTTTTGTAGCATTTATATAAGCAACAAATGTAGTATTTTTTAGTACTTTGTAGCATAAAAATTTGACCATGATTTACCATGCTTTGTAGCATTTAATCTCTATTCATTACATCCTCATATGAAGCCTTTAAATATTTCTCAAAATCCATTCCGTGCTTTTCTTTAAACCACGCTCTATAACGTTTGCTATGCCATTTATGAGCCGCTGCATATCTTCTAACGGTCTGATAAGGGATATTAAACCGTTCACTAATATCTTTTAAAGAAAGTCGACTCTCATATCCCGAATCCATGAAAAACTGCTCAGCCTTTTTCCAGTCATATTTTTTAATGGCCACAATTTAAGAAATCCTCCTTTTCATTTTCTTTAACGAGGCTTTCTTCTTTTTCAAGAGCAAGAATACGTGGTACTGATGTTTTCATGAAGAACTCAACAATTTTACGTTGCGTTTCTTCTGATAGTTGTTTCATTTGATCGTCTTCCTTCCTCGGTATTCAGTATTGTTTTTAATCCAATCGAACACAGCGTCACGCGGATACCGAGCTTTAATGTTTGCCAGCCTTGGAAAAGTAGGATTCGAAGTGACTTTGATAACAGTCGGCATAGCTATCTGAAGAATTTCGGCCAAGTGTTTGTTCGTTAAAACCGGAGGATATGAATAGCGTTTCATACCATCCTCTACACCTTTCTCATAAGCTTGCCGAAACAATTCTTCCATGCGGGCTTTAAACAGGTTCGCTTCGAGTTCGTCGAAAGTAATCACTGTTTTCGGCATGTGATTACCTCCTTTTTTGTTATTTGTTGTTTTTTATTATTCCACCAAGGGTGTCGGTTAAACTTACACCCTTTTGACCTGATACACATAAAGTGTGTGGCAACCTTATTGAGATTTAATGACTGTGACACTTGGTGTCACACCCTTACGGTGAAATCGTAGACCGCTAGGTCATTATCTAAGTAACTGATTCATCCGGAATCCTACTTGGTTGAGTCTTTTAATTTTGAGGTTTTTACTTTAGACAAGAAGCTTATCCAAAGTTTTAAAGTATGTTCTTTACTCGTTTTATATATGAACTTGCATCCATCTACCTCTTCTTGTTTGATTGGTTGTTGCATTTAGCTCACCTTCTTATTTGAGTGTTTTTCGATTCATATTCGGGGTTATCCAACTTTGGACAGGCCCAATAGAAAAGAACGCTACTCACCTAAGCACAAATCCCATCTCCCTCAATTTTTCTACAATGTCATTACGAAGCATAATGGATCCATCCTTATCTTTTATGAATCCACCGGGCTTTATAATGACCACTAATCCGCCACTTTGAGATATACGGAGATTCCCATCATTCTGCACTTTCCAAAGTGATACTTTTCCATAAAATCCGTGCTTTAATGCGTTCTTGTTACCCCATTTCGGATTGCGATTTCCTCGATTACCAACCGCTGCTTTATTGCCAGGAAGAAAGCGGCCTGTCTTTGAATAACGGTCCATTATTTTCTACATCCCTTCACATAAAAATTGTGGGCTATCCGTGGGCCAAACGTAAAAAATTGTGTGCTATTCGTGGGACTTTAGTGGACTTTTTGTGGGCGAATCGCCTTTTTTCTGTCCCCACCGTTTTATCAGGCACTGCCTGATCCCACACCCTCGGTGGGGGCAAAAATTCCTTATGCTCTTGCATTCTATTGGTCATGAATTCGCTGCCCTTTTATGGCCAACATATTTCTTCACTCTAGACGTTCTGATACCTAACAATCTCCCAATTTCTAAATACGTCATGTCATACGTTTCATAAAGACGAATACACCGTTCTTTTAAGCGTTCTTCATTGATCTGTTCGTCTAAATCCCAATAATCCTCCATCAATTCTTCCATACTCATGTTTTCAATGCGTCGATCCGCTTCCTCCATGTCTTCTATTTCATCTAATGAAACAGATTGACGTTGTAACTCGGGTCTAGTTGAAACAATTTCTGTTAGAATCTGACGCAATTTTTTACGGACGTTTTGACGCTTTTGATAATTGCCATATTCGTAGGGACTTATATAATTGCGTTCTTCTTCAGTAAGCAATTCCAAAGCTTCTCTGTAAGCAGAAGCTCGTAATTCCCACCACTTTTCCGTTCTTTCGTGTTCCTCTCTCAATTCAATTAAATAGATGGCGTATTTTTCTGGATTTACACTTTCCCAATACAACGTCCCTGTTTGATAATCAAAACACGTTCTTGTTGGATGGATGTTATCGTATGCCTGCTGCAATTCGATAGCATGTTGCTTACGTAAATCATGTAATCGTCTTTCGGCCATTTCATACTGCATAAATTCAGACTCACTCATGTGATACATGCAGGCACTTCCTTTACTTACGCAATATTTTGATTTTTAGCGACTTCAGCCATCTTTTTATAGGCAGACTCTAAAGTTTTTCTAATACTTTCTCTGGTAACTGAAAAAATTTCTCCAATTTTTTCATACGTAAATCCGTCCCTTCGGTAATCTACCGCAGCCGATTCCCTAATCGTCAAAATATCTTCTTCATATATGGCGTAATCAATGAATTCTATCATTTGTTCTATGATTTGTAATCGCTGTAAAACTGCTATTTCTTGTTCTGGATCTCTGCCGCTTAAACGAATCAATCTTTTCTGCAGTTTTTCTTGCTTAATCAATAAATCGTGATAATTCTCTACGGCTTTTCTTATTTTTTCAGGAGTCATTTTTTATCCCTCCATTCCACAATAAGGAGTTAAAAATAAGCCCCATTTTGCCGATTTAAGAGTCTTTGATACGTTCCAAATGTTTTTTATATTAGCAACGGTCAAAAAACCGAAATACGGCAAATTTGAAGCGAATATGAGGTGAATAAAGTGGTTCTGGTGCAAAAACTGCAAGATACTTGCAAATAATCTCTAAATCTTGGACATACTGATACTAGTACTCCAAAAAAGGACGTGATCAGTATGGAAAAGCAAAATCTATTCAAGTGGAAACATTATTATTTTATTAACCGTAAGATGGTACCTACGGTACAACCTCAGTTTTCGTGATTTAGTCGAAATGATGGAAGAACGCGGCTTATCCATTGCTCATACAACCATCATGCGTTGGGTTCATCAGTATGGTCCTGAATTAGATGAGCGAGTACGGCGTCATCTTACGCCAACCAATGATTCTTGGAGAGTCGATGAGACGTATGTGAAAGTCAAAGGTCAATGGATGTACCTATATCGTGCCGTTGATTCAGAAGGAAATACGATTGATTTTTATTTAAGCAAAACAAGGGATCATAAGGCTGCAAAGCACTTTTTCAAGAAAGCTTTGCGGTCTTTTCATGTTTCAAAGCCCCGTGTTATCACAGTAGACAAGAACCCAGCCTATCCTATGGCGATCGAAGAGTTGAGGAAAGAGAAAAAGATGCCCGTAGGCATCCAAATAAGGCAGATAAAATATCTGAATAACATTGTAGAACAAGATCATCGTTTTATTAAAAAGAGAGTTCGTTCGATGTTAGGATTAAAAACATTTCGTACCGCCAAATCTATTCTTTCGGGAATAGAAGCGATGCATACCATTAAAAAAGGACAACTTGCTTTACGGGACAAGTCTGTCCAAAATCAAGTGAAGTTCATTCATCAATTATTTGGAATGGCTGCATAAGAACAGATTCCATTAGCAATCCATATACCTCTTTCAAATAAATGCAATCTTTGCACCAGAACCGCTAGATCGGAAAGTCAATATGGACAACTTATCTGCGAATACTCAAAAAGACATCAATAAATTGAGTAAAGAAGCAAAAGAGTTTTATTATTTATATGAGCAAGTATATAAACAAAACGATGGTAAATTCGATGTTGAGCTAACTTTGGCTACCCTTAATTATTACTATAATTCTATGAACAACACTTCTACCCAGAGTGGAACAGAAGTTAAAGAAAATACATTCTCTATAGCTTCGACTATTGGGTCCGTCAAAACATATAAACTTTCAAACCAACAGGTTAACGATATTATTAAGATGATAGGAGTTCATGGAGCAGGTTGGGGTCTGATGACGGCTATTGCTAAATACTTTGCTAAAAGCCCTACCTGGATTACTGCAATGATTATTGCTATTCCTACATTAGGTGCAGCAGTGTTAAACGCATGCAATAGATATAATAAAGGTGTAATCATTAAAGATGTTAGAATAGGAGCAACTCATAACTGGTCTTGTTCTGCAGTAAGATAATCAAAAAAATCTTAGGCTAAAGTATACAGCCTAAGATTTTTTATGTTCTTTTTGATTCTCTCTTCATTCTATTTAAGTAATCTGTGATAAAGAAAATGATTAGTCCTGAAATTAGAATAATCCATGAGTTAGAAATGAAATCTCTATTAAAGAAAGTTTCAAAAATAGAATTTATAAAAAGAATTATTCCCCAAAATACAAAGGTTACGAAGTACGCGATATTCGCATCTTTTTTTCCTTCCTTACTACTTTCCTTAAAGAGCATCGACATTCTCCTTCTCTATAAATTTTTCAATTACAAAATAAACCCATTTTAATTTTACCATATTTTATCCTTTTCAAAAAATTTATCCCTTTAATTTACGTTTCAGATCCCCCAGATATAAAAAATATGAAATTCAAATAAGTGACCGGAGGATAAGAAATGGTATCAATATATCTCACCATAAATTATATAGTTAATACCCTTCTAGTTATAATGGCTATCTGTGTTTTCTTGGGAGCTATCTACGATATTTTTAAGGATACAATTATTTCAATTAAAGATTTATTTAAAAACTTATTTAATAAATTATTTAAAAAATGATAGGTAATTATCCATCTTTTTTTGTGTTCGAATTTACGTTTCCAATGGCCCAGATATAATAACAAAAATTGAGAAACGGAGGTTCGATCATGAGCAATAGATTACTTAAATGCTATGGGTATTGCAACAAAAAATACCCCAAAGAGGTTCTGATTAAATATTCTCCCACCGGTGAAGGAGCAGGAAAAAATCACTGTCCTGAATGTTACCAAAGAAAAGTAAAAGAAACCAAAGAACGTGAAGATTTATATAACTTCATTAAAACCACCTATAATCTCAACTTCCCTACTGGAAATATGCTGAGACAAATAAAACAGTTTCGAGAAGAAAGAAATTACACTTACATCATTGAATGGTCAGACGGCAGCCCTACTGGATGTTTAATTCATTCAGAACCTGTAGAAAAAGGCGATTTTCTCGGAATCGCAAGAACCGTTTTGATTAGAAACGTAAATGAACAAACTCACCGTAGCATAAACAATATTGCTACTGATATCATCGAAACAAACAAACCCCCACTAGGGTTTATCGTCCAAGAAAGCAAAACAACTAATTATTTAATCAATGCCATTTATTACGACCTATGGGATCTTATTTCTAAAAATGAACCTGTTTATATCTGTGCAAATCCTAATTGCAAACTCCCATTCAAAAAAGTCAAAAGACAGAAATACTGCTCTAATGCCTGCAAACAAGAAGCTTACCGTATCAGAAAAAAACAAAAACAATCATAATAAAAAAGCATGGTCGCTCTTATTCCAGTATTGGAAAATGAGTAACCATGCTTTTTTGCCACATAAGGCAAAATTGAAAATTAATACATCTGTATAAATAATCAGGGGAGCAGGCTACGCCCATAATATAAGGGCGACGAACCATGTTACACTTTTATAATTGCTTCAACAAACGATATAAATGCACACGGGAAACCCCGAGCATCTTGGCCAATTCAGTCTTTTTGGCATTTGGATGCTTCTCTAATAATTGTTGCAGCTTAAAAAGTTTATCGTCTGTCTTATCATGCTGCTGTTTAATGTACTCTGAGCGGGTCATATCGCCACGCTCACGCCTTCTTTTCTCTTGGTAAGCCCTATCCCTTTCACGCTTTCTTCTCCGCTTCTCTACGCCGTCTATGATGGTGGAAAGGTGCCGTTGCTCTTCCCTTGTAATATCGAGCCAGTCAATGATTTTAGAATTTCTTAGATTATATCCGGCACCAGGATATCCTTTTTCGATGGCAATTCGATTAGCTTCTTCATTATTTCGTGCTTCCCACGCTTTTTCTGCGCTTCTGGTGGCTCTTTCAACCTCATGGAAGGGTAAAGGTACCGTAAACTGCAAATTAAGCGTATGCGTTTGATAAAGGGCTTCTTCAGGATCGTTCGTATAGCAGCACAACCAATAACGGTATAAAAAGCAAATGATTTCTCGGTAGCCAGTTACTTCGTAATTCCGCAGCTCCACCAGTTTCACTAAGTCCAATAGCCGTGCGTAATGAAGCTTGTATGTATTGAATAACTGAACTACTTTCTTTTTGCGTCCTCGTTTTTTCTTTTGTGGAACGGGATTGACGGCTTCGTTAAGTTCCGGAAGGTAATCAAATTGGATCTGCCTTAACTCATATTTGTAATCATGCCGATATTCCGCTCTTACTTCCGCCCCATTTTTACTATTAATGCTCCCAGCAATCCGAAAAACACGCGCTGCATCTGTTGCCTTCGGATCCCCGCCCAATCCCTTTAGCTGCTCTAATAAATGATTTTGAACCGCCTGCCATAGCGGAAGAGCCTTATACGGAACCGGATCGAGTAACCATATCAATACTAATCCTTGTCCACTAAATATAAGAATATTAGGTTCGGGAATCAATTCTCCAAAATATTCGTGTTCTAATTTTCCCAACACCCACGACGGATCATAATTGAAAAGATAAAAATCCAAATCAACGTATAAAGACTTTAATTGGCGTATATTTTCGATTTTTCGCTGAGGCTTATAAAATGTATTCTGACTGAAATAAACGTCCTCTCCGAGCCATTTCGAAAGTTCTGCAGCTAATTCTTGCGGTTTGAAGTGAAATTGTCTGAATGTCCCATTCTCTGTTTTCTTTGCTACAGTAATCCAACCGTCGGAATCATGATGGTGAAACCACGCATGATACACGGCTTTGTCTATATTTTTGGCGGAGTTTCCATCAATCTTCACAAAAAAATTCCTCCTCTCCATAGTGGAAAGGAACGTATGCCTGTGATATTATAAAAGCAACAAATTGATAAAAAAGGGCATAACTTGTCCTTTCCCAAAGGGTACACTTACCCCTTTCCAGAAGAACCTCGTCCGGTCGCCAAACTAGCGAGGTTTTTCTTATGCCTATTATTCTATCAAATATTAAAAAAAATTGCTTATCGAGTTAAAAATTGACGAAAAAACAAGACAAGAGTTTCACCTCTTGTCTAAAATGTAGTCTTCTTTAAAGCTACCCCGTATGTTATAATGATTTCACTGATTACTAATTAATTAACCGAAAGCCATAGTGTTCCCAGCACTGTGGTTTTCTTTATTTATAAATGTTCCGCCAACAACCTTTCCTACAATCTCTACGTGTTCCCTTCTTACGACTACAATAGGTGCATTATCATGGAGCATTAATATTTGACGACCAAAACGTGTGAACCGGCAAACATGGTATTTGTCATGTACTTTTAAAACAGCGAGATCTTTACCATTTGATTTTGGCTCTTGGAGCGGATCTACTTCCAAAATGTCACCTTCTAAGATAGTTGGTTCCATAGCATTTCCTTCAACTTCTAACGTGTACGTTTCTTGTGTACTGCATTCATCCCTCATCATTATCACAATCCATTCCCCCAATCGATTCGATCTGATGATTTTCCATAAGTTTGCAAGAAAGTATAAAATACTCGCATTCCA
>NZ_JBBOVX010000003.1:0-13525 GCF_038006805.1 Bacillus sp. FSL W8-0223
GATTTTATTGATTTTATTTAATCCATCCTACTTTAAGTGTTATAATGGTATTAGAAAAAAAATCGTACATTCAAATCGTTGATTTTACTAAACCGAGAAGAATAGGTGAAAAAAGGATGAGCCAAGTCAAAGATGTGCAACCGATTCGAGACAAGCAACAAATAGAGGACATGAAATGGTCTTTGCGGAAATGGTGTGGGGAACGTGATTATATTTTATTCCTTATTGGTATCAATACAGGGTTACGGATTGGGGATCTGCTTAAATTAAAGGTGTCTGATGTTAGACGAAAAAAGAAAATTGTCATCCAAGAAGGAAAAACGAAAAAGCCAAGAATGATCAATTTAACGAACATCTATGATGAAGTACAGGAATACGTCAAAACAGTTGATTCAGAATGGTTATTTCCTTCTAGAAAAGGTGATAAGCCCATAACACCGACACAGGCATACCGGCAATTAAACAAAGCAGCAGAAATGGTAGACATTACGGAAGGTATCGGAACACACACCATGAGAAAGACATTCGGCTACTGGTTTTACAAACAGACAAAGGATGTTGCTAAACTCCAAGCGATTTTAAATCACAGTCATCCAAGCATTACTTTACGGTACATTGGGATCACTGAAGAAGAAATCGAAAAAGATTTAGAGAGTTTTGTGTTGTGAGGATGTCCATTTTTTGCTCAATTTCCGGCCTCTAGAATTGTCCTAGAAGTATCTTAATGTGATTCAATTGTAGTAACATTTGCGATAATAAAAAAAGATGTCATTATGTAATCAACGGTGATAAAGAGAACCGCCAAAGAAACAAGCTACCTTACGGTATGAAAAACCACCAGGAAAACCCAGCCCAAATGGACTAGGCCTACGTTGGAAAGTATATGGTGGACAGTCAATACCAATTTTTATTTATGCGTTCGATTAGATCAGACTTTATTTTAAATCTTTACTTAGTTGTGATTTTAAAATGAAGCACTTTTAGTGATAAGGAAGTAAGTAGCTATTTAACTTTTGTGGTTGCCATCCACAATTAACATTTATAATTTGTATTGGATTGTTTAACTTTCATTAATTCATTGCTTGATTTATGTTTGTCTGTTCTTAATACAAGCAATTGTCCAAGTAAAGCGACTAAGACAAGAGAACCTGCAGCAAACGGAAGGTGGGAAGGTGACAATCCTGCTAGCATGACAATGCCACCAAGTGCTGAACCTATTGCACTACCTAGATAATTAGCAGAGCTATTTAATGCAACAGCAGCTGCACCGTGATTAGGTTGTGAGAGAAGTAATACATGTTGTTGTGGAGCTTGTGATGCCCATCCCATTGCTCCCCAAAGAACAAATGGTACAAATGCTATAATGGGAAACTTAACTGCTGATGGTAAACTAAACATGGAAACTGCTAATATTGCTAGAATACTAGCCATCAGTAAAGATGGACGACCGGTACGATCAATTAAAGTTCCAATTGAAAAACTTCCTAATACTCCTCCAATACCCCATGCCCATAAATATGGCGTAACAGTATTAACTTCAGTTAAGTTTTGCAAAATTGATGTTATATAAGTGTAAAGGCCTAAGCTCGCAACACTAGTTATAAAAGTGATACCAACAGTTATCGAAACTTGTTTATTGGTCATCATTGTAAAGCGTTGGCGGAGTGAAGGTGGAGCTGAAACTTCAAAATTTGGAAACCATATTATAATCCCAAGCATTGCAATAAAACCAATTACTGTTACTAAACTTAAAGTGCCCTGCCATCCTAATTGGCCAGCAATTATTAACCCTACAGGAACCCCTACAACAGTTCCCATACTCATACCACCCAGGGTCATACCGAGAGCGCGACCTTGTTTTTCCTTTGAAACAAGGTATGCAGCAGCAGCTGCTGCTAAGGGTGAGTAAAGACCAGCACCAACACCAGCTACTGCACGAGATATAAGTAGAAAAGTAAAATTTGGAGCTAGCGCACTAGCTCCATTTGAAATAGAAAATAAAGCTAGTGCCAGTACTAATACTTTTCGTACTGGTTTTCCAGCTAAAAGTGTTGCAAAAATTGGAGCTGCTAATGCATAACAAAGTGTAAATACACTTACAGCTTGCCCCGTTTGAGAATCATTTATATTAAATGTTTCTCCTATATCTGGTATTAAACCTGCAATTACATAGGCATCAAATCCAAGCGCGAACATGCCTACAGTAAGCAGTAGAACTTTTTTCATGTTGTGACCTCCGTCGTTTTCAAAAAATATATTGCCTTAGCCAAGGCGTTCTAAGCTTTTTTCATCGTTGTAAACATCTCGTTTATTACCAACTACATATTTAACGGGTCCAATTGTTTTAGCATCACTTTCTATAGTATTTAATAGTCTTTGAAGCTTTATCGCAGTTTGCAGATCAGGAAATGGTTGGAGAGGTTTTTTTCCCTTTAACACATATCCAGTTACATCAGTTACTAGGCGAATTAATTTTCTAATTGTTTCAAGTCCCGGATCACTATCATTAGTGCTTGTTTTCATATCAACGATTATATTTTCATCAGAAGGGGTTTTCTCCCAAATTCGGAGGTAATCAATATCCCATACTGGTGTATCAAATACCATTGTAGCATAAACTAACTTTTTTTGAGGAGAGGCAAATACCAAATCGACCTCCCGTTTTCTAACAATATTTACAAAGCTGCTATATCCAGTTACAACAGCTTTGTCTAAATAAGCTGTTATAGCAACACTATCAAGTACATCTGACCCTGATATTGAGAAATCCGAACGAACTCCCTGAATATTTTTTAACTTTAGCTCAGAGTCTGGAGCACAAATCCATTGAACAAGATCCAAAGGATGTATTATTTCACTTATTACACCTGCAGTTGGTCTATGATCGTTAATCCTATCTTTACCCCAATAAAAATTGGCACGAACGAGTCGCAAGTTATGCTGCTCAACATATTCCTTTAAAACAATTGTTGCATCAGAGTAACGTTCAACAACATCAAGACAGAACCCAGAAATATCTTTTAAATTATTTTCCAAAAGTTCTAGGTCGTCATATGTATTTGCCAACGGCTTTTCACAAATAACAAAACCTGTATATCCATTTAATTTTTTTATAACATTAGTATGGAATTCATCATTTACACTTACAACTACAATCTCAGGGTTGAATTGCTTTATAGCCATATCTATATCTTTGAAATATGTAATATCACTACGTTTTGGATTTCTACTAACGTATGCAAAATTAATCTTAGCATCTATATTTTTATTTATATGAGAAAAAGCACGAAGAAATCTTGTTCCAGCATATCCCAATCCAACTATTAATACATTCATAACTTTCCTCCCAATTGTTAAAGTTCTTTCAATAACAGTTGCTCTCCAGAATCAATAAATCCGATCTTTTCATACAATCTTCTTGCCATAGGGGTAGTTTGTAAAGTAACTTTTCCAACTTTATTAATCTCAAACCAGTTAAGAATATATTGCATTACCAATTCAGCAATCCCTCTTCGACGGTGCTCAGGGTGGACGACAACTGTTTGTATCCAACCAACTTTTCCATTTAGACACCCTCTCATTGGTGCTCGCTCATCAATAATCCCTATTGCACAAGCCAATATGTTTGAACTGTTATGTTCATTGGCAACTGCAACTCTTACTTTTTCATTAGTATTTATATGCATATGAAGCCATTTTCTATAACTCTCTTGCCAAGCTGCTTCTTCTTCAGGAGTTTTAGATACGTAATGCCCTATCCCTTCACTAAGTAAAAACTTTCTAAGTTCAACTAGGCTGTCAATATCACTAATAGTGGCTTTTCTAACTATAGGTGTTGCACTATTTTTCATAAAATATCCCCCGTATAATCTTAAATAGTTATTTTTTAGTATAATAAGACGACTTATATATTTAAGATTTTATACATGCTGTATTTGTACTGATTTAGTGAAAGGAATATCAAAGTATTGGAAGACTTCTTTTAATGCACTAGTTAGCTGTAAAATTTGTTCTTCGGTATGATTAGGTGTGACATTAACTCTAAAACGTTCTGTGCCAACTGGTACAGATGGTGAATTAATAGGTTGTAGATAAACTTGATGTTTTTCAAGTAATCGTTGAGATGCTAATTTACATTTTTTTGCATCCCCAATTAAAACAGGGAGAATATGTGTTTCACTAGATTCCATAATTGGAATCCCAGCTTGACTAAGTGATTCACGTAGTATTTGGGTTTTTCTATGTAATTCGTTTCTTTCCTTATTAGAAGTTTTTAAATGTTCCACACTCGCATAGCATGCAGCGACAATAGCTGGTGGAAGAGATGTGGTAAAAATAAAACCAGATGCAAAAGAGCGAACTCCATCAATTATTGATGATGGCCCAGTAATATAACCACCAATGACTCCTATTCCTTTAGCCATTGTTCCTTGAATAATATCTATACGATCCGAAACTCCTAGTTTTGCAGATATGCCTGCTCCACGTGGTCCATACATACCTATAGCATGTACTTCATCCAGAAATGTTAAAGCATTGTATTTACTAGCAAGATCTACAATTTCCCCTATTGGAGCAATATCACCGTCCATTGAATATACTGATTCGAACACAATAATTTTTGGACGGTCTAAGGGTTGAGCTGCAAGTAATTCTTCTAGATGTTCAACATCATTATGTTTAAATACTGCCCGTTCAGTTTTAGTACTGCGTATTCCATTAATAATAGAGGCGTGGTTAAGTTCATCTGAAAATACTATACAATTAGAGAAAAGACGAAGTAAGCATTGGAGTGTTGCATCATTTGAACTATATCCTGTTGGAAACACCAGGGCGGCTTCTTTGTTATGCCATTCTGCTAATGAAGATTCAAGTAAAGTATAATGATAATGTGTACCACCAATGTTTCTTGATCCTCCTGAACCCGCGCCGTATAATCTAATTGCATTATGCATTGCTTCAGTAACTACAGGATGCTGGGACATTCCTAGATAGTCATTGCTACACCATACGACAATTGGTTGCGCATTTTCCTGTCCGTTCAACTGTGCTAATGGGTATTGGCCATTTATTCTATTGAGGGTAACGAATTCGCGGTATTGTCCACTTTCTTTTAAAGATTTTAGTTTATTATCAATGATCTCCAAGTACATATTTTTTTTCTTTTCCGAGTACATACTTTTCCCTCCATGAAAAAATTTTTCATTCAAAAAAAACATCATTCTCGTAAAAAATATTCTTTAAAGGAAATCAACTCCATTTCATGAATTATATTACAATTATAATGTTACCATAAATTTACCACGAAATGTAAATGTTGGATATTGTTTTTGTAAAATTATTCAAAAAATTTTTGCCTAGTAATATTGTTTTGCGTTTTGTACTAACCGTCAAAATGATACTGCTTTCCCTTCTCATGACACGATAGCAAAAAAGCGTCAATGAGTAAGAAAAGCCATTGAATGTGTTAAGAAATTTGAGGAATTGGGCAAAGAGGGAATGGGAAAAGGTATTCTAAAAGAATGGATGATTATTACAAATTCTGATTTTACTAAAACGTTTCAGGATAAATAAAAATGGACTGTACGACATGAACAGTCCAACTAAATGTCCCTTAGTTAGTGTAGGAGATACCATGATTCACCAAAAAAGAATCCATACAATCCTGATGGCGTAGAATGGACTCTTTTTCTCCTTCTCACCAATGTCAAAACCCAAAAAAAGCATATAGAATCTATATAGAATAATATGTAGATTTTTATGTAGAAATCATACAAAAACCATATAGAAACCATATAGAAAACTCACTTTTTTTGACCCCATCGTTTATCAGGCACTGCCTGATCCCACACCTTCGGTGGGGGCAAAAACTCCTTATGCTCTTGCATAAAAAAAAACCATAAATTAACACAAAAGTTCTTGTCGAAATGGTAGACTGATAGTAACATTAAAATTAAGTTAATAGGAACGGAAAATGAAAAAGGATTCTCGACGTGTGTAAGTAGTGGGCCAACACTCTTACACCGTTCGCCGTAACCACCCTACGGCAAACACCTGTCAAGAATCCCTGCATTAACTACTGTTTTTATATTCATATTGTACATTGGAAACAGTCAGTTGCGCAAGGGGTTAATTTTAGAACATTTAGGACGTGTTTGCCAAGAGATGGCGGCGCGTCCTTTTTCGTTTCCGAAAAATTAGAAGGAGACGAAAAAATGCAAATCATCACTAACGAACAATTTACAGAACTTAAAGAGATTGAAAGAGTGACAGAATTCATTTACAAGAGACGGAAAATCAAATATGAACTGATGAATCGAATTGCTGAAGCATTAGGCCGCAAATTCCGTAAAGCCCAAAAAACAACATTGGTTATTGATGAAATTGTGTGGAAGGCTACTGATCGCGGCTTTTCGTTCAATGGACGTGAAACACTAGCAGAAAAATTAGATGTCTCATTGCGAACAGTAGACAACGCTATCAGACTTTTAAAAGATTCTGGCGAAGTTGTTGTTTGCTATAGGGAAAATCCGAAGTCCAACGGAGCCAAAACACCTGTATTCATTTTCCGCAGCCATGCGAATTTTGAACGTATTGCATCTATTTTGGATTTGTCACTTTGCGAAGAAGTTTGCGAAGTAGAAAACACCGAAAAGCCTACGGCGCCAAAGGATTCACCGTTAAATACGTTTGCTACCATTTTAGGTTTACCTTTTGATAACAAGATTAATAGTTATGTTAAAGGAGAAATCCAACCTTTGGAAAAAATTGTTAAATATGTGGCGATTAAAATCAATGAAACACAAAAACGAACTAACCGTGGCATTAAGTATCTATCGGCTTATGTTGACCGTGTACTCTCTGATGAAATGAGACGAGCCAAAATCGAGGAACTTAAACGCCAACAACAAAATCATATAACGGTCAAACCTTCTCCTCGTCCTGTGTTTTATAACTGGCTTGAAGACGTGAAAGGAAATAAAAGTGATCTGGATACTCTAGGTATCTATTAATCAAAAAGGGAGATCTTCTGAAAACAAGATTGAAGCATGATTGTGAACTACCCTCCACTTATCAACCTTACGGTTTGATTGAAGTGGGGGCTTCTCGGGTAATCCCGTCTAATGACAGAAAATTGACCGAGCTAACCCTCTCGTTCCGAAAGTTATTATTCTTTATGCTAATAAGCGTAATCCCTCATTTTTGATATTGATTGCTGAATTGTGATCGCAATCTAATACAAAGCCGCAAGAACATTTATATACACGTTCAGATAATGGCATTTCTTTTTCCTTGCCGCAACATGAACACTTCTTAGTGGAGGGAAACCACTTATCAATTTTCACAAGTTGTTTCCCCTGTTCTTTTAGCTTATACGCTAAGAAAGTAGTGAACATCCCCCAGCCGTTATCATGAACGCTTTTTCCAAAGTTGAGGGCTTGAGACATGCCTTTCATGTCTAAGTCCTCAATAATCACAGCGTCATAGTTTGTTGCTAATTCTTTTGACTTATGATGAAGAAAGTTTCTGCGCTGATTCGCTGTCTTTTCATGTAGCTTAGCCACTTTCAGGTGTTGTTTTTCCCATCTTGCAGAACCTTTCTTTCTTCGAGAAAGAATTCGTTGTGCTTTTGCTAATTTATCTAAGGCTTGCCGATAGTAACGTGGGTAATTGGCTTTCTTACCCTGTTCACTCTCGACATATAGACCATCCATAGCAAAATCCAAACCAACAACTTTCTGTATTTTAACTGGACGAATATCTTTCTCATATTCTGTCAAAATTGAAATGTAGTATTTGCCTGTCTTTGTTTTAGAAATAGTGCAAGATTTGATTTTATAATCAGCAGGTATCTCTCTATGCTGTTTCATTTTTATTGGCTTTTTGATTTTTGGCAGTTTGATATGACCATTTTCTAGCTTAATATTTCCGTTGACCATATTAGTTGTATAGGATTGTTTTGCTTTACGATTTTTGAACTTTGGAAAATCCGCATTTCCTTCAAAGAAATTCTTATAAGCAGTCTGTAAGTTCATTTGTGCATTTGCCAAAGCTAAAGAATCCACTTCTTTTAGGAATGGAAATTCACTTTTATATTTTGGACGGGTAGTATTTTTTCGCCCTTCGGGTTCGCTACGCCGAAAAAATCTCCACCCTAAACCCTTGCATTCCGAAATTCGGCGGGTGCTGGCCTGTCGCCAAGCCGACCAGACTCAAAACGAGGATTTTCGGAGGTCAGCTTGCTCCGTCCATTGTACCCGCCGAACCGCCCAGCTCATCCGTCCGTGATGGGTATTCTTACGCCATATTTAAACACGCAGAAAGACCGTGGGGGCTAGCCCCCACACCCCCAGCCAGCCTCCCACCTCAAAACGAGGGGAAAGGCAAAACCGTAGAAGCCTTTATTTTGGCTTCTAGGCCTTTTTAAGGCTTACCCCTTATAAAAAAGTCTAGTAGTCTATAAAAATCGCCATATGGGCGAATATAGGGCGAATAAGCCCTATTAGAAACAATTATTTGGACAAACAATTCCATATTATTGTAAAATTGTTGTGATACATTTTTCGGATAGTTGGAATAAAATGATCAGCAAAGTAGAGTCAATGACCGGGACTGAACTAGTTGTTTTTCACTGGGAGTCTATCAATAAATTCTTAGATTTTGCTGCAAACTCTGGTGATACCATAGAGGGTGCATTGACAAGTTATCTTGTTAAACATGGTTTTAATAAAACAGTTGCTAAATATGTTTCTAAAGCTTTTGTTTTGGTCGTTTTCTAAATAAGGGATTGATAGGTGATGAGTAAAAAAAATCAAATTTTTTTAGCTATACTTTTATTTTTATCTGTGCTGGGTTTCATTATTAATATGATACTTGATCCTAGACCTCGTTTGCTTAAAGCTTATAATTTGCTAGTTGTTATTGCTTGGGGTGTATTTGTTTTTCGTGTAGGCAAGGAAAAAGGTAAATTTGGTTAATTTTACGGAAGCAAGAAGCCTTTAGCGCTAATAAGCGCTCCTGGAGAGGACTCCTATATTATGATTATGGGAGTCCTCTTTCTTTTCCGCCGGGAGAGGGCAAATTATGGGGAAGTGTCAACGGTAAATCGGACAAGAACGTGTAGAAATTCGTATGCCTAAGACGATATTAGAAAAATTGGAGCAATATCAAAAAGAAAATGGGATTCCAACTAGAACAGCCGCAATCTTAGAATTGTTGAGAAAGGGATTGGAAAAATAACTTTGGCTAAAGCCAACCGAAATTCATCTCCCACCTACTCATTGGTGCTATTCGCACCTTCACATTCCTAGAGGATGGGAGACTTCTTTCGGAAAGACGTTAAAGGATACGATATGACCTGTGTTGAAATATGTATCTAGAGGTGAATGGGTCATGAATAACAACAACATTGGGAAAGAATACGGCACTAAAGATATAGCGAATATGGTCGACATAGCGGAATCAACGGTAAGAAAATACGCTCAAGCATTGGAAAAAGCAGGTTATAGATTCATAAAAAACGAAAATGGATTCAGGATCTATACGGATAACGATGTTTTTGTTTTCAATGAAGTAAAAAATTTATCTAAAAAGAACGCCATGCCAGTGGAACGTATTGCGAAAATGATCGTATTCAATCAGAAACAAAAGATACGAGATGAAGCGGAAAGCGATACACTTGAAAAAATCCAGTCAAATCAACAAGAGTCAAGCGATATAGCACAATATGATAACCGATTCAATAAGTTGATGGATCAGTTGGATAAACTCAACATGATTGAAGATATAGTAAAAGAGCTTCAAGAGATCAAGGAAGTCAATAGACAATTAACGGAACGAGTTCAAGAACAAGAAAAATTCATCAAAGAGTCATTGGAGAAACGTGATCGACAACTTATGGAATCATTGAATCACGCTTTAGAATTTAGGCAAGCTAGAATCGAAGCCGCCATAGCAGAAAAAGAGACACAAAAAGGTTTTTTTTCACGTTTCCTTTCCAAAAAAAGGAAAGGAAAATAAGAAGGCTGATACAAAGGTGTATCGAACCTCGAAAATTGTGCACTATGGGGCTCTAAGACAAATTTATTTTTCGTTATGCGTATAAGTGTTTTGTTAAATGCAAAATTCGGCTTCATTTTGTCGACGAATTTTGGAGACCTTGCTCAGTGGTTAGAAGGGAGTGAAGACTCATGAAATATTCAAAGGAGACGTTACAAAAGAAATTTGCATCTGTAAAAGCTTCACTTGAAATCGAAGGCTTAAAAGTAACGAAAGAAATTGAGGATCTAGTCATTGCAAAAGCAGCAGGAGAGATTTCTTTTGAACAGTTTAAACGTAAAGCAATTAGGTTGGCAGGGAAACAGTGAATCGGTATGCTGCCCTCGACCTCTGTTTCAATACTGTCTTTTAACCAAAAAAAATAATCCACCCTTGAGTTTATAGGCCACGGGTGGATTATTCTGCCTAAAGCCGATCCCCCCTTGAAGATCGTATCCGTATTATACACGATTACAATTGTATCACGAAACTGATAAAAATATTCTGAAATATCTGAGATTTCAGCGTGGTAGAAAAATGCAAGAGCATAAGGAGTTTTTGCCCCCACCGAAGGTGTGGGATCAGGCAGTGCCTGATAAAACGATGGGTACATAAAAAAGGCGATTCGCCCACAAAAAGTCCACTAAAGTCCCACGAATAGCCCACTAAAATCCCATAAATGGTCCACGCTTATCCCACGTTTGTCCCACTTTTTTTGCTATGAATCTAAGAATAATTTGTCTGCAATAGGCTCCTTTCTAAGGATGAATAACGGCAGAGAGTGGCGCTTTTTTAAATTCATGAAAAAAATCGTCTTATGCTCTTAAAAAGAAACAATTCAGCTGCTAAAGTATTTGAAATTGAATTTAAAGAAAGGAGTCGTTTTTATGATTCAGACAATTGTTTCAATTATTAATACTGGAGTAATTATATTAAATATCATGTTCCCAACTCTATTTAAAAGGGTGGGAGAGTATCAAGAGATTCAGATATTTATAGGAGGAAACTTTAATGAAAAAACAAATTATCCACGTAACTGTTGCAACAGCACTTTTACTTTCTGTATCTACATCTTTTGCAGTAAATGCAAAAGCACAGACGGTAACAAACCAAGAAGCGAATACAAAACTATCTCAAAAAGAAATTCAAAAGCTCATAGAGTTAGAAATTGAATTGCAAAAACATGGAATTTCGGCAGAAGATATTCAATATGGTATCCAATCCAATCTTCCACAACAAGCACAACAAGATAGTGGTATTACTACTCTAGGTGTAAAATCAACTGCTGCAAAAGTTGCCGCAAAATCTATGATTAGTAAACTGCAAAAAATTGGAAAAGTGTCTTGGGATAGAACAGTTAGAAATTACATAGCCAAACTTCCAATTTCAAGTAGTGCAAAAAGCACACTAAAAAAATACTTAGCATATCAATTTGTTATGAGTACTCTTAATGTTGTTATTGACTTTAGTGGAACAATAGAAGATGCTATAGAAAAACGATTGAAAAGTATTGGCGTGTCAAGTTGGTTAGCAGGAATCACAGCTAGAGCAATTGTATTTTTACTATTCTAAGCAAATAACAGGAGATGGAAATAATGAAATCCCTTTTGAAATTTCTGATTGTTGTAACAGGTTCGTATTGTCTCGGTCATATCTTTTTTGATTATTCGGAATTAAAAATAGTAACAAATGTGATTCAAACATTATTCTTCCTTTTTGCATTTATTTATTTTACTGTTTATCGGAAAACACCCAAAGATAAAAGTTCTAATTAAAAACCTACGAAACTGTGAACTACCCTCCACTTACCACCCTTTCGGGTTGCTTGAAGTGGGGGCTTCTCGGGTAATCCTGTCTCATGACAGGAAATTGACCGAGCTAACCCTCCTGTTCCGGGAGTTTGTATTTTCATGCTAATTCTAACAAGCGCAATCCTTCATTTTTGATATTGATTGCTGAATTGTGATCACGATCTAATACAATGCCGCAAGTACATTTATATACACGTTCAGATAATGGCATTTCTTTTTCGTTCCCACAACGGGAACATTTTGATTATACCAAAATCTTTGGAGGTTATTTATGTACTTCAAGTTTTCTCTTCTTAGTTTTATAACTGGTCTAATAATGATTTTTGTTATTCAATTAGCAACATTTTATAGAAATTTACAAATAAAAACGGGGAGAATGGATGGAGATACGACCTATACTCTATTAAGTTCTAGTTTAATAGTTATTCCGATAATTTTATTTGTTTTAGCGCTAATCTTTTTTCAGTTGCATATCAAAGATAAACAAAAACATTAAAAATCTCTTATTTGGGCTTGTACGTGGTTTTAAGAATACGATGATATAGGTAAATAAAAAAAAGAGCAATTCCTATTATGAGGAATTGCTCTTTTTTTCCATATCTACGAAGTTAAAAAGATATGGAAAAGGCACAATCTCTGTAATCAGTTATAGCACCTTTTATTTTTGATTACAAATTATGGGGAAGTGTCAACGGTAAATCGGACTGAGTGAGGAACGAACGAGGGAGAATTTAAGGAGTTGACACGAGCGCATGATTTACACCCTCTTGGCATTAGCCCTCTATGTGCGCCCGGCATGTACATGAACTATAGGGTGTAAGTCCCGAACCCCGAAGACAGAAGTAGAGGTTAGCGAGTGGCAGCATCTTTTTCAGCTTTAACTTTTTTTTCTCTGTAAGGCTATTGAGAGAAGCTCTTGATGCTTTTTATCTTTTTACAAAAAAGTATGTATTTTGTTCAAACACTCAGTTACAATTTCGGGTGGTGCTTGATCCTTAATTTGAATCTTTCTGGATACCCAATCTAAACTTTTAACTTGATCAGTCAAAATAGCTCCCTGAATGGCTAAACCTTCTGGGAGCTCTACTTCAAAAGGCCAACCCTTTACTGTGTTTGTAATTGGACAAATAAGTGCAAATCGTGTTATTTCATTAAATTCTTTCGGGGACAATACAATACCTGGGCGACGTCCTGCTTGTTCGTGTCCAGATTGTGGGTTGAAATTTAGATAAACCAAATCCCCACGGTCTGGTGCTTGGGTCAAATTAATTCATTCCCTTCAATACCAAAATCAATTTCCTTATGACGATTTTCCGGCTTTGCTTGCTTTAAAAGTTCTTCTAACGTGTATTTCTTCTGTTTTGGAACTAATGTGATTTTCTTATCATCTATAACTCTTAACTCGATTTCGGAGCCTTGATGAATCGCAACTCGCTCAGCAACATCTTTAGGGATACGAACTGCAAGACTATTTCCCCACTTTTGAACAGTTGTTGCCATTGCCATAGTTTCCACCCCTTCTCCTTTATTGGAATTCAATTATACCACCTTCCGTCATTTAAGTATATACAAAGTATATACATTTTCGCAAAAAATGATACGTATCAAGTTCCCTAACTTTCCCCTACCTTTTTCAGTTTTGAACAAATGTACGAATTTGTATAAAATCATACATT
>NZ_JBBOVX010000004.1:0-11467 GCF_038006805.1 Bacillus sp. FSL W8-0223
ATTTCGCGATACAATTGTAATCGTGTATAATACGGATACGATCTTCAAGGGGGGATCGGCTTTAGGACGGATAATCCACCCTTTGGCCTAACAACTCAAGGGTGGATTATTTTTTTGGTTAAAAGACAGTATTGAAACAGAGGCCCAGGGCAGCATACCGATTCACTGTTTCCCTGCCAACCTAGCTGCTTCACGTTTAAACTGATCAAAAGAAATCTCTCCTGCTGCTTTTGCAATGACTAGATCCTCAATTTCTTTCGTTACTTTTAAGCCTTCGATTTCAAGTGAAGCTTTTACAGACGAAAATTTCTTTTGTAACGTTTCCTTTGAATATTTCATGAATCTTCGCTCCCTTCTAACCACTGAGCAAGAATTAACAATTTTTAGTAGCAGATCTCCAAAACTCACCACAAAATGAAGCCGAATTTTGCATTTAACAAGACACTTATACGTATAACGAAAGATAAATTTGTCTCAGAGCCCCATAGTGCACAATTTTCGAGGGTCGATACACTTTTTTATCGGCCTTCTTATTTTTCTTTCCCTTTTTTGGAAAACAAACGTGAAAAAAAACTTTTTTGTGTCTCTTTTTCTGTTATGGCTGCTTCAATTCTAGCTTGTCTAATTTCTAAAGATTGAGTCAAGGACTCCATGAGTTGTCGATCACGTTTCTCCAATGACTCTTTGATGTATCGGCTTTGTTCGTCTAACTTTTTTAATAGCATTTCATTGAATTTCTTTTGTTCTTCCAGTGCTTTTTTGATCTCTTCAACATCCTCACTGGTTGCCAATGTTGGTGTGTTTGTAACTTTCTCACTTGTTTCTCGTTGTTCATCATGGTTAATCACCAAAGGAAACTCATTGGCTAAGATGTTGCGGATCTCATTTGTATCTTTTCCCTCATCATAAAGTTGCTTTATCCTTTTGAGGATGTTTACAGCTTCAGCTTCATATTTTTTTAATCGACTTCCACCTTTAACCACGAAGAACAATTCAAAATTAGCCAAATAGCGCCTACAAGTTGAATTCGGAATACCTGCCTGCTCTGCCAATTCTGCAATTGTTAGATATTCACTCATTAATAATCACCATCTATCATTGAATATTTCAGATAATCACTCATCATTATTCGTTACTTGCTTATCAATGATTATAAACCATATTATTATCGCTCATCACTTCAGAAAATAGAGCCAGACAGGAAAATCCAATCGTCTTTAAGTAACTATTTTTAGTTAAATTATAAATTTTATCGAATACTTGGTAGTGTTATAATGTAAAAAAACAATTTTAGGAATAAAAGGGGATTATATGAAAGCCGATTTAGGTATTCTTTTTAATATGGTAAATTTTTCATTTTAATGGTACTATTTTCTATGAAATTCTTAAAACAATAAATTAGAAAGGTGGTAGGTAAAATGAAGAAACTGATTTTATCAGCAGGTCTATCTACGGCAATCCTAATGGGGGGTATGGGATCGGCTTTTGCTGCAGAACAACCAACTAATTCTCCGGATGGTGGACTTGGCAGTGTTCTCGGAGCTGTAAATCAATTAGTTGGTAGTTCTAAAGTAGATGTTCAGAGTGGCGCTTCCTTGAAGGTAGATAATGTAACTGTGACAGCAAAAGCAGTGAACTCGACTGAACAATCTGGATTAACTGGATTAATCAGCGGTGGAGTTTTAGGTGGAACTAGCGGAACCTCTGCTTCGGTATCTTATGCAGGGTATTCAGCTAGTACCTCGGCAAATGGTAGCTGGGGTCTTGCATCTTCCGTTCAATCTATTGGTGGGTTATTGAACAGTCTAGGTCAAGCATTAAAATAAAATTCTAGAAAAGGAAGGGGAATTATAATGAAAAAGTTGATCAAAACAGTTGGAATTTCGGCAATGTTAATGGCTGGTAGTTTAGTAGCTGGTAATGCGGCTCCAGCTTCCGCAGCAGGTCTTGATGATGTACTGGGATCGGTTAATAGTTTAGTAGGAAAGACAAATGTATCTAGTGGTAGTGTAGTTAGTGCTACCGGCCCTAATTTTGAAATTCAAGCTGGTTCCACTTATACGGTTAATCAAGATGGCGTTACGGGTCTTTTAGGAGGAGTTCTTGGTGGCACATACAACACCAATGCGAACCTAAGTGGTCCGAACGGATTGTCTGCATCAGCTTCCACCAACGGTGGCTATGGTTTAGCTTCTTCCGTTCAGTCTCTGACTAATGGGTTAGGCGGTCTGCTTGGTGGACTCTTGAAATAACTTTTACAATTGTTTTCTGCAACTAAAAATTTAAGCGAAATCTGACCTGTTTTGTTTCCAATTTAGTGCTTAATTTTTATCCTGCATTTTGCTAAAGTTTTATTTTGCATTAAACATTACAATAAGGTAGGTCAGAGATTGATCTCTGGCCTTTTTTGCGATGATCATTCTAGTATTTACAATATTATGTATATTTACTGAGGAGGGATATTGATGAAAGGAGCGGGAGCGCTTTTGATATTACCATTTTTATCCCCTTTATTCGGATATACTGATCATATTGAACTACCAGTAATACAAGGTCAGGCATCTGTATCTATTTCGAGCCCAACTGAATCGTATTACCAAAGCAGTCCCATTCAACAACTTGCTCCTCAAACTTTTGGAGCATCTGTTGAAAAGTCCGTCACGCTGCCATCAGGATTAAATATTTCTGCTAGTTCTTCTTCTACAGTCATAGTACCAGAGTTTACAAAATAATGAGGAGCAAGGAGTTAGCTAAGGGACTCGGATTGTCAGTAGGCTGGAACGGAAAAACGAGGACATAACCTATCTTAAGTTTGCTAACGTAGAATAATTTTCTGGTTTTTTAGATTTAAAGATTAGGTTATTATTCCCCGAGTTCGACAGTCACTAGGCAAACCAAGCACCCATAAACCTGGGTAGATCAGAGATTATGGGTGTTTTTGTGTGGTTTATGTGTGATCTAGGAGTTAAGGGTGATAATGATAATGGAGAAAAAGAAAAGTGAGTTTTGGGGATGGATGAAGGCGATCATTATTGCGATTTTATTAGCTGCTTTTGTTCGGCACTTCATATTTGCGCCGTTTATAGTAGAAGGAGAATCCATGATGCCTACACTACACGATCAAGATCGTATGATTGTAAACAAAATAAAATATTCTTTTGTAAAACCGAAAAGGTTTGATATTATTGTATTCCATACAAAAGAAAAAAAGGATTACATAAAACGCATAATTGGGTTACCTGGAGATCGCATCGAGTATAAAAATGATATTTTATATATAAACGGGAAAGCTTATAAAGAACCTTATCTAGATGAATACAAAAAACAAAACAAGTTTGGTAGCCCCCTTACGGAATCGTTTACTCTAAAGGACACTCCAATCGGTAGAAACACTGTTCCTGAAGGCTATTTATTTGTAATGGGGGATAATAGAAGACATAGTAAAGACAGTCGTCATATTGGGGCCATTCCAATGGATGATGTTGTTGGCCAGGCAAACATAATTTGTTGGCCTTTTAAACATATCCGAATAATAAAATAAGCATTTCAAAAAGGTTTTACGACTTTTCAGTGAAACAACTGAAAAGTACCCAATAAATTTATTTTAAAATCAAAAGGCAACAAACCAAAAATACGTTTTATTTTTTTACCTCCTTCCCAAGGACACTCCTTCCTTTGCCTCACCTCATTGTAATTTTTTGTTTGTTAGACGCGTAAAGGGTCTGCGCTCTTCGGACATCTTGGGAAAGCCAAGTCGGCTAACCAAACCTAAAGGTTTGCTAAGTCATTGGGCTTTCCGCAAGCTGTCAACGAATCGCTTGATACTCCGTATGCTTCACTTCGTTCCGCACCCTTCTACCCGCCTTTGCACAAAAATTCCTCCTTTCTCAAACAAAGAAAGGAGATGTCCTACATGAAGAAGATCCTTGAAATAGTTCGAATCAAACAAATTGTCACAGAAACATCAGAAGAAAGAAAAGTAATCCGTTGTCCGGAGGATGCAGCAAAAGTGGCAGCACACTTCATCGGCGACGACGACAGAGAAGTGTTCTTAGTCATGTGCCTCAATACCAAAAACGAAGTCGTTGCCGTTCATCGCTGCCATATCGGGTCTCTCAATGCTTCAATTGTTCATCCAAGAGAAGTATTTAAGGCAGCAATCCTCAATAACTCAGCTAGCATCATCGTCGCACATCAGCATCCAAGTGGTGACGTCACTCCATCGAGAGAGGATGTTGAAATGACAAAACGGCTTGCAGAAGCCGGAAGGATACTAGGGATTGAAGTTCTCGATAAAAAATATTGTCCTTATCATTACAGGAATCTTGGCAAGCATAAATGTCTATGTTTAGTGTAATCAAAAAGTTTGAAAGATTCAATAACGCCAGTAGCAAAGGTGATCTGATGAAGATCAATGAGATAGATCTAGACTTTGTTAAAGGTTATTTGCGCGTAGATCATAATGAAGACTATGATGAATGATGAATAGGAACAAATTACAATCCAAAACTTTATGTAAAGAGTGCTGGTTATTATCAACACCTTATTTTATAATCCTAGCTAGGAGGATTAAATAAAATGAGCGATGAAAAAGAACAACTAACATTACTTATTCAAGAAAGCTTTAAAAATCTTTATCAGTACCTAGATTTAAAGTTTAAAGAAGTGGATGCAAATTTTGAAGCAGTAAATTCTAGATTGGAAAAGCTTGAAGCAAACAGTAATGAAGATGTTGTAGCATTATTAAAACAAATCCAAAAGAACACAAAAGGTTTAAGCACAGATATTGAGTATTTAGCAGAAAAAGTTGGTAAGCACGAAATGATTTTAAATAGGATACAACATAATTAAGGGTGCTTTTTATATGGGCTTGGTTGGTTAGGCGGAAAAGATAGCCGCCTACCCCTGCGGAAAAAATGATCTGCCGTCCGGCGATACCGAGTGGCCAACAATTCTCTCACACCGTCCCAAAACTCCGTTTTGCGTTGAAGTTTTGTTCCCAAAATGAAGCCGAATTTTGCATTTAGCAATATAATTACACATAAAACGAAAGATAATTTCGCCAGAAAGCCCCATATTGCACAATTTTTTAGGTCGTCACAGATTTTTGTGGCGACCCACTTATTTTTTTTGCCCTTTTTTCGAAAAAAGTCGTGCAAAAAATCCTTTTGGCTGCTCTTTCTCTGCTGCCGCAGCTTCGATTCTAGCTTGTCTAATTTCCAAAGCTTGATTCAACGATTCCATGAGTTGACGATCTCGTTTCTCCAATGACTCTTTGATGTATCGGTTTTGCTCATCTAGCTTTTTTAATAGCATTTCGTTGAATTTCTTCTGCTCTTCCAGTGCTTTTTTTATCTCTTCAACATCTTCACTGGTTGCTAATGTTGGTGTATTTGCAACTTTCTCACTTGTTTCTCGTTGATCATCATGGTTAATCACCAAAGGAAACTCATTAGCTAAAATGTTGCGGATCTCGTTCGTGTCTTTTCCCTCGTCATAAAGTTGCTTTATTCTTTTGAGAACGTTCACAGCTTCGACTTCATATTTTTTTAATCGACTGCCACCTTTAACCACGAAGAACGCTTCAAAATTAGCCAAATAACGCCTACAAGTAGAATTCGGAATGCCTGCCTGTTCTGCCAATTCTGCAATCGTCAGATATTCGCTCATCAATAATCACCGTCTATCATTAAATATTTTAGATAGTCACTCACCATTATTTATTTATTACTTACTCATCAATGATTATAAAACAAATGATCACTGTTCATCGCGCTAGTGGGCAGGGAATTTTTAACATTTAACCTTGATATGTATCTAACTTATCCGCGATCATCAACAATTCCTTTTTCAATTGGACATTCTTTTCTACTGGAACGAAAATGGTTCTTTCTTCGTCAAAAAGGTTAAGTGGCTCATCATCATGAATCAATCTGGCCAATGAGCGCAATCCATCAGCTTTGTAAAATCCATTCACCACAAATCCAGCAATACTTTTTATAAAAAACCGATCCTCGTCAATATAACCGTCAATGATTTCTAAGTTATCAATAAAAGACATTCTGGTACCCCTTTAAAGTTTATTTAGATCACTGTTCCAACCAATTATAAAAAACTGTTTGTGGTTGTGGCTGAAATTGAGGTTGTTGTTGTTTCTTTTTCGCTGCCATTTCCTTTTTACCTTTTTTCAGTTGTTTTTTACGAAAATCTTTAACGTATTTTTCAATATCAGCAAAAGTGCTGTTTAAAAACAGAATAGGATTTTTAATAGGTTCTGGAAACTCTAAAAGCTGATTTATACCGACGGCAAATTCGATAAAGTTATAAAACTCTGTATTAGCTTCAATCCAATTTATTACCGTTTGTAAATCAATTCCCTTTTCCTTGAATTCTTCTGAACGTCCTTCTATGTAATCTTTTAATTCTTCTTCAATTTCAGCCCCTTTTATTAAGTCTCTCTCTCTAATCTTATTAGTATTATTAATCTTAGTATTATTTAATTTAGTATTATTTGGTGACCATTTTGGCGATCCTTGCTTATCCATTTTGGTTACTCTTGGTTGACCATTTTGGGTAAGCTGATAACCATGCGATTTTTCGGCTCTTTTTTCGTCAGAAACGTTGATTTCATCAGGTTGACCATTTTGGTTATCCTTGCTTGACCACAAACCTAATACTTCAAAAATTTTGTCTGTTATACGGTAATGGATTTTAGCTGGCAATCCTTTTAACTCTTTTTCGATAAGTCCCATTTTTACCAATTCATTTACTTTTCTTCTAACAGTGTTTTTTGGAATAGTTGTATTTTCTACAAGATTGTCATCCGTACAGAAAAACCATTCGCCATCTGTTAGTTCTCCACGATTTGCCCAATATTTATACAAGCTCACAAGTTCGCTGTATACGACTG
The DNA here is from genome assembly GCF_038006805.1 of Bacillus sp. FSL W8-0223. Lineage (NCBI taxonomy): Bacteria > Bacillati > Bacillota > Bacilli > Caryophanales > Bacillaceae > Bacillus > Bacillus sp. FSL W8-0223. The sequence continues at coordinate 6,911 of NZ_JBBOVX010000004.1, forward strand.
CTTCCGTCAATCCGATAGCTTTTGCTAAACGTTTATTTACAACAATAGATCCGTCTGAACGAAGCAAATCAATAATGACATCTTTCATTGTTTTTATCTCCCTTTCCTTAGACAAAACAAAAAGGCGTATTCTACCCCGTTACCGATCACAGAAAGGGATAAAATACACCTTTGAAGTCCAAAAAAGGGAAATTTTATAGTTGAAAATTTTTATGTAATCCATTTATAATGGACTTAACGATAAAGGTTTGTATTTTATCCCTGTTTTCTGTGGTGGTTAACAGGGCAGGTTGTTCGGAGTGGTGGCCGAACAGCCTTTTTATTTTGTCTTTTTTATTTTTTATTTACTGATCAATATTTTAACTCCAAAAACACCAAAATTCTAGTCATTTTCCCAATCTTCAGCAATGTTGGATAGAATTTATAAAATACATCTTTTATAACCGATTTGCTCAACCTCACTCATAGAATAGCCAAATTTGGCTCATTTTGGCTTTCTAAGCGTGCTTAAATAGTTTCCTAATGGTTTTTATCTAGTAAATTAATTTTGGCTTAAAAATAAGCAAAAAAGATAATCTTCAAGATTATCTTTTTTTATCTCAAAAAGATTGCTCCAAGCCATAAAAGGATTATGGCGAAAACATCAATAATGGTATCTTTCTTTTTTTTGGTTATGATGGAAACAATCAAGTCTACTATTACCACTAATGACAATAAAATTAGTGGAATTGAGGTACTTACTTTTAATACTCCGCATATCACAATAATGAGAGCATAAACAATCCCCATATTAAAATTTTGGTATTTTTTTAAAAATTTATTTTGTTTTATATTTTTATCCAATTTATCCATTTTTTCACAACTCTTCCCCTGAATTATGTTAATATTGTTGATGTAATATTAGCATAATTTCGAAAAAGGAGGGGAGAAAAAATGGTTGAGGCTAAAAATTCAGTCTTAAAAAAGGCAGCTTTAATCTTATTTGCTTCATTTGTTTCTTTGGGAGTAATCCTGCCTGCAAGCAATGCTAAAGCAGACATTCCAACATATTATCCAGTTCCAGAGCCATCGGGAGGATGGAAACTCGATAAAGTAATGTATTACCAGACGCCTAACACTAGCAATGCCTATGCTTTTGCTGCAGGAGTAGCAGGTTACATTGCCGGAAACTTAAAAGGAAAAGGAACTGCTGCCCTAGCAAGTGGACTAGTATCTTTATGGAGTTCCAAAATCAAAGGAAAAACCGCCTATATTACCGCAAAATGTTACTACAAGGAAAACTCTTATATCAGACGTACAAAAGTTGTTTACACCTTATATTCTGATAAAAAGCGAACCAAAAAAATAAAAACAACTAGCAGAGAAAGCTACTTCATCAAGAAAGTTAAACGTTAATTCAATTAATCAATTCATGATTAAAATTTTTTGAATTAACCGAATATTATAATTTTTAGTAAAAAGATGGTCAGAAATTAAAAGACTATCCTTTTTGCTTTCTTCAACAAAAAAGATAGTCATCTAAATAACTATCTTTTCATTCTGTTCAAAATCTCTGATGGATTGACCATGAATTGGTTCGCTGCTTTATTAACTGCTTCAACTTGGCTAAATAACCCAAAAATAAGAAAAAAATGAACATCCTCTGTTTCTACTACAAGAAAGTTAATGAGCTGTTCGATGATAAAAATAAGTTCTATTAGGTTGGCAGGGCAACAGTGAAACAGTATGCTGCCCTGGACCTCTGTTTCAATACTGTCATTTCACAAAAAATAATCCACCCTTGAGTTTAACGGCTGATGGGTGGATTATTCTACCTAACTAACAGGCCGATCCCCCTTGAAGATCGTGTCCGTATTATACACGATTACAATTGTGCCACAAAATAAATAAATTATTCAGAAATACCTGTAATTTTTCGCGGCAGAAAAGTGCAAGAGCATAAGGAGTTTTTGCCCCCACCGAAGGTGTGGGATCAGGCAGTGCCTGATAAAACGATGGGTACATAAAAAAGGCGATTCGCCCACAAAAAGTCCACTAAAGTCCCACGAATAGCCCACTAAAATCCCACAAATGGTCCACGCTTATCCCACGTTTGTCCCACTTTTTTTGCTATGAATCTAAGAATAATTTTCCTGCAATAGGCTCCTTACATAACGTCAGAGAGTGGCGCTTTTTTAAATTTATGAAAAAAATCGTCTTATGCTCTTAAAAAGAAACAATTCAGCTACTAAAGTATTTGAAATTGAATTTAAAGAAGAGAATACCCTACCTTTTTTCTTTTGGTCTAGTAAAATGCTCTACACAAAATTTTATACATCATCAAATGTTTCTCTTTGTATGCTTGTCGATGTTGTAAAACTCCAGTATGTTATTCCACTAAAGGGCCATATTGTTGAGGAAGAGCAGCAATTAACCATGTATTAGAAGGTAAATGAGTTTAGGGTTAAATCGGTCCGAAAAATGCACTTTTTCGGACCGGGTTTTTGAGGTGTTTTATAGATGACATTCGCCATCATGCTATTTTATGATCATTTTTTGTAAAGCCTGTTTATGTGTCTCATCAACGAGTGGCAGCATCTTTTTCAGCTTTAACTTTTTTTCCTCTGTAAGGCTATTGAGAGAAGCTCACATCTTTTCGACTAGCTCCGGTGTTAAATAATTACTTTCATTCATTCGGATCAACTCCATTATTTGATGCTTTTTATCTTTTTACAAAAAAGTATGTATTTTGTTCAAACACTCAGTTACAATTTCGGGTGGTGCTTGATCCTTAATTTGAATCTTTCTGGATACCCAATCTAAACTTTTAACTTGATCAGTCAAAATAGCTCCCTGAATGGCTAAACCTTCTGGGAGCTCTACTTCAAAAGGCCAACCCTTTACTGTGTTTGTAATTGGACAAATAAGTGCAAATCGTGTTATTTCATTAAATTCTTTCGGGGACAATACAATACCTGGGCGACGTCCTGCTTGTTCGTGTCCAGATTGTGGGTTGAAATTTAGATAAACCAAATCCCCACGGTCTGGTGCTTGGGTCAAATTAATTCATTCCCTTCAATACCAAAATCAATTTCCTTATGACGATTTTCCGGCTTTGCTTGCTTTAAAAGTTCTTCTAACGTGTATTTCTTCTGTTTTGGAACTAATGTGATTTTCTTATCATCTATAACTCTTAACTCGATTTCGGAGCCTTGATGAATCGCAACTCGCTCAGCAACATCTTTAGGGATACGAACTGCAAGACTATTTCCCCACTTTTGAACAGTTGTTGCCATTGCCATAGTTTCCACCCCTTCTCCTTTATTGGAATTCAATTATACCACCTTCCGTCATTTAAGTATATACAAAGTATATACATTTTCGCAAAAAATGATACGTATCAAGTTCCCTAACTTTCCCCTACCTTTTTCAGTTTTGAACAAATGTACGAATTTGTATAAAATCATACATTCATTTTCGCTTATTCTCTTGTCTTTTCCCTTTTTCTTCGATAGGATTGAGATATCCTACAAAATCGTACATTCAAATCGTTGATTTTTAAGGGAAGGAGAAAAGATGACGGCACCAAAAAATGTGCAGCCAATCCGTAGTCAGCAGCAATTAGACGATATGAAATGGGCGTTAAAACGCCACTGTTTGCCCCGAGATTACATTTTATTTGTGTTAGGGTGTGAAACAGGCCTACGGGTTGGAGACCTGCTTAAAATCAAAACGGAAGCGATTCTGAAGCTGAAAAACAAAAAAGAGAAGGTTTTACGAGTAAAAGAAGGGAAAACCCAAAAAATCCGAGATATTTATATTGGCCATTGTTTTGAGGAAGTGTATCAATACGCGGCTGGATTAGACAGTGAGTGGCTCTTTCCATCCAGAAAAGGAAATCGACCGATTACACCGACACAGGCTTATCGTCAGCTGAAAAAGGCGGCTGATTTTGCCGGGGTGGAGCATGTCGGCAATCATACGCTCAGAAAAACATTTGGCTATTGGTTTTATAAAGCCACGAAGGATATTGCCATGTTGCAAGAAATTTTGAACCATTCTCATCCTTCTGTTACTCTCCGGTATATCGGGATCACAGAAGAAGAAACACAAAATGTCTTGAAACATTTTAGCGTGTTTCAGGGTCAATAAAAAAATTGGGCTGTTTATACAGCCCAAAAACTCTATTCAACTATTCCAGAGTAGCTCATATCTTACTCCCTACGGGTCCTATTGCGCGCAATATTATTCGAAACATTCGAACCTTATTGAATACCTGCATGTAAGGTATGTAAATGGGCACTCTCATTTTTTTCAGTGAAAAATCATACAAAAGTTTTCCACTTTTCCTCCCACTAATGTTTAAAATGCAAAAAAAGCATATAGAAACTATATAGAATGATATATAGAGTTCATATAGAAACCATATAGAAACTATATAGAAAACTCACTTTTTTTGACCCCATCGTTTTATCAGGCACTGCCTGATCCCACACCTTCGGTGGGGGCAAAAACTCCTTATGCTCTTGCATTTTTCTACCACGCTGAAATCTCAGATATTTCAGAATATTTTTATCA